>DASYUA010000001.1:0-32458 GCA_036001665.1 Tepidisphaeraceae bacterium
GGCCGGGGGGGCCGAAGTTGTGGATATTGAGCGATTTGCTGCGGGGGCATCTGGCGAGCGGTTGGGCACTGGCGAGTTTGGCGGCGTATGCGACGGGGGTGGTGGCGGTGATGTGGCCGGAACGGGTGGGGATTATGGGAATCGCGGGGATTGGGCGGCTGCTTGCCAGCGTGATGGCGGTTGCGGGGTTGGTGTTTGGGGTATTGGTGTCGCAACGGGCTTACGATGTGCATGGGTTGCTGGAGGTGGGGTATTACGATCTGCTGACATGGCTGATTTTTCTGGATATGGCGGCAATGATATTGGTGAACATGCGGGTGGCGGGAATCGCGGGGCGCGGCGGATATCATCGGCTGGCCAAGGCGACCGGCGGGATGATGGCGGTGCAGGTGATGGGGATGCTGATGCTGATGGTGGCGCTGAACGTGTTGCGTAATGCGATGGGATTCATGTGGGTGAGCGCGGGGGTGTACGCGGCGGGGGGGGTGGGGGTGACGCTGGTGGGTTTGTTTTTAGTGATGAGAATGGGGTGGGAGCTGGCGGTGCGACAGGTTAAGCACACGGATTGAAGACGGGGATTAAACACTAAGACGCTAAGGCACCAAGGCGCGCTCGGTTGAGTGCGCAGCTCGGCTGTTCGCGCGATTACGATTCAAATTCAAAGAAGCGAGCTCGCTGGCGGCTGAGGGTAGGGCCCCCAAACCCGATTGATCGGGTTTGGGGACCCTCAATATCCCGCTTGGGCGTTGCTGTAATGAGTGTTTGTCATGATGCATTTTTGGCTTTACGTTAGAATTCTCGGAAAATTCGGGGAATTCTTAAGCTGAGCCATTGAATTCGCTTGTTTTTCCGGTATTTTTTTGCGGCAAAGAAGGAGACTTGGAAGTTTCCTTAGGGATCATTGGCTTTCCTGGGCTTAACCGGGGCTGGTGATTCGGGATGCGATTGTGAGCGCATCCGCTTTCCGTCGGTGCGGATTCGTACGAAAACCGGTTCGCCGAATTCGTACGAAAAAGCGAACGGGTTTGGTACGAAGAGCATCGGCGAAGGCATCGCCCGCCGTGGTCCACAATTCATGTGGGGAGCGGCGGGTCCAACACTCTCAACGTAAGGAGAATCGCTATGGCGAAGTCAGCAGGCAAGACTCTGAGCAAGTCGGAGACGGCGGCGTATCTGGCCGAGCGGGCGGGGATCACCAAGAAGCAGGCGGCGGCGGTGATCGAGGCACAGGCGGAACTGGCCTACAAGCAGGCGAAGAACACGTTTGTGGTTCCGGGCCTGGGCAAGCTGGTGCTGGTGGACCGGCCGGCGCGGAAGATGATCATGCGTTTTGGCCCGGATGCGGGTCAGGAGAAATTGATTCCCAAGAAGAAGGTTTTGAAGTTCCGGATTGCCAAGGCGGCGAAGGATGCGATCCTTGGGCCCCGCAAGTAAGAATTGCTCCGTAAGTAAGGATTGGCAGGGAACTGGACTAGAACAATTGGAATTAAGAAAGGCCGCGGGCGCGAGGTGCCCGCGGTTTTTTTATTGGATTGGTGGGGGAAATGAAATGCGGATGCAATTGAGAGAAAGAGAAAGAGGATGAATCCGCACAGAGGCGCGGACGAGAGTCATTCGCCGGAGCCGACGCAGAGGAATTGGTTGTTGGTGGTTCCGAGATAGAGGCGGCCGTTGATGAGGGCGGGGGAGGAGACGATCTGGCAGGGGTCGGAGGCGGAAGTGGGGAGGGGAAGGGTCCATTGGATTTGGCCGGTGGAACGGGAGAGGGCGAGAACATTTCCGGTCGAGGTGCCGAGGTAGAGGCGATGGGAGTCGATGGCGGGGCTGGAGTTGAGGGGGCCGCCGGTGTCGGTTTTCCAGTTGAGCGTGCCAGTGGTGCGGTTGAGGCAATAGATATTGCCATCCCAGCAACCGAAGAAGAGCTGATCGTCGGCGATGGCCATGGAGGTGCCGACGGAGCGGGAGAGTTTATAGGTCCAGATGTCCTGGCCATTGTTGATATTGACGCAATGGACTTTGCCGAGGTCGGCCGGGCCGGAGCCGCCGACCTGGGCGTTGGAGAGGCCGAAGTAGACATGGTCGCCGGCGATGGCGCTGGTGCCCCAGACGCTGGCTGCCATGGGTCGCTGCCAGAGGAGGCGTCCGGTTTTGGCGTTGATGGCCAGATAGCTGGCGCGGTCGTAGCCGGTGCCGACGAGGAGTACGTTGCCGGCGAGGACGGGGGATTCGTCGATGTGGTAGCCGGGGAATTGCCAGATTTTTTGGCCAGTGATGGCGTTGAGGCAATAGATGCCGTCGTCGCCCGCGCCGAAGTAGACGCGGCCGTCGCGGATGGTGGGGGGGCCTTCGGCGTGGCTGGCTACTTTGAATTGCCAGAGGAGCTTGCCGGTGGCGGCATCGAGGCAGCGGAAGAGGGAGTTGGTATTGTCGTGGAGGCCTTCGCCGATGTAGACGCGGCCGTCGACGACGGCGGGAGAGCAATAGACTTCCTGATTGGTGGGAATTTGCCAGACTTTTTGGCCGGTAGTGGCGTCGAGGCAATAAACGAAGCCGGAGCGGGAGACGACGTCGATGTTGGCGGAGGCGACGAAGACGCGATTGCCGACGATGGCGGGGGAGGAGGAGAAATCGCTGGGGGTGACGATGGTTTCGCGGTAAATCCAGAGGATTTTGGGGGAGGAGGCCGGGCCCTGGAGATGATCGGGGGAGCCGCTGCGGGTCTGGTTGGCGCGGTAGGTGGGCCAGTCGGTGGATTTTGCGGGTGGCGGGGAGCTGGAAGCGGAATGTGATGATGGAATTCGTGAATAGGCGAGGGCGGTGGCGAGAAGGATCGCGACCAGGGCGAGGAGGAACGAACGGCTGGGAAACTTCATGTTCATTGGACGGGCTGACGGCGGGAAAGTTGCCATTTCCACTGGTGGCCATCGGATGAGGATGCGATGGACTTGCGTGTTGTTCAGGGTTTTCGGAAGGTGGAATTATTGGACTTCGCGCGAGTGGAGGAGGGGTCTACAGTGGTGGCCATCTCATGATATCTAATTCCGATAACACGGACGGGAATGAAGATGGCTTGCGCGGAGGCGAGAAGCCGTGCGTGCTCGTTGTGGATGACAACGAGAGCGTGGTGCATGCACTGGCGCGGCTGCTGAGCCACGAGGGATGGCGGGTGAGCATTTGCTACAACGGGATGGATGCGCTGAAGCAGGTGGAAGGCGAGATGCTGGCGGCGGCTGTCGTGGATATTCATCTGCCGGACATTTCGGGGCTGGTTTTGTCGTCAAAGCTGCGGGAGCGGTTTGGGCCGAAATTGCCGATCATCGTGCTCAGCGGGGATACGTCGATGGAAAATATCCGGTCGCTGGAGCACGTGGGGGCGACGTATTTCATCAGCAAGCCGTTTAATTCGGAGCATTTGGTGGAGCGGTTGAGGGAGCTGGGGGTGTACTGAATTTTCGATTTTCGATTTTCGATTGATCAGGCGGGCGGGTCGAAGAAGCCGGTGAGGTATTTTTGGGCGAGCTCGACGTAATGATTGGTGAGCCATTGCATGTAGTCGAGATCTTCCTGTTTGAGGGGCCGGATGATTTTGGCGGGGACTCCTACTACTAGATGCCGGTCGGGGATCATGGTGTCGGGGGCGACCACTGCGCCGGCGGCGATTAAGCATTCTGCGCCGATGTGGGTGCGGGAGAGCAATGTGGCGGCCATGCCGATGAGGGAGCCGCGGCCGACGAATTTGCCGTGGACGATGGCGCCGTGGCCGATGACGACGTCGTCCTCGATGATGTTTGGGACGCCGGTATCGCAGTGGATGATGGCGTTGTCCTGGACGTTGACGCGCTGGCCGATGGTGACGGGGGCGACGTCGCCGCGGATGACGGTGTTGAACCAGACACTGGAATGGGGGCCGATGCGGACGTCGCCGGTGATGGTGCAGTTGTGGGAACGGTAGGAGCCGTCGGGGTGTTGGCGGAAGAGGGGCATGAGGGAAAGATAACGGAGATTCATCACGGAGACACGGAGGCGCGCCTGGGACGAGGCGCGGGATCGGCGGGGCGAGTCGATCATGAGTAAGAAGAATGGGGGACGTGACGTCTATGAGTTGTCGCTACAATAGGGTGAATCGGTGGTGGCTGCGCCCGTGGTCGCAGCAATTTTTTGGCTTCAACAGTGTCTGGCGGCGACGGGTAGCTTGAGCGGTGATTGCGAGCTTCTAACCTGCCCCGCAGGGCCGCGATTTGCGCGACATCCTATTCGTGAACTGGGAGAAATATTTTTATGGCAACGGGAACAGCAGCGGCGACGCAGATGCGGCCGGGGAATGAGGATCTGGCGGCGATCGAGCGGCTGAAACAGGCGCGGGCGGCGATCAAAGGTGAGTTGGCGAAGGTGATCGTGGGGCAGGAGCAGGTGATCGACGAGATATTGATCTCGATCTTCACCCGATCGCATGCGCTGCTGGTGGGTGTGCCGGGATTGGCCAAGACGCTGATGATCTCATCGCTGGCGCAGACGCTGCATCTGTCGTTCAAGCGGATTCAGTTTACGCCGGATTTGATGCCGTCGGATATTACGGGGACGGAGGTGATCTATCAGGATCAATCGACGGGGGAGAGGCAGTTCAAGTTTTTGAAGGGGCCGATTTTCGCGAACATCGTGCTGGCGGATGAGATCAACCGCACGCCGCCCAAGACGCAGGCGGCGATGCTGGAGGCGATGCAGGAACGGAAGGTGACGGTGGGTGGGGTGGATTACAAATTGCCGGATCCGTTTTTCGTTCTGGCGACGCAGAATCCGGTGGAGCAGGAGGGGACTTATCCGCTGCCGGAGGCGCAGCTGGATCGGTTCATGTTCATGGTGCTGGTGGATTATCCGTCGGCGATTGAAGAGCGGGCGATCATGAAGATGGCGACGGGGCTGGGGGGGGAGAAGCCGACGGCGATTCTGTCGGGGGAGGATATTCTGGCGCTACAGAATATCGTGAGGAAGATGCCGGTGGCGGAGCATGTGTATGCGTATGCGGAGAAATTGGTCAGAGTCACAAGGCCCAAGACGCCGGAGGCGCTGGATTTTTGTAAGAAGTGGCTGACGTGGGGGGCGGGGCCGAGGGCGAGTTTGAATTTGATATTGGGGGCCAAGGCAAGGGCGATGTTGGGGGGGCAGTATCACGTGAGCACGGAGGATGTGGCGGCGGTGGCGCTGCCGGTGTTTCGGCACCGGATCATTCCGAATTTTGCTGCTCAGAGTGAGGGGGTTACGGCGGATGATATTACGCGGAGGATATTGGGGGCGGTGCAGAAGGATGCGAAACTCGAATGAGGATTCGCGCACAGGTTTTTTCACCACGAAGGGCACGAAGACACGAAGGCTCGCTACTCGGATTGCGCGTAATCATGTGTATATCACTGGATTTTATTTTTCTGGAAGAAGTGTGCGGGGTCGTGAGGCGTGATGCGACTAATTGTTCTTCGTGACTTCGTGAGCTTCGTGGTAAATCCGCGGGCGAGTTGTGACTATGGCGAAATCACCGAATATTTTGCTTGATCCGCTGGCGATTCAGAAGGCTGAATCGCTTGGTCTGCATGCGCGATTTATTGTCGAAGGCTACATGGCGGGGGAACACAAGTCGCCGTTTCGGGGATTTGCGATTGAGTTTACGCAGCACCGCGAATATGTTCCTGGCGATGACACCCGTCACCTGGACTGGAAGGTGCTGGGAAGGACGGATCGCTATTACCTCAAGCAATATGAGCAGGAAACCAATTACGTCGCCAACATTCTTCTCGATGGCAGCGAGTCCATGAAGTATGGGTCGGGGTCGATCACCAAATTGCAGTATGGGAAGATGATGGCAGCGGTGTTGAGCTATCTGATCCTGCACCAGCGGGATGCGGTGGCGGCGGGGGTGTTTGATACGGCGATGCGGGGGTACGTGCCGCGAACGGGGAATCTGGGGTCGATTCATAACATCATGAAGGTGCTGGCGGAGTTTAATCCGACGCAGCAGACGAGCATCGGGCCGGTTTTGCACGAGCTGGCGGGGCAGATTCGGCGGAAGGGGATGGTAATCATCATCAGCGATTTGTTTGATGATGAGGAGAAGATCCTGGAGGGGATTCAGCACATCCGGTTTGGGGGGAGCGAAGTGATCGTCTTTCATGTGATGGACCCGTTTGAATTGGATTTTCCGTTTTCGGGGATGGTGGAATTTGAAGGGCTGGAGGCGATCCCGCAGATACTGACGCGGCCGCGGGAGATTCGGAAGAGCTATTTGCAGGCGGTGGAGGATTTTCGCAGGAAGATTCGGGAGGGGTGCGAGAGGAACAATGTGCATTACATGCTGGTGAATACCGGACATGCACTGCACGAAGTAATTAGTGGCTACTTAGCGTTCAGATTGAAAACGCACACCAGGTAAGAAGAAGAGTTGAACGCAGATGGCGCAGATAACGCAGATTTGCGCAGACCAGAAAAGGATTTGAAGAGACGGGCAGGATGCCCGTGGTACGGAAGACATGTTTTTGAATCCACTCATGCTCGCCGGGCTGGGCGCGGTTTCGATACCGATCATCATTCATTTGCTGAATCGGCGGAAGTTTGAGCGGGTGGTATGGGCGGCGATGCGGTTTGTGCGGATCTCGGTGGAGAAGAATCAGCGGCGGATCAAGATTGAGGACATGCTGCTGTTGATATTGCGGTGCCTGCTGCTGGCGTTGTTGGCGCTGGCGCTGGCGCGGCCGGTTTTGCGCGCGGCGGCGGGGGCGCTGGGATTGAGCAAGGTCACCGCGGTCATCGTGCTGGACAATTCTTATTCGATGACACAGACGGATGGGGTGGAGCCGAAGTTTGAGGCGGCCAAGCGGGCCGCGGATGAGGTGATTCGGACGATGCCGACGGGGTCTTCGGTGGCGGTGCTGCTGGCGTCCGATGTGGTACACAAGTTGATTCCCGAGCCGACTTATGACCTGACTCTGGCGAGTGAGCAGATCAAGGAGGCTGCGGTGTTTGACCGGGGGACGAATTTGCTGGAGGGGATCAAGGTTGCAATGGAAACACTGTCGGGGCGGCCGGAATTGAGGAAGGAAATTTATGTGATCACCGATGGCCAGGCGGCGGGGTGGAGCCGGATGGAAGAGATTCGGCGGGTGATGGAGGACAATCGGCGGGAGGTGCGGGCGCATCTGCTGTTTGTGGGGCGGCCGGAAGAGAAGAACCTGGGGATAGCGGGATTGCGGCTTGATGGGGGAGTGGTGGCGGTGAATGTGCCGGTGCGGCTGAATGTGAGGGTGCAAAATTTCGGGAAGAGTGAAGCGAATGATGTGAACGTGAGCATCGCGGTGGATGGGGAGCCGCCGATGGATCAGACGACGATTGCGTCGATTCCGGGGGGCGAATCGCGGAGTGTTTCGCTGTTTGCGCGGATGAAGGCGGATGGGTTTCACACGGTGACGGCCAAGATCGATGGGGACCATCTGCCGGCGGATGATTGGAGGACGGTGGCGCTGCGGGCGGTGAAGGAAGTGAAAGTATTATTAATAGACGGCGATCCGGGTCGAGAGGCGCGGGAGAGCGAGACATTTTTCCTGCGCAATGCGCTGCGGCCGGTGCCGCGGGCGCAGTGGGATGAATATTTTGTGAAGCTGACGGTGAAGACGCCAACGGAATTGGAGGGGATTCGGTTTGAGGATTTTGATGCGGTGATGAGCGCGAACGTCACCGATTTTTCGGCCAGCGTGGTGGGGCAGTTGGTGAATTACGTGAGGGGCGGCGGGGGGTTGGTGGTGTTTGTGGGGGACAATATCAATGTCAATTTTTATAACGAGCAGTTGTTCAAAAGATATGCGTTGCTGCCGGCGGGGCTGGGGCAGGCGCGGGGGGATGCGAAGGCGCAGGAGCAGTGGTTTTCGCTGGCGGACAAGGGGTATGAGCATCCGATTGTGTCGATCTGGAAGGATCCGAATGCGGGGAGCCTGGCGACGATCCGGTTTTATCGCGCGTTTGATTTAGCTCCGGAGGAGACGGGAAAGAAGCCGGCGGGAGATGCCGCGCCGGCGGGGGAGGCACGGGTGATTTTGCGGTTTGCGGATAATCGGCCGGCAATGATGGAGAGGGATTGGGGGCAGGGGCGGGTGGTTTTGTTCTCGAGCAGCGCGGATACGGAGTGGAATGACCTGGGGGCGCGGGCGGGGACGTTCGTGCCGCTGATGCTGCGGACGCTGGGGCATCTGGTGGCGCGGCAGGATGAGCATCTGACGATTGGGGCGGGGAACGAGTTTGCGCACACGCCTCCGGTCGAGTTTTTGAACAAGGATGCGATCATCAGCAAGGCGCCGAGGCATTTTTCTTCGGCGACGAAGGAGGAGGTACACGAGGCAAAGCGGGTTGAGCTGGTGAATGGAGCGCCGTTCGTGCAGTTTGGGGGGACGGATTTTGCGGGGCCGTATGAGATTCGCGTGGAGGGGAGCGCGCCGATCCGGTTTGCGGTGCAGGCTGATCCGGCCGAGTCGAATATCGAGGCGCTGAATGAGGCCCAGTACCGGTTGCTGGGAGAGGTGGGGCATGTGGTGAAATGGGCGCCGGGGGCAGCGCTGGAGGAAACATTGGAGAAGGGACGGGTGGGAACGGAATTGTGGTTGCCGCTGGCGCTGATTGCGGCGGTGCTGGCGACGATGGAGACGTTGTTGGCGCATTGGTTTAGCAAATCGAAATAAAGAGGATGGTGGGGCGAGCCCCACCCTACGAAACCACGAGACGCTCGAATGGATTTTGTACTGCGACTTTTTGGGCTGAAGACGACCGGAGCGGGAAAGATCACCGATACGGCGGTGAATTTCCATGGAGTGAATCCGGTCTTTGTGTTTATCGCGGCGGTTTTGCTGACGGTTTTGGTGTTCTGGATGTATCGCAGGTCGGCGGAGCACTTGTCCACATTTCGGAAAGTAACATTGGCGACGCTGCGGGGATTGTTTTTGCTGTTGATATTGGGCTTGCTGCTGCGGCCGGTTTTGACGATCGCGTTTGAGCAGACGGTGCGGCGGACGCTGCTGGTGCTGATCGACACCAGCGGGAGCATGGGGGAATTGAAGGACAAGCGGTCGGACAGTCCGGATGATCTGAAGCGCGTGGCCATCGCCAAAGGAGTGATCGATCCGGCGGGGGGGTTGAAGCAGAATCTGCCGGGGAATACGTCCGCGCTGGCGGAGGTGGCGAGGTTGGAGATAGCCAAGAGCGCGCTTCGCAATGAGCGGATCGAGCTGCTGTCGCGGCTGGCGAAGGATTATGACATCGCGGCGTTCACGTTTGATAAATCATTGGCCGAGCTGCCGGCGGCGGGATATCAGCGGAAAATCGATGAGAACAATCCGGCCGGTGTTGATGCGGGCGATGGGAAAGTGAACACGGCCTGGGTGGATAAGCTGGAGGGGAAGGGGCAATTGAGCGCGGTGGGGGATGCGGTGCGGGAGGTGATTTCGCGGAAACGCGGCCAGCCGCTGGCGGGAATTCTTTTGATCACCGACGGCGCGAGCAACAGCGGTGTGCAGCCGCTGGATGCGGCGACGATGGCGGGGAAAGACCATGTGCCGATTTATGCGTATGGCGTCGGCATCACATCGCCGAAAGACATTGTCCTGTCGAGCATTTTTGCGTCAGAGGTGGCGTTTGCGAAGGATGAGCTGCCGGTTTCGGTGCGGGTGCAATCGACCGGCATGGCGGGGCAGACGGCGACATTGGTTTTGGAGTTGGGGGATGAACGGGCGGAGAAGGAGATCGCATTCAGCGGCGATGGGGAGCAGGTGGTGACGCTGGGGATCACGCCCAAGAAGCCGGGGGATTTTCAGCTCAAGGCATCGGTGCCGCCGCGGGAGGATGAGGTTTCCAAGAAGAACAATGCGGATGCGCAGAAGGTTCGGGTGATTGATGGGAAGATCAAGGTGCTTTTCGTCGAGCAGTATCCGCGCTGGGAATTTCAGTATGCGCAGGCCGTTTTGATGCGGGATCGAAGGGTGGATCTCAAGTGCGTGCTGCTGGAGGGGGATGCGAACATCACGCGGGGGGCGAACACGCCGTATTTGAGGGAGTTTCCGACGAAGAAAGAAGACCTTTTTAAGTATGACCTGGTGATCATCGGGGATGTCGATCCAAGGACGTTCAACGGGCCGCAGATGGAGATGATCAGCGAGTTTGTTTCCAAATTTGGCGGGGCGATGGTGATGGTGGCGGGGAAGCGATATGCGCCAAACGCGTATCGCAAGACGCCGATTGAGAAGATGCTGCCGGTGGAGCTGGAGACGGTGGATTTGAGCGCCGGGGCGGCGGCGAATCGGCCGGTGAAACTGGAATTGACGCCGGCGGGGCGGGTGAATCCGATGCTGCGATTGGCCGAGGATCCGATGGCCAGCAGCACTCGATGGGCAGCGCTGCCGCCGGTGTATTGGATGGCGAAGGTGGCGCGGGCCAAGCCGGCCGCGGAGGTGTTGGTGGTCGATCCTGATCCGGCCAAGTCATCGCGCTATGGGAAGATGCCGGTGATGGCGATGCAGCAGTATGGATTGGGGCAGGTGATGTTCGTGGGGACGGATAATTTGTGGCGCTGGCGGCGGAATGCGGGGGACAAATATCACAGCATGCTCTGGGGGCAGTTGACGCAGCGGATGGCGCTGCCGCATCTGCTGGGTGCATCGAAGCGCACGCAGTTGATGGCGGATCAGAAGAAATACACGACGGGGCAGAGGGTGACGATTTATGCGCGGCTGTATACGGAGGCCTTTGAGCCGATGGCCGAACCGGCGGTGAAGGGGCATTTTGTGGAGAAGGGGCAGGCGGCGCCAGGGGCGTCGCGGGAGGTTTTGCTGCGGACCATTCCGGGGCAGCCGGGGATGTATCGCGGCGAGCTGATTGCGCCAGCGCCGGGGGCTTATGAATTTGCTATGGATCATGACAAGAACACGCTGCTGGATTTTGAGGTGGAGGACCCCAAGCAGGAGCTGACCGAGACGGCGATGAACAAGCAGTTGCTGGAACAAATGGCCTCGGTGAGTGGCGGGGCGTTTGTGCGGGAGGAGGATTTGTATCAGTTGCCGGAGAAGATGAAGGGGAAGATGGAGAGGATGAGGTCGAAATTGGAGGTGGAGATCTGGTCTTCACCGGTTTACTTCATTTTGATGCTGGGATTGGTGAGCAGTGAATGGATATTGCGGAAGGTGTCGCAATTGAAGTAGGTCCGGCACAGCCGGACCTACATGTGAAGTGAAACAACGGGTGGGGGAGCGCGTAGGTAGAGTATGAGCCGGATTTTGGCAGTTAAGATCGCATCGGTGAGGCGCAAGCATGCGCTGTTTGCCGCGCTGCGCGGGTTGTCGGCGATGCTGGGGGCGGCGGTGCTGCTGCTGGGGGCGGGAATGCTGCTGGATTGGTATATCGAGCTGCCCTGGCGGGTGCGGGCGGCGGTTCTGGCGATTGATCTGACGGTGCTGACCTACATGTTTTTGACTTATGTGGCCGCACCGATGATCTGGGGGCCGGACGAGGATGAGGTCGCGCTGATGGTGGAGCGGGAGCGGCCGGAATTTACCACGAGGCTGATCGCTTCGGTGCAGTTGGGCCGGCCGGGAGCGGTGGTGGCGGGAGTATCGCCGGCGATCGTGCAGGCGATGATTGCCGAGACCGAGGAGATCGCCGCGCCGATCATTTTCAGCGATGTGGTGAAGTCGGAGCCGTTGATCAAGTCGATGGCGGTGAGCTTCATGATCGTGCTGCTGGGCGGAGCATTGTTTGTTTATGGCAACGATGTGAGCCACGATTTGTTGTCGCGGGCGCTGCTGTCGAATGTGGATGTGCCGCGCAAGACACGGGTGGAGCCGGTGAGCACCGATGCGGTGATCGCGATTGGCGATGGCTTTACGATTGAGGCCAAGGCGCGGGGGATCAATCCGGATACGGGGACGGTCAAGCTGACTTATGGCGGGGGAAGGACGCAGCAGTTTCAGATTGCGCCGACGGCCGGAGATTCGCGGCATTTTTCGCGGACGGTGGAGAATGTGCAGGAATCGTTCCGGTATCAGATTCACCTCTACGATGGGCATGGGAAGATTTATGAAGTGAAGGCGCTGCCGCGGCCGAGCGTGGTGTCGGTTGATTTTATTCAGCAATTTCCGGCCTATACGAGAAAGAAGACAGAGCGGAGATCGCCGGGGGATTTGTCGTTGCTGGTGGGAAGTCAGTTGACGGTGAAGGTGAAGGCCAGCAAGGCGGTGAAGGATGGGCAGATCAAGCTGGTGGGTTTGAATAGGGATGTGCCGCTGGTGGCTGATCCGGCGAATCGGGCGGAGCTAACGGGAATCGTCGACGTGCCGGCCAAGGGATTGAGCGGGTTGTCGATTCGTTTGCAGGATGAATTTGGAATTCAGTCGCGCGGGGAGACGGTTTATCCGATCGATCTGGTGCTGGATAAGGAGCCGGTGGTGCGGATTACCTGGCCGGATCGCAAGGAGGAATTGGCCACGCAGCAGGCGAAAATACTGGTGGCGTTTGAGGCGGCGGATGATTTTGGAATCGGCAAGATTTTCCTTCGATACAAGGTCGATACCATCGATGCGGGGGCGGAAAAGTCCATCGAAATGGATTTGAGCAAGGAGAATCCGCAGGAGTTGCGGAATGTGCGACGGAGATATGAGTTTGACCTGGGCGGGCTGCGGCCGCTGCCGTTGGAGGGGAGCAACATCGAATATTGGATTGAGGCGCAGGATGGGAACAATGTGACGGGGCCGGGCGTCGCAACGAGTGATAGATATCGCGTGCGGATCGTCAGTGATATAGAAAAACGGGCCGATTTGATGAATCGGCTGAATGATCAGTTGGGAGCGATCGATTTTGTGGCCGAGGACCAGGAGAAATTGAGTCAGGTGCTGGGGGCGCTGATTCATGCGAAAACCGCCGGGCCGGGAAATCCGCAGACCCGGCCGGCGGGTGCGCCGAGGTAGAATGTGCGATCAGTTTGCGAGGCAACTATGAAAAAACCGATTTTGGCGTCGATGGTGGTGGGATTGCTGGTGATCTGCTCGCTGGGAGCGGATGAGACGCTGCCGCCGGAGCAGATTCGGGCGGGCGAGGCCAGGCAGACACAGATCAAGATGCAGACGCAGCAGGTGGCGGCGCAACTGGCGTCGATCATCGATGAATTCAAGCGAAATGGGCTGGATGGGCAGGATGTGGAGGTCCTGGAGGCGATTCGGCGCGTGCTGGGGAAATTGTCGGATCAGGAGATGAAGAAAGTGATCGATGCGCTCCAGGAGGCGCGGAGTGAATCGAATCCATCGGCATCGAAGAAGGCATTTGCGGGAGCGGTTTCGGACCAGAAGGCGATCATCGCGCAGTTGCGGGCGCTGCTTTTGGAATACCAGCGGCAGCAGGCGCTGTATGAGCTTTCGCTGCGGCTGGCCGCGCTGGCGGAGCGGCAGAATGGGAATCTGAAGACGGTGGTGGACCTGGCGAAGATGACGGGGAACCAGACGGCGTCACGATTTGATGATACGCAGCGGGCGTCGCTCCAGATTCAGGCCGCGGATCAACAGGGTTTGAAGGATGAGGTGAATCCGCTGCTGACGAAATTGGAATCACTCACCAAGGATGCCGATGGACCGACGAAGGATCGGCTCAATAAGGCGATGGAGCAGGCGAAGAGCGGCGGGTTGAAGCCGGCGATGGACGCGGCGATTGAAGATTTGAAGGGTGCAGCGTTATATCGCGCGGCGGGGAGTGAAAAGATCGTGCGCGATCAGTTGCGCGAACTGGCGAGGCTGGTTGCGCCGCCGAAAGATACGCTGGCATCGTTGCAGGCCGCGCTCAAGGAGATCGAGAAGCAGATCGAGGCGGAGAAGACCATCATCGATCAGACCAAGAAGATGGACAAGCGGACGGAGATGGCCGAGCTGGAGAACCGGCAGGCGGACGTGGTGGATAAGACCGATGCGGTTCGAAATGACTTGCAGGCGATTGCGCCGGATGCATCGAATGAATTGAAGAATGCGCAGGACCAGATGCAGGAGGCGCGGGCCAATATGTCGGAGCAGAAACGGGCCGATGCGCTAAAGAGCGAGATGGGGGCTCTTGAAAAATTGGAGGCCGCGAAGAAGGCCTTGCAGGAGCAGATCGCCAAGACCGAGCCACAGCCCAAGCCCGAGGACAGGCTGGCGGCCGCGAAGCAGCTTCAGGAACGAACCCGCGACATGATCAAGAAAGAGGAGGAGATCAAGACGGCGACGGCGGCCAATGAGCGGAAGGAAAAGGAACTGAGGGCGCTGGCCCCCAAGCAGGCCGATGTCGAAGAGCAGACCAGGGATTTGCAGCGTGATGCGGCCGCGCAGGCGCAGGAGGCAGCGCAGTCGATCGGGGAGGCGGCGCAGCAGATGGATAAGTCTGAGAAGAACCTGGCCAAGCCGCAGCAGCCCAAGACGGCCCAGGAGGCGCAGGCGGCGGCCATCAGCTCGCTCAAGCAGGCCGAGGAACAGTTGGGCAAGCAGGTGGAGCAGCTGGAAAAGGCCAAGCAGGAACTGGCTGACCTGATGGATTCGCGGGCGAAGGTCATCAAATTGATCGATCAGCAGCAGAAGGTTGAGCTGGTGACGGCGAAGTTGGCGGCGAAGTCAGATGCGAAATCGCCCGCGCCGCAATCACCCGCACCGGCCAAGGACAATGCTGGGAAGGTGGAAGTGAATTACATGGCCGCGGAGGAGGCGGGGACGAAGGCTCCGGCCGCAGCGCCGACTGCGTCGGTTCCAAAGGACCTCGCGCCGCCGCAGGGCGAATTGGCGAAGCAGACCGAGCAGGTGAAGACGGAGCTATTGGAGAGCGAGAAGACCGCATCGCAGCCGTTGGAGGATGCGAAGAAGAACATGCTGGATGCGAAGGGGAAGCTGGACGCAAATGATGCGAAGCGGGCCACGCCGGCACAGCTCGAGGCGCTGGTCAATCTATATAAGGCGAAAGATGCGCTGGATAAGAAGATCCAGGATTTGCAGAAGCAGTTGGGGCAGGAGCCGCAGAATGCCGACCCGAACGCGGCCGCGGAGAAAATTGCCCAACTTCAGCAGGATGTGGCCAAGGCGAATGATCAGTTGAATGCCGATCCGCAGCAGATGCAGAAGTCGCTCCAGCAGCAGCAGAAGGAGATTGCCCAGGCGCTGGAGCAGATGCAGAAGGGGCAGCAGGCAAATTCGCCGCAAAAGCCGCCGCTGGATCAGGCGCAGCAGGCGGCCAACCAGGCGGCACAACAGTTGGCGCAGGCGAATAATGAGGGCGCGCTCAAGTCGATGGAGAAGGCGCAGCAGGGCATTCAGGAGGCGATGAAGGCGCAGCCGCAACAGGGTCGGCCGGAGCAGGGTCAGCCGCAGCAAGGGCAGCCGCAGCAAGGCCAACCACAGCAGGGTCAGTCTCAGCAGGAACAACCGCAACAAGGTCAACCTCAACAAGGTCAACCTCAGCAAAGCCAACCGCAACAGGGTCAGCCTGGCCAGGGTCAGCCTGGCCAAGGTCAACCCGGACAAGGCCAACCCGGTCAGGGACTGCCACAGTTGGCGCAGAAGCAGGCCGATTTGCAGAACCAACTTAGGCAAATGATGGCCGGTGATCCGGCGCAGCAGGCGGCGGCCGGTTTGGAACAGGCGGCGGGCGAGGCGGGACAATTGGCCGCAGGTCAGCAGGGCGCGCTTCCGCCGGGCGCGGCGCAGGCGGTGCAACAGGCTGCGGCGGCGCTGGCGCAGGCGGCGGCAGCGGCGGCGGGCGGTGATACGCCCGGGGCCCAGGCGTCGGCGAGTGATGCGCAGGCTGCATTGGCGCAGGCGGCGGCCGCGTTGTCTTTGGCGCAGGCCGGATTGAATGGCCAGATGGCATCCGCTCAAGGCCAGGGACAGCAGGGACAGGGTCAGGGGCAAGGCCAGGGACAGCAGGGGCAGGGCAAAGGTCAGCAGCCGGGACAAGGACAGGCGCGTGGACAGGGTGAGGGCAAGGGCCCGAACACGCCAAATCGCGGCGCCGGCAATCGCAACAGCATTCAGGGCGGCAGCTTCAGCGCGGCGATTCCCGGCAAGGATGAGAAAAATGCGGGGCAATATCAGGCGCTGCCGCAGCGCGATCGCAACGCGATCACGCAATCGCGCAACGAGAAATATCCGGAAGAGTATGGCCCGCAGGTCGAGCAGTATTTGAAGAACCTGGCGGATCAGGAAGAATCAAACAAGTGAACAATTCAGCCCCGACATTTGTTTTGTCCCTGCTTTTGGCCGCGACAGCTTTGGCGCAGGCGCCGGTGCGCGATCGAGCGGCCGCCGCCGGCGCGGGAACGGGGCAGGAGCGGGTCATCGTCGATGAAAAAACCGAACAGATCATCCGCGGCGCTCTGAAATACCTGGCATCGAAACAGAACAGCAACGGCTCGTGGATGGCCAGTGACGGCGAGCGGCAGGAAGTGGCCATGACCGGCTATGTCCTGATCACTTTTCTCTCCTGCGGCCATCTGCCGGATGAGGGGGAGCACGGCAAGACGGTCACCGCGGGCGTGAATTATCTGCTCAATAACATCCGCCCCGACGGCACCTTTCAGCCGATCGGGCATTACATGTATGGCCATGGCGTGGCCAGCATCGCACTGGCGGAAGTGTATGGGCAGACGAAGGACCCGCGCGTTCGGCCAAAACTCGAGCAGGTCATCAGGACGATCATTCAGTCGCAGAATCAGGAGGGCGGCTGGCGATATAACCCGCGGCCCAACGATGCGGATATTTCGGTGACGGTTTTGCAGGTGGTGGCGCTGCGGGCCGCGAAGAACGCCGGGCTGGACATTCCGCAGGTGACGATCGATCGCGCGGTGAAGTATGTGCACTCGTGTTACGACCGCCGCGAAGGTGGATTTACCTATCAGCCGGGAAATCGCCGGCCGGGATTTGCCCGCACGGCGGCGGCCATTTACTCGTTGCAGGTTTGCGGGCAATACGACGACCCGCAGGTGGCTGCGGGGGCGGATTTTCTTTTCCAGAATCGCCAGGAGCGCGAGTGGTTCACCTACGGAAATTTCTACGCCGCGCCGGCGATGTACATGATCGGCGGCGATGCGTGGGAGGCCTACTATGGCCAGACCAAGATGACGCTGCTGGGAGCGACCCGGCAGCAGGGCGACCTGATTTACTGGGAGCCAAAATGGGACGGCGGCCGGGGCGTCGGGCCGATTTATTGCACGGCGGTTTACACGATGATTCTGGCGATGCCGTATCACTATTTGCCGTTGTATCAGCGGTGAAGTTGGCGATTGGTAGGGGCGGCTTGAGCCGCCGATGGAGCGTCTGACGGCGGCTGAAGCCGCCTCTACGGTGCGGTGATCTTGCGATTTGCGGGAATCATTTTCATCTTGAGTTTGTGCGCCGCCCTAAAGGCCGGCGTCGTGCAGACGCTGGATGGCAAGTCATACACGGGCGAGGTGCGGCTGGCGGGTGGGGATCTGGTGGTGGTGACGCCGGCGCAGGGGGCGGCGGTCAAGGTGGCGCTTTCGGAAATTCTCAGCGTGCAATTAAAGGACCCCACGCCCATCGGCGCGGCCAATGCGCGGTGGATTGGGCACGATATCGGCTCGCCGCCGGTGCAGGGGACGGCCCGTTTTGTGGGGCAGAATGTCATCGTGCGCGGGACGGGGGCGGACATCGGGATGGACCGGGATGAGGGATATTTTGTTTACCAGCAACTGGCCGGCGATGGGCAGATCACCGCGCGAATCGAGTCGATTGGAAAGACCAATGTCCTGGCGAAGGCGGGGGTGATGATTCGCGGGAGCCTCGACAAAGCCGCGCCGAGCGCGTTCGCGATGATCCAGGCCAATGAACGAGCGGCGTTTCGGCATCGCGGGCGGCCGACGGCGGTTTCGACGACGGTGGGCGATCGCGAGGCCGAGCTGCCGGCGTGGGTGCGGCTGGTCCGCCGCGGCGATCGCATCACCGGCTATTACTCGGACGACGGCGCGGATTGGCAGGAGATGGGCTGGGCAAATGTGTGGATCAACGGCCAGGCCCTGATCGGCGTGGCGGTGACGTCGCACAACAACAATGCCGTCTGCACCGTGGCGTTTGAGAAAGTCAGCGTCGGCGGGCTGGATGCGCTCAATTCAGGCGCGGCGGGCAGCCCTTCGCGCGGGATCATGCTGCGCGATGGATCGATTCTCAGCGGCGAGGTCCGCTCGGCCACCGATTCGGCCATTCGGCTGCGGCGGGATGCGCAGGAGATTTCCATTCCACCTACCGATGTGTCGCGGATCATTTTCGTGCCGCTCACTCCTCAACTCACAGCGCGGCTGGCCAATCCGCGGGTGGGGCTGCTGTTGTCCAGCGGAGATGTGGTGGAGGGGGAGTTCAAGAGCATTTCCGAGGGGAAGGTTGCGGTCAGCTCGGTGTTGTTCGGGCTGCGGAAATTTGAGCTGCGCGAGGTGGCGGCGGTGATCATGCGGGAGAACCCGCCGGCTGCCGCCGCGCGAAATTTTGAAATAAGGACGGTGGATGGATCGCTGATTCTCGTGGACAAATTGAGCAGCGACGCGGGAGCGGTCATCGCCGACACTTCCTTCGCCGGAAAGATGAAACTGGGGCAGGATGAGATCGTGGAGATTCGCGCAGGCGGATCGCGGTTCAAGCCGCTGGCGGATTTGAAGCCCTGGGCGATCACCGGCCGGGCCGACGGATTCGCGACGATCAACGGCGCATCGGGCAGGATTTCGGTGCGCGGCCAGGTCCCCTCGCGCTTGATTCGACTCTCGAGCGGCAGCGCTGCCAGCTACAAGCTGGATGGGGGGTATCGATTGCTGGCGCTGCGGTATGCGGTGCCCGACGGATTTCTGCCGGTCGCCGCAGTGAGGCTTGCTGTATTGGCGGATGGAAAGGAAGTCTATCGAAGCCCGGCCAGCACAGCGCTCGATGATCCGGCGACAGTTGCCGTAAAGCTGGCCGGGGCTAAAGTGATGACCATCAAGGTTGAATCGGACGGTCCTGCGGAACTGGGCGGAGCGGCGGTGCTGATTGAGCCGGCGCTGATTCAGTAAATATGCGATTCGCGTGCAAAGAAGCGGCGATAATCCCAGCTTTTTCCGAATGTTTACCCGATATGAGCATTTTGTCCGGTTCTCGCTTGCAGAAGGCGCGGGGGATGATCAAAATATGCGGCGGCCGAGCGGGCGGCCGGAGCTGTTGGCCGGATCCCTGCCGGGCCGGCTGTGTCAGATCACGTGGCTTTCGGTGCTACGTGAAGGGCATTAGAAGCAGATGGCAGGAGTTTCGTGGCGGCCTGCCGTCGGCCTGGGGCCGGATTGGAGAGTGAGGCGAGCACAATTCCGGCCACTTGGCTTGCACGTCGTGAAGGCACAAAACCAATGACGCGGCGATGATATCTGCCCGCGGTGTGGCGCGCGCTGCACCCATCGGAGGAGAATGCGGCCGGCCGGCCGAAACTCTCGTGGAAGCTCATTGTGGGAGGACTTATGTTGGTTGGCACGGTGAAGTGGTTCGACGTGAAGAAGGGATTCGGCTTCATTATCAATTCCGAAGGGAAGGATGTCTTCGTCCATTACTCCAGCATCGAGGGAGATGGTTTCCGTTCGCTCAAGGATGGCGAGAAGGTTCAATATGAGCAGGTCGAAGGCAACAAAGGGCTCAGCGCCCTGCACGTCAAAAGGCTGAATGTTCCGGCTGAAAAAGTAGGCGCGTGAAACGGGGCGGTTTTTATTCCGTCAGCGCCGTAGTTGCGCGCCGGCCGTCCCCTTTGGGCATTTGCGGCTAATTCGCGGCCCGGTGAATAATCCGGGGCTTTCCTGTATCACTTGAAATCATGGGCTGGTTCGTCCGGGGTCTGTTCAGCGGATTGATTGGTGCGCTGGTGGTGGCCGCGGGGGCGGGTTATATCCTCTACCGCCGCATCCAGCGCCTCCAGGTGCGCGCCAAGCGCGCTGAGAGACTGGCGGAACTAGGAACCTTGACGGGGGGATTGGCGCATGAGATCAAAAATCCGCTTTCGACGATCCAGCTCAACCTTCAGCTTCTCCAGGAAGACATCACGCCTGAAAATCCGGCCTACAGCCGCGTGATCAACCGGCTGAAAATCTGCGAGCGCGAGACGGGACGGCTGCGGGAGATTCTGGACGATTTTCTGCGCTATGCCGGCAAAATCGAGCTTCAGCGGACGAAAGTGGAGCTCAATCGCATGTGCGAGGACCTGGTCGATTTCTTCCTGCCGCATGCCCAGCTTGGCCGGGTACAGCTTCGATTGAAGCGCGCTCCGGCCGACGTCCACGTCATGGCCGATGAGAGATTGCTCAAGCAGGCCGTGCTCAATCTGATGCTCAATGGCGTGCAGGCGATGCCCAGCGGCGGGGAATTGATTCTGTCGGTGCATGATGAGGGGGAGGAGGTGGTTGTGGATGTGATCGACACCGGTTCGGGCATCGAGCCGGAGGCGATCTCGCGCATATTTGATGCCTATTATTCAACGAAGAAGTCGGGCACCGGCCTGGGCCTGGCGATGACTCGCAGGATCGCCGAAGAGCATGGCGGGCGGGTGGTGGTAACCAGTGAATTGGGCAAGGGATCGAGTTTCGCCCTTCATCTGCCCAGGGAGTAGCCGGCGGGCCGGCTTCCAATTGCGGCGGGCAAATCTAAAATCGCCAATCGATTTATGGCTGAGAATCACGTCAACAAGACCAACATTCTCGTGGTGGATGACGAACAGGAGCACGCGCAGGTGATGTGCGAGGCGCTTCAGCGGGTGGGGCATCGTTGCGATGTGGCCTATAACTTTGCCGAGGCCAAATCGCGCATGGGGCAGCGCGGCTATGGCGTGGTGGTCACCGATCTGATGATGGAGGGAAGGTGCGATGGGATGGAGGTGCTGCGGGCTGCTAAACAGATGGATTCGCCCCCGCCGGTGCTGCTGGTGACTGCACATGCCGACATTCCCACCTGCAAACAGGCGCTGACCGAAGGCGCTTACGATTACATCGAGAAGCCGCTGGACCTGGAATATTTTCGCACCCAGGTGAACCGTGCGGCCGAGAAGTCAGCGCTTCAGAAGCAGAATCAGGTGCTCCAGGAGCGGCTGGCGGATCACGCCGGCTTCGAAGGGATCATCGGCACCAACCAGGCGATGCGGCGGGCGATCCAGACCGCGCGGCAGGTGGCGGTGAGCGATATTCCGGTGTTGATCACCGGCGAAAGCGGCACCGGCAAGGAATTGTTCGCCCATGCCATCCACAACGCCAGCCGCCGGCGAAAGCACCGGCTGGTGGCGATGAATTGCGCTGCGCTCACCGAAAGCATCCTCGAAGATGAGCTGTTCGGGCATGTTAAAGGCGCATTTACCGATGCCCGCGGCGATCGCCAGGGCCGGTTTGAACATGCCGACCTGGGAACGCTCTTCATGGACGAAATCGGCGACATGCCGGCCAATATGCAGGCGAAATTGCTGCGGGTGCTGGAGAATGGCGAAGTGGTGCGGCTCGGATCCAATGATCCGATCAAAGTCGATGTGCGACTGATCAGCGCAACGCATCGCAATATCGATGAAATGGTCGAGGAGCAGCGCTTTCGCCAAGACCTCTATTTCCGGATCAAGGGTGTGACGATTCATATCCCACCCCTGCGCGAACGCCGCGAAGATATTCCGCTGCTGCTCCACTTCTTCGTGCAACATTCGGCCGAGAAGCACGGCAAACACGCGGAGGGAATCACGCCGGAGGCCCAGCAGTTCCTGATGGGCCGCTCCTGGAAGGGAAACGTGCGTGAGCTGAAAACGACAATCGAAAACATGGTCGTCCTCTCGCCCGGTCCGATGCTGGGGCTGGACAGCCTGCCAGATGATCTCAAGCCCGCGGGCGAAGTCATCGGTGGCGGAATGGGCAATCTGGTGGGCATCAGCATCGAGCAGGCCGAGAAGGAACTGATCCGTAATACGCTGAAAATGACCAACGGCAATCGCGAGCAGGCAGCGAAATTGCTGGGAATTGGCGAGAGAACATTGTATCGCAAGATCAAGGAATATGGCCTGGGGTGATCGCCGATGAACAAATCCGCACCACGAATCGGACATGGCTATGACATTCACCGCCTCAAGAAAACTGGTCAACTCATCGTCGGGGGGGTGCTGGTCGCACACGACATGAGCCCGGTCGCGCACAGCGACGGCGACGTGGCCATTCATGCGCTGGTCGATGCGATATTGGGCGCGCTGGGGGCGGGCGACATCGGGCAGATGTTTCCGTCATCCGATCCGCAGTGGAAAAATGCGCCCAGCCGGATTTTTCTGGAGAGGGCGATAACGCGGCTGCGCCAGGCCGCTTATCAGATCGGAAATGTCGATCTGACGATTCTCGCTGAACAGCCCAGGCTCGCCCCATTTCGATCGGAGATATGCAGCACGCTGGCCGTCCTATTGGGGTGCGACGTCAGCCAGGTCAACGTCAAGGCCGGCACCAACGAAGGGTGCGACGCGATCGGCCAGGGGCAGGCGATTGCATCGCATGCGGTGGTCGTTCTGCTGCCTCTATCGCAATAATACGTCATACGATCATCGACTAATCATCCGCGCGCAGCGTAGAATGCGAACCACATCATGAGCCTTCGTGTTTACAACAGTCTGAGCCGGCAGAAGGAGCTTTTTGAGCCGGTGAGACCGGGGAAGGTGGGGATGTATCTCTGCGGGCCAACCGTCTATAAATCACCGCACATCGGGCACATGGTTGGGCCGGTGATCTTCGACGCGATCAAGCGATATCTGCGGAACAAGGGTTTTGATGTCACCTTGATCGTCAACATCACCGATGTCGAGGACAAACTGATCGATGCCAGCGTGAAAACGGGCACGCCGGTGGCCGAGCTGGCCGCGAAATACAGCGCGGAATATCACGAGTGCCTCTCGCTCCTGGGGATCGATACGATCGACCGTTTTCCCAAAGCATCGGATCACATCGGTGAAATCATCCAACTGTGTACTCAGCTCATCGAAAAAAATCACGCCTATGTCGCCGATGGAAACGTCTACTTCGACGTGCTGAGCGATCCCGATTATGGAAAACTCTCTCATCGCAAAGTCGAAGAGCAGGAATCCGGCCTGCGCGACCTGGAAGGCGGGGGAAAGCGAAATCCGGCCGACTTCGCGCTCTGGAAGGCCGCCAAGCCGGGCGAGCCGACCACCTGGGATTCCCCCTGGGGCAAAGGCCGGCCGGGCTGGCACATCGAATGCTCGGCCATGTCGATGAAATATCTGGGCGAGACATTTGACCTCCACGGCGGCGGGCTCGATCTGCTCTTCCCGCATCACGAGAATGAGTTGGCCCAATCCGAATCCGCCACCGGCAAAACCTTCGCCCGCTACTGGCTGCACAACGGCCTGACCCGGATGAAGACCAAGATGGCCAGCGGTGAGTGGCAGGATCAGAAGATGAGCGGAAGCCTGGGCAACGTCGTTTCCGCCCGCCAGCTCATCGACCGCCACGGCGCCGATCTGCTGCGTTACATGCTGCTGAGCACGCATTACCGGCGTCCCATCGAGTTCACCGATGAAGTGATCAGCAACGCAAAAAAGGGCCTGTCGGTGTTCCCGCGCCTGATCGAGCGGGTCGAGCGGATTTTGGGAGCTCCCCTGGCCGAGAGTGCGCCGTGCATGGATCAGGTGGCCGCCGGCCTGCTTGAGACTGAGCTGGGCGCGTTCGCAAAACCGATTTTGGACCTGAAGATGAAATTTCTGGAGATGATGGACGACGATTTCAACACCGCCGGCGCGATCGCGGTGATGCACGAGCTGGCCGGGCAGATCAACGGATTTACCGAGAAAAACCAGGTGGAGAAATCAAAGCAGCCAGAGATGCTCAGCGCCACCACGGCGGCGACGTGCACCCTGCGGAAACTGGGTTTGCTGCTGGGATTGTTCCGAAAAAGCGCGGCCACCGCGAGCAGGCAACAGCCGGCGCTGACTGATGACCTGATGAAGCTGTTCATCAAGCTTCGGGCGGATGCGCGGCAGTCGAAGAATTTCGCCCTCGCGGATGCGATTCGAAATGGGTTGACCGAGATCGGGGTGACCTTGGAAGATCGCTCGGACGGGACGATTTGGCGCAAGGATTGAATTTTTTGTGGCATGGGCGTCCCGCCCATGTCTTTTTTGGGCTCACGGGCGAGGCGCCCGTGCCACGTTCAGTGACCATCCCTTTCATTTCCGGTATTTCCACTTAAGTTGTGGGCGTGAGAATTCTGGGCATCGATCCTGGGCTGAAGATAACCGGCTATGGCGTGATCGATTGCCAATCCGCGCGCCCGGCGCTGGTCGCCGGCGGCGTGATCCGCCTCAACCCGCGATCGACGCTCTCAAAGAGGCTCACCGAGCTTGAACGTGAGTTGGGACAGCTTTTTGACGAATACAAACCGGACGTGTGCGCTGTCGAGCAGCTTTATGCCCACTACAAGCATCCGCGCACGGCCATCCTCATGGGCCATGCCCGCGGCATCATCCTTCTGGTCGCCCAGCGGCGGGGCGTGCGAATCGAGCAGTTCTCGGCCAATCGCATCAAGCAATTGCTCACCGGCCACGGCCATGCCGGCAAGACCCAGATGCAACGGGCTATCATGGCCGAATGGAATCTCGACAAAATCCCCGACCCACCCGATGTGGCCGATGCCCTGGCCGTTGCCCTCTGCTGTGGGCGCTATCTCAGTGTCCCAGCCGCCCCAAAGCCGCGGCATCGCCGCCTGGCCAAGACAGTCGCATCATAGCACTCTACAATCGTTCTCATGATCGCCTCAGTGACAGGAGATCTTCGCCGCGCGGATGAGCATCGCATCCACCTGCAAATCGGCCCGATCCTTTGCGAGCTGCTGGTTCCCGCCAGTGATATCACCGAGCTCCAGGCCAGCCTCGGCGAACAAGTGACCCTTCACACGGTTTTTTATCTCCAGGGCGATTCCAGCGGCGGCTCGCTGGAGCCAAGGCTCATTGGTTTTTTGCGGTCGGAGGACAAGCGGTTCTTCGAGATATTCATCACTGTCAAAGGCATCGGCCCAAAGACGGCACTGCGGGCGCTGACAGTCCCCGTCGGCGAAATTGCCCGGGCGATCGAGCAAAAGGACACGCGGGCCCTTTCGAATCTTAAAGGCATCGGCAAGCGCACCGCGGAGCTGATGGTGGCCGAACTCTCAGGAAAGGTGGCCGCCTTTATGGGAATCGCCGCTCCGCGCACCGCCCTCCCCGCGCGCAATGACGAGGATGAGGCGGCCATTTCCATCCTGACCAGCCCGCAGATGGGCCTGCGCCGGGCCGAGGCCGAGGCATTGTTGAGCCGCGTGAAACAGGCCAACCCCCGGGCGCATATGGCCGAGGATCTGGTCCCGGAAATGTTGAAGCTCTACGCGCAGCGCGTTTAGTGATCGGTGAGGTGCAGGCATGGCCATCGAGCGGATGCGGCTGAGTTCCCCGCAGGCACAGGACGGTGAGGAATTAACCGCCACACTCTCCCTGCGCCCCGAACGCCTCTCGCAATACATCGGCCAGCCCACGCTCATCAGAAAATTGAAGATCGCTGTCGAAGCCGCTCGGGGGCGAAAGCAGACGGTGGAGCATATTCTGCTTCACGGCCCGCCAGGCCTTGGCAAAACCACTCTCGCCCACGTCGTCGCCAATGAGATGGGCGCAAAGGTTCACGTCACCAACGGCCCCGCCCTCACCCGCGGCGCTGACCTGACCGGCATCCTCAACAGCCTCGAATCAGGCGATGTGCTGTTCATCGACGAGATTCATCGCCTGCCGGTGATCGTGGAGGAATGCCTCTATTCCGCCATGGAAGATTACAAGGTCGATTTCACCAACGAAGCCGGCCTGCACGCCCGCACCGTCACCATCAAGATCAAGCCCTTCACGCTCATCGGCGCCACCACTCGAATCGGCCTGCTCACCGGCGCCATGCGCAGCCGCTTCGGGCTGATCGAGCACCTGGAGTTTTATTCGCCCGAACAATTGCAGGAGATCCTTCGGCAAAACGTCAAGCTCCTGAAGATCGAGTCTCAGGAAGATGCGCTCAAGGAGCTTTCCCGGCGCTCGCGTGGCACGCCGCGAGTGGCCAACCGCCTCCTCCGCCGCGTTCGCGACTATGCCGCCGTCGAGGCCAATGGCAAGGCGACCCTGGAGGTGACCCGCAAATCCCTGGAACTCGAAGGCATCGACCAGCTTGGCCTCGATGCCCAGGACCGCACTTTCCTCACAACCCTCATCGAAGTGTACGACGGCGGCCCGGCCGGCATCGATGCTATCGCCGCCACCATGGGCGAGGAACGCGACACGCTGGAAGATGTCATCGAGCCCTATTTGCTTCAAACTGCGCTGCTGACCCGCACCCGCCAGGGCCGGCGGGCAACGAAGTTGGCGTATGAGCACCTGGGGAAGAAATATGTGCCGCCGCGCGAACCGCTGGCGGACGAAACACCTCTTTTTAATTCGAATGAGTGACAAAACCACGCTCCACATCCGTTCCGCCACCCGCGACGACGCCTCGACCATCGCCGATTTCAACATCCGCTTGGCGATGGAAACCGAAAATCTCGCGCTGGACCCCAGCACCATCTTTCCAGGCGTGCGGGCCGTGTTGCAGGACCCATCAAAGGGCCAATATTTCGTCGCCGAAATCGGCGGGAGCGTCGTCGGCTGCCTGATGATCACACACGAATGGTCGGATTGGCGCAACGGCGACATCTGGTGGATTCAGAGCGTCTACGTGCATCCCGATTTTCGACGCCGCGGAGTCTTTTCACACCTCTATCGCCATGTGGAAAAGGTTGCCGCCGCCGCCGGCGCGGTGGGTTTGCGGTTGTACATGGAAGAGGAAAATTCCGCGGCCCAGACAACTTATGAGCGGCTGGGAATGCACCTCACCCCCTATCGCGTGCTTGAGCAGATGTTCAAAGAACGCAGGCCAACTACGTAGGACGTAGGGTGTGCTTCAGCACACCGGTCTGCGGTGTGCTGAAGCACACCCTACAGCGACCGCAGATACTCCAGCCCGGCCTGCGCGGCACCCTTACGATTCTCCAGCTCCAGCGAATCGACCGTCAGCCATCCCTCGTAACCGGCCGCGCTGAGATTCGCCATCAAATCCCCCCAATTCATGCTCCCGCGCCCGATTGGCGCAGGCCGCGTCCGGCGATCAGCGCCCCGCAGCGCATCGCGCCCGCGCACGTGCCGGATCGATCCCCCCATGTGGGAAAACACGTCATCCATCGACCACGCATCCCGCAAAATCGCCACTGCATCCAGATCGACGCCAAACCATGGACACGCCGCGGATTCGATCGCCCTTTCTAACGCCGCCAGCGATGCCAGATCGCTGCGAAATGCGACCGTCACCCCATATCGGTCCGCCGCCTTCCCAATCTCCTCCATCGCCGCATCAATTTGCCCGCTGCCTTCCGTCTCAGCCGCCTCGGAAATCGGCTCCGCCGGCGCAGCCCCTTCCACCTCCCCCATGCTCGGCGGCGGCAGAATAATCAGCCCCGCCTCATCGGGGTCGATCTTTTTCCGTGGCCTGGGCTTCTGCTGCGGAATCGGCAACGGCCCCAGATCAACGCAAATCAGTTTCGTCCCCAATCCAAGCGATGTTTCCATCACCGTATCCAGCCGCGCGATCACCCGATCCACATCCGCCCCCGGCCCGATCCCCTTCGCCCCAATATCCACCGCCAAAGCCGCCAGCCGCTGGTCCTGCGCTGACAGCATGTGCCGAAAATCCCGCAGGCCCGATCCCGACAGCTCCGCCAGATTCAATCGCGGCGAATAAGCATCGAATACCAGCCCCGCAAATCCCGCCGAACGCGCGGCCCGCGGCGCATTCCGCAAATCATCCGAAATCGCGCTGGCCATCACTGAAAACTTCAGATTCGTCATGACCCGACCATGATACCCCAACTTCCGCTGGCTTTGCCCCGGCAACTCCTTAATCTATTTTTATGCGCCTCCAGCACGACCTCGCCCAGTCCATCGCGCTCATCGATCCGGCGCGCGAGCTGACGCTTTGGAAATACGTCTACGCCGGCAAGCCCAAGCCCTTCTTCCATCCCCTCTCCACGCCCGCCGGCCATTGCCTGAGCATCTTCGAGCCGCACGATCATCCCTGGCATCGCGGCCTGTGGTTTACCATCAAGCTGATCAACGGCGAGAATTTCTGGGAAGAAAACCTCGAGCACGGCACGCAGAAAACCATCTCCCCACCCACCATCGCCCACGCCCAGCGCGACCGGATCAACATCTTCTCCCGCCAGCAATGGGTCCGCCCGCGCGAACAGGGCATCGTCGTCACAGAGCAGCGCGAAATCAGCTACGTGCCTCTGGCCACCGACGCTTACGCCATCGATTTCTACACCAACCTCACCGCCAAATCGCCGCTTCTCCTCGATCGCACCCCCTATACCACCTGGGGCGGCTATGGCGGCCTGATTTTCCGCGGCACCCGCAACTGGCAGAAGACCCGCCTGCTTTTTTCCGACGGCGCCACCACCGACCGGCCAACGGGCAACCGCGCTGATTGGGCCGACCTCTCCGGCACGCTCGATGGCGGGATCAATCAGGAAGGCGGCATCGCCATCTTCGATCACCCACAGAACCTGCGCCATCCTACGCCCTGGTACGGCGGCACCGAGAAGTATCAGAATTACCTGAACGCCGCGTTCCTCTTTCACGAGCCGCTGGAGGTGGAAGAGGGTCAGACGCTGGGTTTTCGCTATCGCGTGATCGTGCATGATGGCCTGTGGGACCAGGGCCGATTGTCGGCGGAATATGACAAATACACGGCCGCGCCGTAGGATTAAACGGACGAGGTTCATGGATGATTCGCGTCCTTGCCGCCAATGAGGCCATGCAGTGGATCGTGTATGCGATTGGCGCGCTGACCATTGTCTTCGTCGTCTTTCGCCCCTCCTTCCGCAAGAAAGATCCGCTCAAGCAATCCGGGCCACAACTCAGCATGTCCCAGCAGCGCTCGGTGGAGCGCGAGATGTCCAATCTGCTGGTCGAGCTCTCCGAGATGGCCCGGCAGATCACCGGCCAGCTCGACACTCGCTCGGCCAAGCTCGAGGCATTGATGCAGGATGCGGACAAGAAGATCGCCGAGCTCAAGCGGCTCTCCTCGTCGGCTCGGCCCGAAGTCCGCGCTGAGACGCCCGCCGATCCTTCGCCGCCCCCATCGACCGATCCCCGCTACACCGCCATCTATGACCTGGCCGACGCCGGCCATTCGGTGCAGGAAATCGCCCAGCAACTCGATCGTCCCCGCGGCGAGGTCGAGCTGATCCTCGCCCTGCGCGTTCCCTCCGCGTCCTGATGCGCAGCCTACGCTGGCGGGAATCCCCACCAAGCGGTACAAGTGCGCGGTGTGGACACCCTCTGGAGAATCCTTGCCACCCTCGGGCTGGTCCTGCTCAACGGCTATTTCGTCGCCGTCGAATTCGCCGCCGTCAGCGCGCGGCAATCGCGGCTGGAGCTCAATGCCAGAACCAGCCTGCTGGCGCGCCTGAGCCTCAGGATCAAAAAAAAGCTCGACCTTTACCTCTCCTCCTGCCAGTTGGGTGTCACCATCGCCAGCCTGGGCCTGGGCGCGGTCACCGAGCCGGGCGTGATGAAGGTCATGCTGCCGCTGATGCACTGGATTGCCGTCCCCGCGCACCTGCATCACCCCATCGCATTCAGCGTCGCCTTCGCCCTGAGCACCGCACTGCACATCACCATCGGCGAGCAAGCTCCCAAGAACTGGGCCATTCTCAATCCCGATAGAATTCTTCCGCTGCTGGCCCTTCCCCTGGTCGCTTTCACCTGGCTGCTCTATCCCGCCATCTGGCTTCTCAACTGGGCATCCAACGGCCTGCTTCGTCTCACGGGTGTCGAAGTTCAGTATGGAGCCCACGCCAGCCTCCCCCACACCGCTGAAGAGCTGCGCACGCTGCTCATGCAATCCATCGAGCAGGGCACCATCGCCAAATCCACCCAGCAGATACTCACCTCCGCCTTTGATTTCGGCGAACTCAAAGTCCGCCAGATCATGACCCCGCGCACCGACGTCGATTATCTCCTGCTCGATCAACCCATCGGCGACGTGCTGCGCGTCGTTCAAAAGAGCGCCTACACGCGCTTTCCCCTCTGCGATGGCGACATCGACCACGTCGTCGGCCTGGTCCATATGAAGGATCTCTTCGCCCATCTCAAGCTGATCCCCGGCCGGCTGCGCTTCACTGATGAAAAATCGCCCACCGGAGAAACCATCGCCATCCCCGACGGCCTCCCCGGCTCGGCAATGCACGTCATCGGCTCGGGCGACATCGACCTCCGCATGATCAAGCGGGAAATCCTCTTCGTTCCGGAAATGCTCCCCCTTCCCAAGCTGCTGCGGCAGTTTCAGAACAGTCACGTGCACATGGCCGTCGTTGTGGATGAATACGGGGCCACCCGCGGCATTGTCACGCTCGAGGATGTCCTGGAGGAGCTGGTAGGCGAGATCGAGGATGAATTTGACACCGGCTCCCAGCCCAAATTCGTGGCCGAGGGCAATACCTATCGCGTCGGCGGCCTCTATCCGATGCACGAGCTGCGCGAGAAGCTGGGCCTGATGGATGAGGACATCGGCGATGTCGATACCATCAGCGGATATATCGTGAAAAAGCTGGGCCGCTGGCCGAAGGTGGGGGATACGGTCATGCTCGGGGAATACGTGCTGAAAGTTCAGTCGCTCTCGCAAAAACGGGTCGGGCAGGTGCTGATTTCCAGAGCGTCCCAGCAACCGGCCGAGGAAGAAGCACAGCCGCCGGCCCGATGATGCCGATAATGGACACGTAACCTCCCAACCTTTGCGGCTGGGCGGCGTATATTTAGCAGTTGAGCGGCGGCCGGTTTGATTCAGGCAGTGCAAGCTGGTATTTCTTCCGCAGATTTTCCCGTTTTTTCGTATTGGACAGGGACGTCTGACCCCCTTGGCGAGATGCACATGAGCACGATGCCCGTCAGTGAAATGGACAGCCTCAGCGTGGGAGGCATGGTCGGCCAGCTTCAGCGGGAGCGTCCGGCCGCCCGGCCCAAGAACTGGTACGACCGCCTCGAAGCCTTCGTCAGCGCTTTGTCGGTGCGCGACAACTTCTGGCATCGCATCTGCTCGTTCATCTGGTTTCCGTTCGCATTTTTCAGCGGCATCCGCATGAAGCGGATCGATGTCGATACGTTCTCCGCGGTGCTTCCCTTCACCCGCTTCAACCGCAACTGGTATCACGCCATGGCCGGCGCTGCGTTGCTGGGCAACTCGGAGATCGCCGGCGGCATGTACGTCTTTGGACTGTGCGGCGCGGATTTTCAGGTGGTCTGCAAGCACATGGAGTACAAGTTTCTCCGCCCCTGCCTGGGCCCGGCGGTGTACAAGATGAAGGCCCGCGAGAATGTGAAGGAGCTCAAGGCCACCGGCGGCGAGTTCAACGTCACGCTCGACCTGGACATCCTCCAGCAGGTCAGCAAATCCGGCGAGCGCGACCGCCGCGTCGGCAAGTGCGTCATCACCTTTCATGCGACGCCCAAGGCCCATCAGTGATTTCAACATTGAATGACTAAGTCCCTCCTCTGGGCCTTCTTCCTCGCCTGCTCCTGGACCTGGTGCATCGGCATGTTTCTGCCGGTGCTGCTGGTGCGCAACTGGGGAATCTGGGCCTGGGTCGTCTTTGCGGTCCCCAATGTCATCGGCGCGGCCGCCATGGGCTGGGTGATCCGCTCGCGCCAGCAGAGCGAGGACATGCTGATCGCCCATCGGCCGGCGATGGCCGTGTTCTCGCTGATCACCATCGCGTTTCATGTTTACTTCGTCTATTGGTTTGTGGCCGAGCGGCTGATGGGACCGTGGCTGCTGGTAATCCCGGTCGCGGCGTTCTTTTTGATCTGGACCGCCGGCCGAAAGTCGCCGCAGACCGATCCGAGAATGGCCGCGATCATCTGGGTTCTGTCGATGATCGCCTTCGGCGTCTTCGCCTGGCGGACCGGCTGGCGCCTCGACCTGCTGCCCGCGCGTTGGCCCGCCCACGAGGTGCTCTGGCTCGTTCCTGTCTGCGTCATCGGCTTTGCGCTCTGCCCCTATCTCGATGCGACATTCCACCGCGTGTTTCTCGCATCCGGTGGCAGAAGTGGATTGGTTTTCACCCCGGGCTTTGGCGTTTTCTTCCTCTGCATGATCGCCTTCACGCTCTGGTACGCCAAACCCATCGCCGCGCTGATCTATCCGGGCAATGCCGGGTCGGTCCCGCGGACCATCGCGCTGCTGATCGGCTGCCACATGAGCCTCCAGAGCGCCTTCACCGTGGCCGTCCACGTGCGCGAGCTGGAGCGGATGCAGATGCCGATGCGGTTTCGCCTCGCTGCTCTGGCCGTCCTTTTTGGGGCG
>DASYUA010000002.1:0-57577 GCA_036001665.1 Tepidisphaeraceae bacterium
GGTGGGGAATTGTTGCGACGGAACAGGTCGATGGGGAAAAAGTTTCGAGGAGTGGAAGTTGGGAGATGGGGGAGTGAAGGTGGAGAGGGGGCGCGGGAGATGGGGGGAGTGAGAGCGGTTGGTGGCATAACATACCTCCTCTATATATACCCGCTTGTTGCGCGAATGGTTTTGGGTTTTGGTCGGTTGGCGCAACAGGAATTGGCGGATTGGCGGGGAAAGGCGGGGGGAAAAATTTTTATAATCGGAACATGCGCAACCTCCGGAATGGGTCAGAACGAGTCGTACTTGGGGGGAAGGGGGATCTTGAGATGTTGGGGCGGGATTTTTAGAACGCAAGTCGGAGAGGTCATTGTAAGCGGGAGGTGGTGTGGAGTGTGAAGCGGTTTTGGTTGTCGTTTTTAATTGCGCGGACGCGGGGGGAGTACCCCCCGCACCCCCGAAAAGCCGGTAAGATAACGTCACCTGCGGTGACTGATTGAAGGCAGTTTATTCAATGCGAGGGAGGAAGGGATGAGGGGGTTGGAGGAGGCGCAGGGGCTGGCGCTCGCGGGGCGAGCTGGCCTCCGGTGCCCGGTACACACAGCCGCTCGCAGGCGGACAGGTAGCGGGGCGCGAGGATGGTGGCGCAGCGGAGGGGAATGGCCGGCCCATCAGATATCTCACCCCGAACCTCACGGGAGAGAGAGAAAAAGACGGAGGCTGAAGCGGCACCTGTGACTCCAAGTGCGGTGGGGTTAGCCGAAGAAAGTGACGATTTTGCCTTGTTGGGTGTAGAGGCCCTGAGGAAGTTTGAGGAGTCCTTCGGGGGTGAGGACGGCTTGGGAACGGGCGGTGAGGAAGTGGTTGAGGGCGGCCTGGGTGAAGGCTTGGATCGTCACATATTTCTGGCCATGGGTGTGGAAATGATAGGAGAGGTTGCAGACCAGGGCGTCGAAGTCCTCGGTGTCAATCTGATAGTCCGTGAAGGTCCGGGCATCCCAGGCAGCGCGAATCTGGAGAGTGGCGGCAGCTTTCATGGCCTGTAATTGCAATAGACATTTGCCGGAGGCGACATTTTCCAGCCAGCGCTGATAAGCGAAACGGTCGGAGAGAGCAGGTTCATAATTTAGAGTCATACGCACTCCGGTTAGGAATTAAGGAATGGTACAACGGAGTGGAGGCGCGGCAATTGACCTGTTTAGGGTCTCTTTGCAAGGTGGCCGGAGAATACGCAGGTGAAACGCAGATTGACATAGCGCGGGCAGAGCCGCAACCCAAATGACCAATGACGAATGACGAAAGAATGCCGAATGTCGAATGACGAAAGCCCCCTCACCCTAACCCTCTCCCCCGAGTACGGGGGCGAGGGGAAAGAAAAAGGCGTAGTTAGAAAATTTGCGCAGGCTGCGAAGATTTTCACAGTTAGCAGTGCAGATCAGAGAAGAACCAGGTTAATTGGTTTCACCGATGTCGAGGCGGTATTTGCGCATTTTCTTGTAGAGGGTGGTGCGGTTGATGTTGAGCTCTGCGGCGGTTTCCTGGCGGTTGTAGTTGTGGCGCTTGAGGGCGTTTTCGATGATTTGGCGCTCGGGGGCTTCGAGGGCTTGTTCGAGGGGCATGGGTTTGTCGGGGATTTCCGAAGAGGTTGTCGCGGCGGTGGGGCGGGATGGGGTGAAGCTGTGGATTTGTTCGGGAAGATCTTCGAGCTCGATCTGGGGGCGGCGGGATAATACAACGGCGCGCTCGATGGCGTTTTCGAGCTCGCGGACGTTGCCGGGCCAGGTGTAGCGCTGCATGGCGGACATGGCGGCGTCGCTGAAACTCAGTACTTCGCGGCCGGTTTGGGTGGAGAAGTGGCGGAGGAAATGGCCGGCGAGCAGGGGGATGTCGGAGAGGCGCTCGCGGAGGCTGGGGAGACGGATGTTGACGACGTTGATGCGATAGAAGAGGTCCTGGCGGAATTTTTGCTCGGCGACGAGTTGCTGGAGATCGGTGTTGGTGGCGAGGATGACGCGGACATCGACGGTTTTGGTTTGGGAGGAGCCGACGGGCTCGAAGGATTTTTCCTGGAGGACGCGGAGGAGCTTTACCTGCATCGACGGTGACGCGGAGTTGATTTCGTCGAGGAAGAGGGTGCCGCCGTCGGCGGAGAGGAACCGGCCGGGTTTGTCGGCGTGTGCGCCGGTGAATGCGCCGCGAGTGTGGCCGAAAAGCTCGGATTCGAGGAGGGTTTCGGGGAGTGCGCCGCAGGAGACTTCGACGAAGGGTTTGTCGCGGCGTGGAGAGCGGTGGTGGATGGCGCGGGCGAGGAGGGATTTGCCGGTGCCGGATTCGCCGGTCATGAGGACGGTGGTGCGATTGTCGGCGACGGCGTCGACGAGGTCGAAGACCTTGAGCATCTTGTGGTCGTGGCCGACGATGTTGTCCAGGCCGAAACGCAGGTCGAGCTGTTGCTTGAGGGTTTGGTTTTCGAACATCAGGGCCTGCTGGCGGACGGCTTTTTCGCAGACGACGCGGATTTCATCGTCGATGATGGGTTTGGTCAGATAATCGAATGCGCCGAGTTTGATGGCTTCGACAGCGCCTTCGATGGAGCCGTAGCTGGTGATGACGACGATGACGACATGGGGATGGCGGCGGCGGATGGAGCGGAGGAATTCGGCGGGTTTGAGGCCGGGGACGTTGATGTCGGCCAGCAGGAGCTCGATTTGCGAGCCTTCGAGGATGCCCAGGGCGTCGGCGGAGTCATCGGCGGTGCGGACGTCGTAGCCTTCGCGGGAGAGGAACTGGGAGAGGGATTGGAGGATGATGCGGTCCTCATCCAATATCAACACGCGGGGTTTATGGGGCTTGGTGAGTGAGAGAGGGGAGGGGGCGGTGAGTGTTTTCATAATGGTTGACGCCGCAACGCTCAACGTCCAACTTTCAACGTCCAAAGAGGATGTGGCGTTGGGGAAACGCGGGTGTCTTGTTTTTGCATCGGCAAAAGGAGGGAGGATGCGGAAGGGCAACAGAAGAAATTATGTTGGTGGAGAGAAAGGAGGTTATGGGACGAGAGGGGATAGAATTGGTTGCGTTGTCGATATAATGAGAGGCGACTCAACCGGAAGAAATATGGCGATACCGCTAAAAGGCGTAATACACGGAAAAACGATCGAGTTGGAGCAGGCGTTGAACTTCCCGGACGGGCAGGAGGTTACCGTCGTGGTGCAGCCGTCCGAAAGCGGTGCAAAGCTGCCTGCGGGCGAGGGTCTGCGTCGTGCCTTTGGAGGGTGGTCGGATGATATTGAGGGGCTGGACAAATATTTGGAGTGGAATCGTCAGCAGCGAAAGCGGACTCGCAGGGAGTCTGCGGAATGAGCTTCTTGGTGGACACCGATATTTGCTCGGCTTATCTCAAGGGAAACAGAGCAGTCAACAATCGGTTCCTGCAATACACGGGCGGCTTATACATCTCGACGGTGACCCTGGCTGAGCTTTACACGTGGACGCTGCGCAGTTCTGCACCACCCAGGCATTCGCAGTCGTTGTTAGAGTTGTTGCGCGACGTAGCGACTTTAGACGTGACGCAGAATGTCGCTCGGAAATTTGGCGAAGTACGTGCAGCGCTGCTCGATCAAGGGTTGCCCCCACCTGACCTGGATATGTTGATTGCCGCGACGGCATTGGTGCATGATTTCACGCTGGTCACTCATAACACGCAGGACTTTACGAATGTGCCGGGACTCAGGTTGATGGATTGGACAGTACCGTAATCGATGAAAGGAGTCTGGAACGTGAAAGTTGGAGTTCCCAAGGAAATCAAGGCGGATGAATATCGCGTGGGGATGATGCCGGTTGGGGCGGAGACGCTGAGCAAGGCGGGGCATCAGGTTTTTGTGGAGACGCAGGCGGGGGCGGCCAGTGGGTTTGCGGATGATGCTTATAAGGCGGCGGGGGCGACGATTGTGGCGAAACTGGAGGAGGTTTTTGCGCAGGCGGAGATGATCGTGAAGGTGAAGGAGCCGCAGCCGCGAGAGATTGCGCTGTTTCGGCCGGGGCAGATTGTTTTTACTTATTTTCATTTCGCGGCGTCGGCGGAGCTGACGCAGAGTTGTCTGGAAAGCGGGATCGTGGCGATCGCGTATGAGACGATCAAGGACAAAAGAGGGACGCTGCCGCTGTTGACGCCGATGAGCGAGATCGCGGGGAAGATGAGCATTCAGGAGGGGGCGAAATATCTGGAGAAGCCGATGATGGGGCGGGGGATTTTGCTCGGCGGCGTGCCGGGGGTTGCGCCGGCGAATGTGGTGATTTTGGGAGCAGGGGTGGTGGGGACGAATGCGGCGAAAGTGGCCGCGGGATTGGGGGCGAATGTGGTGTTGATGGATATCAATCTGGAGCGATTGCGTTATCTCGATGATGTGATGCCGGAGAATGTACACACGATCTATAGCGATCCGCACACGGTGCGGGAGCAGTTGCGGGCGGCGGATTTGGTGATTGGGGCGGTGCTGATTCCGGGGGCGAAGGCGCCGAGATTGGTGACGAGGCAGGATCTGGTGGATATGAAAAATGGGAGCGTGATTGTGGATGTGGCGATCGATCAGGGGGGATGCGTGGAGACAGCACGGGCGACGACGCACCAGCAGCCGACCTATGTGGTGGAGGGCGTGGTGCATTATTGCGTGACGAACATGCCGGGGGCGGTGGGGCGGACTTCGACGATCGCGCTGTGTAATTCGACGCTGCCGTATGCGGTGAGGATTGCCAGCAAGGGGTATGAGAAGGCGGCGGGGGAGGATCCGGGAATCGCGGAGGGGATCAATCTGGTGAATGGGAAAGTGACGAATTCGGCGGTGGCGGATGCGTTTAAGATGAAGTTGCAGGGGATAAGGTGACTGTACTTCAGGTTAAATGGGGGCAGGGTCAATGGGAAAGCTTTGGGATCAGATTCGGCAGGCGGTTGCAAACGGAGGTATGCCATTGGAGTGCACGGCAATGTGCAACTGCGAAAGCGTCGGATTGAAGCTTGACAGATTACTTCGGAGATAGGCCGGGCGGTGGTGCTGGTAGAGCGGCCAAGAGCGAAGCCGAATGCAGTTGTCGAGGTGCGGCGGCACTTAGCGGATGGGACGCCTGTGAAGGTGGTTTGGGCTTGGCTGCCGATGGATGAGATGGCTAAACTGGTGACGGTTCACTTCTTTGACAGCGTGACGCATGTTGCATGGGAAACGAGTGAAAGTTCCGCAGTGGATTCATAGTGCGAAGTGCGCGATTCACGTGGAGGTTGATGCGGTGATTCCCGATGAGGATCCGTCGGAGCCGTGTTTTGAGCCGAAGGCGGTGAAGTTCATGGACGAGCTTCAGCGGTTGGCGAATGAGGGAAGAGTCGACGAGTTGGCAAAGCACGGGGAGGTTTATGTGAGGCGGGCGGGGTGATTTGGGGGCTGTTAGATGGTAGGCAGTGGGGCGGGGGGGAACCTAGAATGAACATCATGAGCGAACGGATGTCGGCGCTGAAGCGCATGCTGGAGAAGGAGCCGGACGATCTGTTCCTTTTGTATGCGATTGCGCTGGAGCACAAGAAGGCAGGGGAATTTGCCGATGCGCTAAGGTGGCTGGGGGAGGTATTGAAGCGCGATCCGCTGTATTGCGTAGCGTATCAGCAGGCGGGGCAGGTGCATGAATCGGCCGGGGAAGTGGAGGCGGCGAAGGGGGCGTATCGGGATGGGATTGCGGCGGCGGCGCGCAAGGGAGATTTGCATGCGAAGGAGGAGATGGAGGGCGCGCTGGGGATGTTGGAGTGAAGCGTCGGCCGAAGCGCGCGACGCGGAGTGGTGGGGCGAGCCCCACCCTACGAAGCTGCCAGTGGCACGAGGGACGGGGATTTGGCGTTATGAATTTTTTTCTTGATTACCTCAAGCAGCCGGAGTGGGGGTCGCAGCATCGCTGGCGGCGGGCGATCTGGAACACGATGTCGCGGGTGGGGCTGACGGGGGTGCATGCGCTGCCGCTGAATCGGCGGTGGGTTGAGATTCATCGAAGGAAGATGCCGCTGAAGGGACTGGATGCCTCGTTGGCGGGATTGAAGCTGGTGCAGATTTCGGATTTACATTATTCGCCGGTGGTGTGGGAGAGATATTTGCTTCAGTTCATCGGGTGGGTGAATGATTTGAAGCCGGATGTGGTGGTGGTGACGGGGGATTTGATCACCGGTGGATATCGATACGCGCACCGCATCGCGACGATATTATCGCACGTGAAGGCGAGCAGGGGGGTGATCTGCACGTTTGGGAATCATGATTATTCGATCTATGGGAAAGTCGCCAATGGAGAGGGGAAGCGGCGGGCGGATTATCTGGAGGCCTGTCTGAAAAAGCGGGGGTTGCACGTGCTGAGGAATGAAAGTTGGTTTTTGGAGGGGAAAGGGCGGGGGCGGCCGCTGACGCTGGTGGGATTGGATGATGAGTGGTCGGGGAACATCGATCCGGATGTGGCGTATCGGGGGGTGGATGTGGATTTGCCGATCGTTTGTTTGAATCACAATCCGGCCAATTGCATGGAGCTGATGCAGTATCCGTGGCAGTGGATGCTGAGCGGGCACACGCATGGGCGGCAGATCGCGACGTCGAAATTTGGGCGGACTTTTTATCCGCACAAGTACCGGCAGTTCACGCACGGGTATTACAGCGTGAACGGGAGGCATCTGTATGTGAATCGGGGGCTGAGTTATGGGCAGAGGGTGCTGAGCTGGTGTCGGCCGGAGATTACGGTGTTTAAGTTGGAGGCGGAGGAAGCATAGGGTGGGTATTCAAGACGAGAGAGTCTCAGGCGGCTTCGGGCAGATAATTGGAGAACAGTTTCTGTATCTCAACAAACTGGGCTTCGACGGCAAGAAACGCATCCACGATCGCGGGGTCGAAATGCGTTCCTTGGCCCTCGAGGATAATTGCGCGGGCCGTCTGATGGGAGAAGGAGCCTTTGTACACACGCCTGGATACCAGCGCATCGTAAACGTCGGCCAGCGCTACGATGCGGGCGGCCAGGGGGATGTCGCCGCCGGTGAGTCCATTTGGATAACCCCCGCCGTCCCATTGCTCATGGTGTGATTCGGCTATTTCCCGCGCGATTTTGAGGTACCTGGCTTTGGGGTACTTTCGCGCAGCCGCCTCCAACGTCCGTGCCCCCATCGTGGTGTGCGTCTTCATGATCTGAAACTCGTCATCGCTGAGCCGGCCGGGCTTGAGCAGGACGCAGTCGGGGATGGCAACCTTCCCGATATCGTGCAGTGGGCTGGTGTCGTAGATCAGATTGACGAACCCGGCGTCGAGCTCATTGGGATACTTGCCAGAGCGGCAAAGGTGTTGCGCCAGCCGCCGCGAATAGCTCTGGACGCGTTCCAGGTGCTGGCCGGTTTCCGGATCCCGAGACTCGGCCAATTTAGCCAGCGCGAAAATCGTCATGTCGCGCGTATTGAGCGAGAGGATGCGCTCGGCGACGCGGACGCGCGCCGTCAGCTCATCAGGATCGAAGGGCTTGGTAATGAAGTCGTCGGCCCCGCTGGCCAGGCCGTTAACGATGGATGCCGCCCCGTCGCGCGCCGTCAGGAGGATGAAGTACACGTAGTCCCCCAGCTCGCGGATGCGAATCGAGCGGCACAAATCCAATCCGTCCATCTCGGGCATGTCCCAATCGGAGATGACCAGATGATGCTCTCCCTTGTTGAGGGCAGCCAGCGCCTCATGCCCGTTGCGGGCCGTCTGGACCTCGTGCCCTTCGTGCTCGAGGGCGAATCGCAGCACGTCCAGGCTCAGCTCCTGATCATCAACAATTAGGATGCGCAAGGTTGCTGCTCTCCGGGTTAACCTGTAACGGTGGTTTTTGTCTTTGCTTCTTCAGTCAACACCGTTGGAATGAACGCAAGACAGCGGTCGAGTTCTCGACGAACGTGCTCCAGTTGACGTTCGACGCCGGACCAGTCACCGCTTCGCGATTTCTCTTCGGCATCGGCGGCCGCTTTCCGCAACGGTTCGGCGGAAACAGTCCCGGCCATGCCCTTGAGGCTGTGGGCGGAGCGGATGGTCAGTTCAGCGTTCTTTTCCTTCAAGCCGAGCACCAGCGCCTCCAGTATCTCCACCGACTGCGTGCGGAACTTGGCCAGGACCTTTTCGGCAAAGTCCTGGCGACCGCGGCACAGGTGCAGAAGCTCGGCGGCATTCAGCGGGGTGGAGGATGCCACGCCGGTGACAGACTCCGGTCCCCCCACGGCAACTGCGGCGGAAGTCGGGAGGTCGCGGGGAGCCGCTTCGGAGACCGGCTCGGCCTGGAGCAGTAGTATTTGCATCGACTTCAGAAGACGCTCCCGCTTCAGAGGCTTGCTGACATAATCGTCCATGCCGGCTTCAAGGCATCGCTCCCGGTCCCCTTTGAGCGCATTGGCCGTCAGGGCGATGATGGGCAGACGAGTTGAACGGCCGGGGAGCGGACTCTGCGCTTCGCGCTGCCGGATCATCCGCGTGGCTTCAAAGCCATCCATTTCCGGCATCTGACAGTCCATCAGTACAAGGTCGTATGGGGAATGCAAAACCGCCTCGACCGCTTTCTTCCCATCGACCGCGTAGTCGCAAATGTACCCGGCCTGGGTGAGCAACTCACAGGCAACCATTCTGTTTACCTCGTTGTCCTCGACCAGCAGAATGCGCCTTCCCGTTGCGAGGTTCGACTCTGACGCCTGAGGAGTGCTGACCGGGCTGGTATTCTTCTGGACCGGCGGGCGGGGGCCGGCGATGACGTCCATGAGCGTGTCCAGAAGATGAGACTGCCGGACCGGGCGCACGACATGCCCGTCAAAGCCGCGGGCGGTCATTTCACGGGGGTCAACGTAAGCACCACCGCTGCTGGGGATGGCCAGCACGCATTTGGTTGCGGGCGAGCACTGTGAGACCGCTTTAGCCAGGGCGTCCGGCTCCATGTCGCGGATGGCGCTGTCCACCATGACAACTGCGAAAGGATCCGCAGCGCGATAAGCCTCTTCGACCAGCCGCAAGCCCTTGGTCCCTCGCGCGGCGATGGTGGCTCGGAGGCCCAAACTGACCAGTTGCGAGCAGATGGCCTCGCGGTGCACGGCGTTTTCATCGACGACCAGCACCTTCCTGCCCAGCGGGTCGACGTGAGGACTGCTCGAGTGTGGAACGATCTGGGGCCGGCCAAAGGCGGCGGTAAACCAGAACGTTGAGCCCTTTCCCGGCGTGCTGTCGACCCCGATCTTGCCTCCCATCAGCTCAACCAGTTGTTTTGAGATCGCAAGGCCCAGACCAGTTCCGCCGTGCTTGCGCGTGGTCGAGTTGTCCACCTGCGAGAAGCTCTTGAACAGCCGGTCCAGCCGATCCGAGGCAATCCCAATTCCGCTGTCAGTGACAGCAAATCGGATAGTGGTGTGGTCCGCTGCCTGGTTGTCCAGGGTGACACGAACCACGACTTCGCCCTTTTCCGTGAATTTGATGGCGTTGTTGACCAGGTTGATCAGGATCTGGCGAAGCCGATCGGGGTCTCCTCTTACGGAATAACCGAGGTTCGGATCGACATTGCACACGAGAAGCAGGCCCTTTTGTTCCGCGCGCGGGGCGAACATTTCCACCACATCTTCCACGGTGACCGTCAGGTCAAACTCGACGTCGGCCAGATCGAGTTTTCCGGCCTCGATCTTGGAGAAATCCAGGATGGCGTTGATCAGGGTGAGAAGTGAGTCGGCCGAACCCTTCACCTGGGTCGCGTAACGACGCTGGCGTTCGTTCAATTCCATGCCCAGCAGCAGGTCATTCATGCCAATCAGCCCGTTCATCGGCGTGCGGATCTCGTGTGACATGTTTGCCAGGAACTCGCTCTTGGCGCGGGTGGCCGCCTCGGCGGCCTCCTTGGCGGCGTTCAGGTCGGCGGCGCGTTGTGCAATCTGCCGCATCTCCTGCTGGCCGCGCAGGCAGGAGGCGATGAGGAAGATGTCTTCGAATATCACCCAGCCGGCATGTTCCAGCCAGCGCCAGGAATTGGGGGTCAGCACTCCGTAAACGGATTGGGGAAAATACAGCCCGCGCAGAAGGTGGTCCCCCGCGACCACCACCGTCGCCGGGATCAGCACACGCCAGTCGCGATAGAAAGCCAGAAAAGCCAGGGAGCCGAAGACATGAAAGTGTGTCTCGATGCGTCCTCCGGTCAGGTGGATCAGCAAGGCCGACCAGAGCATTTGAGTCACGGAGATGACGAAACGGGTTATGGTTTGACCCGGATAAACCAGGACCAGAAAGATGGGCAAGGTATTGATCGCCCCGCCGAGAAGGATAGCTGCCCACACGTGCGGGTGCGTGTGGCTGGTGGTGCCGACCCAGGTATGTGGGGAAATAAAGATGGCTGCCACAATGCCAAACACCCATTGGACCGCCATCAGGATCGCGAAAATTCGATCGGTGCGGCGGTAGATGCCCTGCTGATGGGCCTCGTACAATTCGGTGGCGAGTTTTTTCGCAGAGTCGGCGACCTGCGGATTGGACGTCACTTGGGACATGTCTCGTCTCCCTTTCTTGGGCACGGGGCGGATTCATCGAACAAGGGGCAACCGTAAACCGGCGTGCTGAGTGGCTGCCCGGTTGGGGCGGAGGTCAAACCGAGGACGAGCGAGAGGATCGCGGAGCGGCCGGCGTTATCGCCGCTGTGGCCGCGCGATTCAGTGATGCCGCCGTTGAACAGAAGCCGGCCGTCGGCGGCATATAAAAGTGTCTGACCGCTCGTGGCGGCTCCGAAGCGGCGGGATTCCCGGCCTTCGAGGTCGGCCATGACAGTTACACCCGGGATGGCCGCAGCGCTGCGCCACAGGTCGGTCTGTTCCCATCCCTCGGCGGCAGCCGCCGGACGCAGCACGACCACCGTTGCAGTGAGTTTTCCGTTACCGTCGGCCATCAGCCGGGCCAGTTCTCCGATTGTGGCGCGTGAGCAGGGACAATGTGGATGAACGATCAGCACCAGGGCGGGCATCGCAACATTTCGAGAAAGAGGCGATTCGGCGGGCCACGTCGGTAGCGGCTGAGCAAGGGCGCCGGCGGTGGCGTCGAATCCCCAGAGCTTCCATCCCCCGATGGCCACGCCGGCGGCCCAGCCGGTGCCAATAATGACGTAGAGGGCACTGCGGAGAGAACGACGCATTTGTCAGACGCTCCGTGTTTGCCCGGGAAGTCAGCCGCCAAAGCTGGATTGTTCTCCAACGCGAGAGAACTCCGGTCTTTAGATCGACCAACAGGGGAATCGGCTTAATCGCGGTATCACGGACGTGATGCGGGCGGTGCGGGCAGGAAGATGTAGATGCCGGGATGGGTTTTGAGAGAGGGGCGGATAAAATCGAGGAGGGGGGCATATTTGATGTCCGGGGTGGCGAAGATATAGACGGATTGGGACCAGCGGTCGGATTTTTCTTTGAGGGTTTTGGCCAATTCTTTGGGGGAATTCACCTGGAACTTCAGGTCGCCTTTGCCGCCATTATTGTCGATGTCGTCGGCGGGGAGGATGAGGGTGCCGGAGAGTGCTCCGGAGGCGTCACCGACCTTGGCGTGGAGTTCCCAAGGGCGGCCGAGGCGCTTGGTGCGGTCGCGCCATTGCTCGTCGGGGAAGAAGGCGCGGTAGTAGAGCTGGCCGGGCGGGGGGGCTTCGACGCGGATGCCGCCGTCGCGGTCGAGGGTTTGGATCAGGGAGAAAAATTCGCGGAGCTGTTGAAGCGTGAGGTTGCCGGCGATGTCGATGGTGACGAAGGGGTCATGGCCCGATTCGGTGAGCTTGCCGAATTCGGCGAGGAGGTGAACGAGATCGGTTTGGTCGAGGAGGGGTTTGTTGTTCGCGTCGAGGAGGGTGAAGTGGTCTTTTTGGAGGACTTTGAGCGTGAGGTCGCGGATGCGGGTTTGGCCGTCTTTGTGTTCGGGCTCGAGGAGGATTTGCAGGGGTTGGCCGGGGGTGAAGGGGTGGGCGGGATTGGGTTTGAGCGAGCCGTAGACCTCACCCTGCGACCATTGCCAGGGGACATCGAGGACGGTCGAGCGTTCGTTGTAGTCGGAAGCGATGGAGCGGGAGTCGGAGACGTCGGCGGCATACATTTCCTTGCCGCCGTCTTCGGGTTTGATGAGGTAGGAGCCGGTGAAGACCAGGCCAGTGAGGGGGAGGGGTTTTTTGGTGCGGGTGTCGAGGATGAGTTCTTCAGCGCGGACTTTCTTGTTGGGGTTTTTGCCACGATCAAGATCGTCGCCGTGGGGCGGAGTCCATTCGATGGTTACCAGGACCCGTTCGCCTTTGGGCCAGTATTGGTTGTTGTTGTAGTTGACGGGGCGGCCGGGTTTGAGGCCGATGAATTCGAGGGCGCGATGGACGTCGGAGGGCTTGACGAAGGCGACGGTGAGGGATTCGTAGTCCTTGCCGGAGTCGGCGGGGATGAGGAAGAATTCGACGGCGTCGCCAGCGCCCAGTGCGGTGGCGCGGCCGTCGAGGCGGGCTTGTTTTGCTTTTTTGTCGGCGAGGAGGCCGGGGAGGACGAGGTAGTCGGGGTTGTCCTTGAATTGTTTGAGGTTGGTCTCGTAGGCGAGCCTGGAGGCCTGGAGGGCGGGGTCGGGTTTGGGCTCGGGTTCGTCACCGCGCGCGCGGACCAAGAAGAGAAGGCTAACCACGAAGACACGAAGGCATGAAGGCCAACTCGGCGTATCGCGCGAGATTTGAGGGGGATGGGGTTTGGATTTTTTATAAAAGAGTGTAGCGGCGGTGTCGGTAGAGGCTGTGGCCGGGGGCGCGCCTTCGTGTCTTGGTGTCTTCGTGGTTAGCATTCTTGGCATCGATTATAGACATGCGCGGGTGGGTCGGAACGATGCGGGAATTTGTTTTTAGGGGGGGTTTGGAATAAGTTTGCAGTGCTCATGCGTACGCAATATGACGAGGCGGATGTCCGGCGGGTCTTTGAGAAGCTGGCAGGGCGTATTGCGGGGGCTTTTTCACCGGATAAGCCGCTGAGCGTGGTGGGAATCCGCACCCGCGGGGAAACGCTGGCGCAGCGGCTGACGGATTACTTGCAGAAGAAGGGGTTTGGGCAGATCGGACGCGGGGTTTTGGATATCACGCTCTATCGCGATGACCTGTCGGAGGTGGGGCCAAAGCCGATGGTTCGGCCGACGCAGATTAATTTTGATGTGGATGATAAGCCGCTGCTGCTGGTGGATGATGTGCTGTTCACCGGCCGATCGGTGCGGGCGGCGCTGGATGCGCTGACGGATTTTGGGCGGCCGTCGGCAATTCGCCTGGCGGTGCTGGTGGATCGAGGAGGAAGGGAGTTGCCGATTGGGGCGGATTATGTGGGGCTCACTTTGAAGGATGTGCCGACGGATCATCGGGTGAATGTGCGGTTTCGGGAGAACGATGGGAGGGATGAGATTGTGGTGGAGCCGAAGGAGAAATGAAAGTTCTGAGTACTGAGTGCCGAGGAAGAATGCCGCCATCTGACAATCATCGCTGGACACATAAGCACCTGTTGACGGTGGAGGAACTGTCGGCGGAGGACATTCGGTATGTTCTGGATACGGCGGATTCGTTCAAAGAGGTTTCGACGCGGTCGGTGAAGAAGGTGCCGGCGCTGCGGGGGCAGGTGATGGTGAATCTGTTCTTCGAGGATTCGACGCGGACGCGGACTTCGTTTGCGCTGGCGGCCCAGCGATTGTCGGCCGACATCATCGACTTTTCGGAGAAGACCAGCAGCACGAGCAAGGGGGAGACGCTGATCGACACGGCGCGGAACATCGAGGCGATGGGGGTGGACATCGTGGTGCTGCGTCATTCGGCAGCGGGGGCGGCACATCTGCTGGCGCGGTCGATCAAGTGCAGCGTCATCAATGCCGGGGACGGGGCGCACGAACATCCGACACAGGGATTGCTCGATCTTTACACGATTCGGGAGAGATTTGGGAAAGTGGAGGGATTGAAAGTGGCGATTGTGGGGGACATCGCCAATAGCCGGGTGGCGCGGTCGAATCTGTGGGGGCTGAAGAAATTGGGGGCGGAGGTGATCCTGGTTGGGCCGCCGACGCTGCTGCCGAGATCATTTGAGCAACTGGGGGCGAGAGTGGTTCACAATTTTGATGAGGTGATTGGGGAGGTGGATGTGATCAACATGCTGCGGGTGCAGTTTGAGCGGATCAAAACCAGTCAGTTTCCGTCGGTGCGGGAATTCACGCGGTTGTTTGGATTGACGTGGGACCGGTTTCAGAGGTGCAAGAAGGATGTGTTCGTGATGCATCCGGGGCCGATGAATCGAGGGATTGAGATTTCGTCGGACATCGCGGACGGGCCGCAGAGCGGGATTTTGACGCAGGTGACCAATGGGTTGGCGGTGAGGATGGCGGTGTTGTATCTGGTGACGCAGGGATAAATTGATTGAGCAGGATGCGGAAGGGTTAATCGCACTATAGGGTGACAGCTTTGATCCGACCGCTCTCAGACCAAAACTGGATGTGAACCTTCCGCGTGCCCACCCAGAATTTGGCCCACGGATGAATTTTTAACCCTCCGACTACCGCTCCTCCCCCCGTCTTGAAGGGCTCGCCGAGAACCGCTTTGGCATTCTCGAGGGTGGATGCTTCAGACAATCCTCGGACTCCCAATGATTCCAGGTGTGGAATTGCCTCGCTGAAGGTAAATGTGCCGTGGTTGGGATCTTCTTCGTAATCACAGTGAAAGCAGTACTCATCAGCTTCTCTGAATTTGCAGCGGCACGCGGGGGATGTGCAGCAATACATTGGAAGTGACGTAAGAACGCCGTCCGCGATGTCCTCGATTTCAGTTGGGTGGAGCGTCAGGGACCAACGCCCACGATCCGTGTCGCCCGGTAGGTCATACGTCAGGACGAACGGATGGGGCTCGTTGCCAACTCTGCCCCCACAGACGCTTCCAACCTGTATGGCGTCGTCGAAATCGATGCTCACTTCAGAGTCGCGCTCCGCATCCTGAATGAGCTGCCATACTTCTTGCAGGGATGCGCGCAGGTCGTCAGGCACGGGTACGAATCGCCGTTCCTTGGTCTTGGGTTTCAAAATTCGTCGCATTCAATTCTCGAACACGAGCGCGGCAAGCAATCTGTCAGGCCGATTGGTCTAAATTGCTCAAGTGACACGGATACGTCGGATTCAGCGGCCGCGTTTGGGCCGCCTGGTCTTCTTGGGAGCGGTGCTCGCGCTCTTCCGGGCTTTGCCGGCATCCAAGCTTCTGAGCGCCTGTGCCGCCCGGCTGGCTTCATCGGGCCGGTAAAAGCCGATATAGGCGACGAACTTGCCGTCAAGCGCCGCCGCGGAAAAGCCGCGCAGATTGATCCCCAGCTCAGAGATGGCCCGCAGCATGCGCTCTCCGATTCCCGGCTGGTCCGGACCCTCAACACGCAACGTCGGAACATCCATCGCTTTGCTCAGGCCCGAGCCGCTCGCAGCATCCTCGGCCGCCTTTCGCTTGATCGGGGAGACGAAAACGACGCCTTTGCCCGGCTCCTCCGGCCGGCGACGGGCGATCACGAATTGGAGATTGGCACCGCTCGCCGCCAGTGCTGCCAGTTTATCGGCCAGTCCTCCTGGCGCATCGGGAATATCTCCCGCCCAGACGATCTCGGCTGTTACTTTCAGTGCCATGTGGATCTCCTTCCGGAAAAAGAAAGTGCCCATCAAAACATGATCTCTTCGCCACGTCCAGATCATGTTGAAATTACGAGGGCGATTCATCCTTCCGCATGATGAACAGATAATTAAACCCCCGCAGAAAAAAATTTCCTTCCTCGGCCGCTTTGCGGTAGTTGCCCATTTCCAATGTTTTGTTGTGTCTTGTGACGGCGATGGTATCGATCGGCTCGAAGTGTTGGCGCAGGCGGGAGAAGAGCTCGAAGCCGATGGGATAAAACCCTTTGCCTTTGACAAACGAGTCGCTGACGTAAAGGGCCATGTGATGGCCGGGGCGGAGGATTCGGTTGATCTCGGAGAAGACTTGTTCCATGGCCTTGTAATATTCGGGGCCGGAGGCGTCGAGTTTGCCGATGTCGCGGGGATCGGGGCCGTAGTCGATGTGGGTGGAGTAGGGGGGGTCGATGAAAACGAAATCAACTTTGTTGGTTAATTCGGGAGGCAGCTTGCAAGCATCAACTCGGAAGATGTCTTTGCGGGTCGGATGAATGTCATAACCGAGGACCTTGCGATTAAGGTCGCGGGCGACATCGAGCGTCGTGCCGCCGCCGGCGCAGGGATCGACGACCAGGTCGCGCTCCTTTGTGTAGCGCTGGAGAAGGTTCCAGATGATGTAGCTGGGGGTTGCGCCGGCGTAGGTGGGATCGCCCTGCACGCCTTCGCCGTAATGCTGGGAGGGGTAATCCCAGAGAGTGGTGGGCTGGATGCGGAGGGGGGGCTTGCGGAATTTCATGATGCGAGTATTTCGTGTGGAGGATGGATTGTGAAGGCGCTGGCGCGAAATGGGTGATTCTTGCCGTTTAACGCCACGCGCTATACAATCAATGCGTGATTCGATCGTTCCGCTGCGCTGAAACGGAAGGAATTTTCAATTTGCAGCGGTCGCGGCGATTGCCGAACGACATTCAACAGATCGCGCTGCGGAAGTTGCGTATGCTCAATCGCGCGGCGGCTTTGGATGATTTACGGGTTCCGCCGGCAAATCGGCTGGAAAAACTGGCAGGCGATCGCGCAGGACAGTGGAGCATTTGGATCAACGACCAGTGAAGGATCTGCTTCCATTGGAAAGACGGAGATGCTTCCGGCGTGGAGATTGTGGATTACCATTGAGCGAGTAATGTGATGGCAAAATCACGGCTTCAATCTGTGCATCCGGGCGAGGTGCTCGTCGAGGAGTTTCTCAAGCCGATGCAATTGAGCCAGAATCGGCTGGCAGTCGCGATTGGAGTGCCGCCGCGCCGGATCAATGAGATTGCGTTGCGAAAGCGCTCGATCACGGCGGATACGGCATTGCGGCTCGCCAGCTATTTCGGCAATTCGCCGCAATTCTGGCTTGGACTCCAGATGGATTACGATCTGGATGTGGCCGCGGAGCATCTTGGCAGCGCATGGCGATCGAAGGCACGGGCACGCGCATCTTGAATGGGACGAGCGCACTGATGGCAAGCATCCTGATCAAGAATGGGACGATCCTCGATCCGTCGCGAAATCTGGAACGCAGGGGGGATGTTTTTATCAGGGCTGGGAAGATCGCGACGATGGGGGTGGGCGACAAACCGGATCAGGTGATCGATGCCGCCAATTGCCTGGTCACGCCGGGGCTGATCGACATTCACGTTCATTTTCGCGAGCCGGGGGATGAGGAGGAGGAAGACATTGCCTCCGGGTCGGCCGCGGCCGTCGCGGGGGGGTTCACCACCGTCTGCTGCATGCCCAACACCAAGCCGCCGCTGGATAATGAGGGGCAGATTGAATTTATTCTGCGCGAGTCGGAACGCGTGGGGCTGGCCAATGTTTATCCGGTGGGGGCGATCACCAAGGCGCGGGAGGGGAAAGAACTGGCCGAGTTGGCGCTGATGCAACAGCGCGGCGCGGTGGCGTTCTCGGATGATGGCGTTGGGGTGGCGGATGCCTCGGTGATGCGCAAGGCGCTTCAATACAGCAAAATGCTGAACACGGTGCTGATGCAGCACTGCGAGGAGCCGACGCTGGCCGGTGGGGCGATGCACAGCGGGATTGTCTCGACCACGCTCGGTCTGCCGGGAATCCCGGCCGAGGCGGAGCAATTGATGATCGCCCGCGACCTGCTGCTCAATCGCACCATCGGCTGCCGCTATCACGTGCAGCACATTTCGACGGCCGGGAGCGTGGAGTTGATCCGGCAGGCGAAGAAATTGAAGCAGCCTGTGACTACGGAGGTTTCGCCGCACCATCTGCTGCTCACGGATGAATCGTGCCGCAACTACGACACCAATTACAAGATGAATCCGCCGCTGCGCACGGCCGGAGATGTGGCGGCGTGCATCGCGGGGGTGAAGGATGGCACGATCGATTGCCTGGCGACCGACCACGCGCCGCACCTGGCCGAGGAGAAGGAGTTGGAGTTTCAGTATGCCCCCAACGGCATTTTGGGCGTTGAGCCGGCGCTGGCGCTGTACATCAAGGCGCTGGTGGAGCCGGGGCATATTTCGTGGATGAAGTTGATTGAGTTGATGACGATTAACGGCGCGCGAATCGCAGGGCTGAAAAAGGGAACGCTTGCGGAAGGCGCGGCTGGGGATGTGACCATCATCGATCCCAACCGGCAATGGACGGTGGACCTGGAAGAGTTCAAGAGCCGCAGCCGGAATTGTCCGTTTGGGGGATGGAGCTTGAAGGGACGGGCGACGCACACGATTGTCGCTGGAGAAGTGAAATGGGAGTTGGGAAAGTAGCCCTGAATGGGTCATTTGTGAGGGGTCGGAAAGCACTATAATTCTGACGATGCACCGGGAGTGTAGCTCAGTTGGTCAGAGCAGGGGTCTCATAAACCCTTGGTCCTCGGTTCGAATCCGAGCACTCCCAGTTTTTTATGCGGAGGGCTTTAGTCGTGCCTGATGCAAATGGTCCGGTTGGAGATGGCAATTACGAGGTGGAGGAAGGCGACTGCATGAGCAGCATCGCGGAGGCGCATGGTTTTTTCTGGGAGACGCTCTGGAAGCTCAGTGAGAACCTTGATCTGAAGGCGGCGCGGAAGAATCCGAACGTGCTCCTGGCGGGAGACCGGGTTTTTATTCCGGAGAAGCGGATCAAAGAAGAATCGTGCCCGACGGAGCAGAAGCACAAGTTCAAAAAGAAGGGGGCGCCGTGCAAATTGAAGATTCGTATTTTGGAGCCGGAGAAACCGAGCGGGGATGAGGGGCCTGATGGGAAAGGTGCGCAGAACAAGCCGCGGGCGAATGTGCCATATCTCATCAACATCGACGGGAAGCTGGAGGATGGGAAGACGGATGGGGATGGGATTGTAGAGATCACAGTGCCGCCGGGGGCGAAGAAGGGAACGCTGAAGCTGGAGCCGGGGACGCCTAATGAAGTGCAATACAAGCTGAAGCTTGGAGGGCTGGACCCGATCGAGGAAACAAGCGGCATGCAAGCGCGGTTGAATCAACTTGGGTTTAATTGTGGGCCGGTGGATGGAAAAGTGAGTGCGCGGCTGAAGCAGGTGATCAAGGAGTTTCAGCAGAGCGCGGGCCTGAATATGAGCGGCGAGATGGATGATGCGACGCGGGCGAAATTGCGCGAGCTGTATGATGGTGAGAAGTGAGGAATTCGATGGCTGAGGGTGAAGTATTTATCTCGAAGACGGCCACGGGCAGGAAGCACCTGAACACGCTGGTGCAATCGGCCTGCCGGATTCGCTTGTTTTGCCGGTTCATGACGCCGCTGGGGAAAGCGCCGTATCGGGTGACGATGGAGAAGAGGTCGTGGACGGGAGAGGCGGATGAGAATGGGTGGATTGAGATTCGCTCGTGGGAGGGGAATGAGAAGTGTCATCTGGAATGGAGTCATCCGAAGGAAGGAGAGGCAGCGCGGGCCGATGGTGGTGGGGCGAGTGGGCCGAGCGCGGAGCAGATTTTGGCGAGCTATGAAACGGATGCGAAGGCGGAGGTGATTGGGGATCTCGAGTATGTGTATGAGACTGATTTGTACCTGGATTTGAAGGATGGGGATGAGCAGGAGGAGGCGCTGCGGCGGCTGCACAATCTGGGTTATGCGCCGGATGGAGAACTGGCCGACAAGGTGAGGGCGTTTCAGCGGGTGTATCGGAAGTCGGTGACGGGAGTGCTGGGGGATGTGGTGGATGAACTTTTTGAGCATCACGATGGGTGTAAGCCGACCAAGTGGCCCAGTGGGCGCGATGCGCTGTGGTCGAAGTATGCGTGAGAGGGAGAGGTATGGCGGATGATAAACGCGGGGCGGGGGCGCAGCACAAGATCCTGAATCTGGCGTGGCTGCCGCATTATCGGGAGTCGGATCCGAAACGGCCGCACACCAAGCTGGTGAAGCCGGTGGATCTGGTTCAGGCGGATGTGACGGCGGGGTTTTTGACGCCCAATGGTGTTACGCGCGATCCGAAGCTTCAGGGCTTGGTGGATGAGGTTCTGCTCAAGGAGAATCCGGAGTTGAAGCAGTTCAACTTTGCCCTGACGGATCTGTCCAGGGTGGTGGATCCGAAGAAGGACAAGCCGAAGTACGCGGGGCATAACGACCTGGTGCCGCAGTTTGGGGCGAGCCTGCTGAAGATCGTGGTGATGTACGCGGCGTATCAGTTGCAATATGACTTGAACGTGATGGCGCAAAAGAATCCGACTTGGGACAGCGCCAAATTGTTTGAGGAGGCGAGGGCGGCGTGGGCGGATACACAGGTGCCCGTGAAGGGTGCGGCAGTGGAAGCGGTGCGGCCGGGGGATCCGGGGAAGTTCAAGCGGCAGAACAAGCTGATTCAAATCTCAGGAAGTCCGCTGCCGCTTCAACTGGGTTCCTGGAACCCGAATTTTCGTCCCAACAAGTTCCACGGGGCGCCGAACCTGGAGATGATTTTTGGGACAGATCCCAGCCCGATTGGAGATCGCGGGGTGACGTTCCTGCAAAAGACCGCCGGTTTTTCACAGAGCGCCATCGATAGTTACCTGGATGACACGAAGCACAAGCCGCAGGAACTCATTAGTGCGAATCTGCCGTTTTCCGAGCGGCTATTTCTGATGGCCGATGTGTCGGACAATTCAGCGGCGTGGTCGTGCGCTTTTGACGTGGGGTTTTTGTACATTCACTCGGTGGCGTGGCAAGCGGACTTATTCAACCCGCAGCGCGGGGGCGGACCGACGCTGACCCTGCCGTATGGTGCGCCGCAGTGGAAAGAGGGGGCGGTTCTGGGCGGGGCGCAGCACTCAACGGCGATTGCGATGGCGGCGTTGATGACGCTGATCGTGACGGATGGGATTGTCAGTCCGACGGCCTGCGATCAGATGAAATGGCTGCTCAACAAACATAAAGATTCGAGCGCGAAGGTCGGTAATTGGATGGACATCATGGCCAAGGCAGGCACTTCGGGGACCTTCAGTCCGGTGGAGTTCAGCCTGAACATGGGGTTTGCCGGGAATCGTTTCAAGTGGAAGAACGGTACAACCATCACACCCACCCAGGTTTTCCCGGACAAGGTTCTTTCGAAGCTAGGGCTGTTCATCGTTGATGCGGAGAAGCCGACGGAGAGGCACCTGGAGTCGGACTGCGCGTACGTGGAGCGGAAGGTGGGGGCCCGGACATTGAAATACGTCATCTCATTTTTGAACTGGGAACTGGAGCCCAATCCGGCCGGGCCTAAGGGGATCATTCGGCAAAGGCTGATTGCGGGGTTGGATAAGTGTGTGCAGGAGAATACGTAATTTAGCCAGGCCAATTTAGCGGGGCGTGGATTGCAATAAAGAAGTGGAATGCGAGAGAATGAGCAAATGGCGCGATTAAGCGACATACCGGTGGTGGTGCGCAAGCTGGGGGTGTGGGGTTTTGCGCGCCAGGTCTGGCAGCAGATGAACGAGGACAATCTGCTGGCGTGGGCGGCTTCGCTGGCCTATTCGTGGCTGTTTGCGGTATTTCCCTTCATGATTTTTCTGATGACCCTGCTGCCCTATCTGCCGGCCAATACCAAGACGGCGGCCGAGAAGGAGATGCAGCGGATGGTGTATGACTACGCCCCGGAGACGGCAGCCGACACCATCTGGAAAAACGTGACCGAGATCCTGCACAAGCGGCACACCGGCTTGCTGTCGGTGGGGCTGCTGCTGGCGATCTGGGGAGCGAGCGGGGGGATGAACATGACCATCAGCGCGCTGGATAAGTGCTACGAGCTGGATCGGGGCCGGCCGTTTTATCGCCAGCGGCCGGTGGCGATCATGCTGACCATAGTTGCCGCCACGCTGATCGTTTCGCTGCTGGTGCTGTTGCCGGTTGGTTCGCTCGCGATCGCGTGGATCGAAAGGCGCGGGAGCGGCTATGTTTACACGCCGCTGCTTTGGGCCGCGAAGATCATTCGTTATCCGCTGGCGCTGCTGGTGATGTTCTCGGTGGTGAACGTGCTCTATCACTGGGGGCCGAGCATCAAGCAGCGTTTTTCGTACATCACGCCGGGCGCTGTGTTTTGCGTGACGGTGTGGATTGCCCTGATGGTGGGGTTTCGGGTGTATGTGGAGAAGTTTGGGAAGTTCAACGAGACCTATGGCACGGTGGGGGGTGTGGCGATTTTGCTGCTGGCGTTTTACATCGACGCCTATGTGCTGCTGGTGGGGGCGGAGATCAACAGCGAGATTGATTTTGCGGTGCTGGGCGTAAAAAGAGGGTCGAGGGATTTTCGAACGGCCTGCGAGGTGAAAGGGGAGTGTCCGATTGATCCCCAGGCGCCGAAGGAAAAGTTGCCGGTGGAAAAAATGCCTGAGCCAGCGGCCGAAACGCCGGCGGATGGTGCGCACGCGGGGGCAACCGAAGCTCAGCGCTCGACGATCTGAAGCGGAATGGTCGCCTGCGCGCCGCGATTGGATTGGGGGTCGGTGATGCTCACCTTGAGTGAGTATTGCCCGGCCGCCAGCGGGGGAATGCGGATCATTTTCACCACGAAAAAGTCGCGGCGGCGGTTGCGGCAGGTGTCGGCGATGGCCCGCCGCCTGTCATCCCAGACGCGCTGGCCGGCGGTGTTGTAGAGGATCGATTCCTGGGTGAGATTGGTTTCCCATTGCCGGTTGGCGTTGAGGTGAGAGGAAAAATTCTCGACCTCGCAGTAAAGAATGACCTGATATTCGCGGCCGGCGAGGAAATGGGTGAGGGGCTCGTAGTTGCCAAAGCCGTCGACGCGCGTGCAGAGAGCGATGTTGGCGATGTGAAGATCGGCCTGTGCACGGAGGCGGTCGGCCATTTCGACAAGCGGGCGGATTTTTTTGGCCAGGATTCCGCTGAATTCGGCCCGGCTGGCCGCGCGGAAATTGTTGAAGCCATCAAGCACGGCGGCGATCAATTCGCGGTCGTCGGCGGCCAGGGGGGCGATCGCATCCATCTGCGGTGTTGCATGGCCGAGCAGAAGATGGAGAAGTTGAAGGTCGAGATGCGCTGGAAGGCTCTTGGGATCATCCTTCACCGCCTGCGATAGCTTGGAAAGCAGCTCATCGGAAGTTGCGGGATTCTCACGAAGCGATGGCGGAGTGGAGCGGGAAAATTCGGCCACACCGACGGCCGCGTCGGGCCGAGGGCCGATGGTGACGGAGTTTTGCGGCTGTTTGGCCGCGGTTGATGGATTGTCGAGTTTGTCGGGGCCTTCAGCGCTTTGCGGAGGGGCGAGATGAAGCCGAAATTCCTTCGGCTCGAGCCACTGGACGCTGGAGATCAATTTCTCAACGGGCTTGGGCGAGCCATCGGCCGTTTGCGGCTTGATGGCGCGCTTGTCGAGCTGAGTCTCGATGCTTTGCGCATACGCAGAAGTGGTGTGTGATAGTGCTTCAGCGCTGCTGGGGGGCTCGGCCTGCTTCGTCGGCGTCTGCTGGGCGAGCGGCATGGGAGCGATTCCGCTGCCGGGCATGGGATAGGTTGCAACGGGCGGTTGGCCGCCGCATCCGGCCACGAGAATCGCGATAGAGCTCAGGGTGATCAGCAGGCGTGGCATGTGGACTCCATCCTTGGAATCACGTTCACTCGCAGGCTCGACGTCCGTGTCGGGCGTTTGTAATAATCTAGCGTGGTATTTGTGCAAGTAAAGCAAAGGGGCGCTTGCAGCCAGAGCCTGGCAGCGCCCAGGGTGAGTTGATGAACCGCGAGCAGCGAATACAGGTGGCCATGCAGACCAGAAATATTCTGGTGGAAGGACTGTATCGCGCGCCCGATGGCTCACTTGTGGATATCACGCAGAATTTGCGCGATTGCGTGAAGCGGACACGAGTCATCGGGCCTGGGGACTGGGAGTCGATCGTGGAGGCGGGAGGCGCGGTCGCCGATTTGCCGGCGCCGGCCCACATTCAGGTCACCGGCGAGACCACCCTGGGGGCAGCGCGGCGGCTGGTCGAGAAGGAGCATTGCCATCATGTGCTGGCGCTGAATTTCGCCTCGGCCCACAACCCGGGCGGGGGTTTTTTGAGCGGTTCGCAGGCGCAGGAGGAGAGCCTGGCGCGATCTTCAGCACTCTATTCCTCTCTTCAGGCTGGCCGCGAGTATTACGAGGAGAATCGGCGCGGAAAATCGCTGCTCTATACCGATCACGCGATTTTCAGCCCCAATGTGCCGGTGATTCGTGACGATGACGGCACGCTGCTGAATCGGCCGTATGTCGTGAGCTTTTTGACGATGCCGGCTCCGAATGTTGGTGCCATGCCAACCGGCGATCCCGATGTGAGGCGCGTGGGGGAGATATTTCGGCGCAGGGTGGGATATATTTTTTCACTGGCGGCCGCGGAGGGTTATCGGGAGCTGGTCCTGGGCGCGTGGGGATGCGGCGTGTTCGGCAATGATCCGAAGGAAGTCGCACAAATCATTCATGAGCGGCTCTTTGGGCCCGATGGCTGGGCAGGCAAATTTCGCCGAATCATTTTTGCCGTCCTCGATCGATCCCCGGCCAATCCGACTCTTGGCGCATTTGAGAACGTGTTTCAGAAATGATCATCCCCGGAGCACTACAGCCACCCCTTGTTTCGAAACAGCCAGAACAATCCGATTTCCAGCAATATCATTATTACTATCGCGCTCCAGAATCCCACCGGTGAGTGCAGGCCCGGCAGGGCGTCGAAATTCATTCCAAAAAAGCTGGTGATCACCGTCAGCGGCAGGGCAATCACGCTGATGATGGTCAGTGTCTTCATGATCTGGTTGAGGTGGTTGCTGATGCTGGAGAGATAAATGTCGCGAGCGCCCATGATCAGGTCACGGTATAGCTCCACCGTTTCCACCGTGCGGATCAGATGGTCCAGCACATCGCGGAAATAGATTCGCACACCCTCGCGGATGAACGGCACCTCGCCGCGGGTGAGCTGCGCGATCACTTCCCTCTGCGGGCCAATGTTGCGGCGGAAATCCAGCAGCTCCCGCTTCTTGGCCGCGATCCGCCCAAGCAGGGCCGGCGTCGGGTTGGTCAGCGCGTCCTCTTCGATCCCATCCAGCTCCTGCTCCAGGTAATCGAGGATCGGCATGTAGCTGTCCACCAGATGATCCAGGATGTTGTAGAGCAGCCAGTCGATTCCGCGCTCCAGCATCGTGCCCGCATCCGCCTGGGCCCGCTTTCGCACCTCAAGCACCGACTGCATCGGCTTCTCGTGTACCGTCACCAGATAGCGCTCCGAGAAAAAAATATCCAGCTCCTTGGTCTGAAGGTGCTCCTTGAAAGTCTCTGCATCCGGGCCGTGGATCACCATGTAGTAATAGCCGTGCTGGCAGACGTCGGCGACCTGGGTGTAGTTCTCCAGCTTTGGCCGCTGAGCGCGATGGGTCGCATCTTCAATGGCCAGGGGATGAAAATGGAAAACCTTGTCGAGGAGCGATAATTCCTCAGCGCCGGGATTCTCCATGTCGAGCCACAGGCGCGCTTCCGGATCCATCAGCGCTTTGGTGAGTGCCTCGGCCGATGTTTCGCGGCTGATGTTCCCATTTGCAAATCGCGCATAAGCGGTGAGCATGTGCAAAGGGTATTGCTCGGTCAGCGACGCGCCAACTGTCAGGTTCAGATTCAATTGGCGTAATACCAGTTGCCGCTCAGCCGCTTGCCCCCATGATGCGGATCGTTGCGGCATGGGCCTCCAATGCCGCTGTAAGAAATTCCGCCCAATGGCCCAAGCCAGACGGTCGTCGCATGAGGACATTTATAAAATCTGAAAGATCCCACAATGCTGAGTAACAGCATGATCCTGACGAAGACGCGCCATCTCGGCCCTTCCGGCAGCCGCTTTCTCTCCGGATCGTCCGACGGCACTGTCTGTCGCCTCTCCCACGCAACGGAAATTGCTGTCCAGCCGATCACACCTAGCCACCAGGCACCACAATTTGCCTGTGCGGGCGCGATCGTATAAAGCATGGCCATTGTGGATGTGAGCATGATCTGCCCGCCAAAGGTGGGTGGCCAGGATTGTCGCCTCGTTACGATTCTCGGCTTGCGATATCCCGGCACGATCATCGTCTGGTGGTCATGCGGGTCAAAACTTCTCCCGCACTCAGGGCAACGGTGAATCGTCAGTTGCCGCAGCAGATAGCCACACCCCCGACACCGGGCGTCCCACTCCGAATAGTCCACCCGCGCCTCAGTCGCGACTTTATTGTTCGAGGAGAGATTCTCAGGCCCCTGGACCGACATCAATCCCAATTTAACACATTGCGACGATCGAAAATCTAAAATCGCAAATCTCCAGCTCGTCCGTACAATTCTCATCATGTCCCTTCTCGAACTCCCTCACACCTCCGGCTGCCTCGTTTGCGGGCGGCAGAATCCAAAAGGTCTGCACCTGCACCTGCATGTCGATGAATCCACCGGCGCGGTGGAAACGCGATTTACGCCGGGGCCGGAGCACATCGGCTTTGAGGGAATCATTCACGGCGGAGTTCTGGCGACCGTGCTGGATGAGGCGATGGTCTGGGCGGCCACGTGGCGCGGGCGGCGGTTTTGTGTCTGCGGCGAGCTGTCGATCCGCTTTCGCAAGGCGGCCGAAGTGGGGAAGCCTCTGGTCATCCGCGCGAGCGTTTCATCAGCACGGGGTCGGTTTTTGCAGACGACTGGTGAGGTGAAGGATGGGGCCGATGAAACACTCGCCACGGCCGAGGGGAAATATCTCGCGCTGCCGGATGAGCGTCACCAGGCGTTCATGGCGACGCTCGTCGATGAGACCACCACGGCGCGGGCCGCGGCCATTCTTCGTTCGGCATAGGATCTCGCTTACCATGGAAGGCACGATGATTGACAAAGTCCTTAAACAAATCGATTCACGGCAGGCCGAATCGCTGGCCGGGTTGAAGGAGTTCCTGCGCATCCCCAGTGTCAGCACCAAGCCGGAACATGCGCAGGATCTTCAGCGATGCGCCCAGTGGCTGGCCGGGAAATTGCGTGAGGCGAAATTGGATGTGAGAGTCGAGCCCACCAAGGGGCATCCGATCGTGCTGGCGAAAAATGAGCACAAACCTGGCCGCAAAACTGTCCTCTTTTACGGCCACTACGATGTGCAACCTCCCGAGCCGCTGGAGCAGTGGATCAGTCCCCCCTTCGAGCCCACGGTGCGAAAAACCTATGCCAACACCGACGCCATCTACGCCCGCGGCGCTGTCGATGACAAAGGCCAGGTCTGGGCGCATGTCCAGGCTATCAGCGCCTGGCAGCAAAACGGCGGCATTCCCGTCAACCTGATCATGCTCATCGAAGGCGAGGAAGAAATTGGCAGCGAGAACCTCGAACACTTTCTCAGCACGCGCAAAAACGATCTCAAGGCTGACATCGCGGTGATCAGCGACACCAACCAGTTCGACCGCGGCATCCCCGCCATCACCTCCGGCCTGCGCGGGCTGGTTTACATGGAAGTATTCATCACCGGCCCATCCCACGATCTCCACAGCGGCGGCTATGGCGGCGCTGTCCCCAATCCCGCCAATATCCTCACCGAGCTGCTCGCCACCCTTCACGATAAAGATGGCCGGGTGAACATTCCCGGTTTTTACGATGACGTCGTCCCCCTCTCCGACGCCGAGCGCCGCGAATGGGCCAAATTGCCTTTTGATGATGCTGCATTCATGCGCGACTTGAACCTCAACGGCCTTACTGGCGAGACCGGTTATTCAACCATCGAGCGAAAATGGGCCCGCCCCACGCTCGACATCAACGGTCTCACCAGCGGTTATCAGGGCCACGGCGCAAAGACCATCATCCCCGCCAAGGCCAGCGCCAAGGTCTCGATGCGCTTGGTTCCCAATCAGGATCCGGCGAAAATTCAGGCCGCCTTCGAGAAAACGCTCCGCGAGCGCTGCCCCAAGACCGTGAAGATGGAATTCGCCCAGCACGGCCGCGCTCCAGGCGTTCTGGTCCCCCGCGAAGGCGCTGCCATCGCCGCCGCCAGCCGCGCCCTCGAACAAGGCTTTGGCAAAAAGCCGCTCCTCACCCGCAGCGGCGGGAGCATTCCCGTCGTCGGCCACATCAAATCCACCCTCGGCATCGACACGCTTCTCGTCGGTTTCGGCCTGCCGGATGATCGCGTGCATTCACCCAATGAAAAGTTCGACCTCGACTGCCTCTATCGCGGCACGCGCACGGCGGCGGTTTTGTATAACGAATTGGCGGCTACGAAATGAGAACCTGCGGGTTTATCATCGTGAGCTGATCGATATATTCCCGGCCGGCCAGATCCATCGCTTTTTGCAGCCCGGCCAGGCGCATGGGCAGCGTTTCCGGGCGGTGCGCATCGGTGCCGAGCAGAAAATAACGCCGCTCGCGCAGCAGTTGCTCGACCGTGCGGCGCGTGGGTGATCCGGGCATATCGCTCAGACACTGCAAATTCCCCTGCAAAAACAGCCCTCGCTCCAAAAAATTGTCCACGACCGCCAGATCATCCTGAACGACCCGCATCCGCTCGGGATGGGCCACGATGACGATCAGGCCCGTCGATTGAAGATGGGCCACCACCGGCCAGAAAAACGGCGGAAGCTGATCGACCCACAGATCAAACAGGCAATATTTCCCCTTCATCCCGTAGCTGGGAATCTGCTCCTTCGGCCAATTCACCATCTCCGCCCGCAGATTCAGCTCACCGCCCGGCAGCAATTTCAGTTTCACTCCCGCTTCATCAAATTGCCCCTGCAACTCTTCCGTCTTCTGCGGAATCACAGTTGGATTATTGTTCGGCAGATTCGGCCAGATGTGCGGCGTGCAGAATGCGTGGGTATATCTCGCCTCAACCAGCATCCGCCCGCACGAGATCGACTCGGCCACATCCGCGCAGCCATCATCGACCCCGGGCAGCAAATGAGCGTGTACATCGATGCGTCCGTGCATGTTCGATCAGCTCTTCCTTGAGATCGCCCCGCGTTTCCACAGGGCGATGGTGCAATCCCCATCCAGATAGTCCTCCAGCATCCGCACCTCGCTCGACCAGCTGCGCATCATGGCCAGGACATGCTGCGCGCGGTGCCACCGGAGCCACTGGGCGCTGGCGATGTGCGCTGCCGCCAGAAAATTGAACACCAGCACCTCGGCCGCCGCCTCCCATCCCTGCTTCAGTGAAATTTCAAACTGCGCTGGCTCCAACGTATTGAGCGAGCCGCTGAACACCAGGACATCAGCCCCAACTTCCAGCCGCCGCGGATCGCGAACAAAATCGCCCTGGATGATCTGCGATCTCGGCAATCGCTTGCGCAGCGCCGCCCCCACCAGCTCATCGACGGCCTCGATGCCGATGTATTCCGCCGGGTCGATGCGGCGCTCCAGCAGAAAATCCAGCAGATCGGCCCGCCCACATCCCACATCGAGGACCCGCCGATCGTGCATGTCCGCCAGCCGGCTCATCGCATCAAAGCGCGCGGCCTGCGTCCTTGGGCTTGCCCAAAGCAGCGATGGGAAGCGATCGCCATGGCGCGAAGCGGCCTGGCGATAGGGTTCGAGGTATGGTTGGGTGTTTCCACTCATGTCTATCAGCGTGATACGGGCAACACTCCCGTGGCACGGGATCGCGATTGTAGGGTCCTGCTCGTGCTTCGGCCAATCCGGTTTGACCATCACCCGCGATCTTCTACAATACTGACGGGTCAGTTTTGCCGCCCCGGCCTGTAAGATCCGTTTCAGCGGCCGGAATTGTCTTCCCGCGAGTAAACCGCATGCAGCGTCCCAGCGAAATCAAGCGCCGAAAAATCTCCGACACCGCCGCCAGGCTCTTCGCCACCAAGCCATTTCACAAGGTCCGTCTCGATGACGTCGCGGCCGCCGCGCAGGTCGGCAAGGGCACGCTCTATATCTACTTCAAGAGCAAGGAGGACCTTTACGTCTCCCTCGTCCACGACGGCTTCTCCGACCTGGTCGATCAGCTCCGCCAAAGCGCTGATGCCCAGCCGGCGAAGGCCCTCGCCGAAATCATCCGCCAACTGGTGATCTTTGCCTTCGCCCACCCCAATTTCTTTGAAATGATGCGCACCGTCCCGCAACTGACGAATCATTCGGGGCTGCTGAAAATGCGCAAGGAATTGTCAGACCTGATCACCAAAATTCTCCGCCGCGGCATCCGCCAGGGCATCTGGTGCGACCCGCACCCCGAGCTGACCGCCATATTCATCCCCGGCATGCTGCGCTCGGCCATGCTCTACGGGCCGCGCGATCTCAATGAAGAACTTCTCACCCAACAGATCTTTCGCCTGGTTCTCGCGGGAATTGGCAAGGGAAACGGGAAATGATTTACCGTCGGACTGTTTTTTCCGCGTGCGTGTTATTGCTGCTTGTGGTGGGAGGGTGTCACCTCAATCAGCAGAAGGAAGTGGCCCGCTATCGCAAGGTGCTGGATGCCGATGCGCCGCGAATCGACTTCGCTCCGGGCGAGCCGCTTTCGCTCGAGCAGGCGCTGGCGCTGGCGAATCAACACAACGAGCGCCTGGCCCTTCGCGGCGAGGATTATCTTCAGGCCCTGATCGCCAAGGACCGCGCCGCGAGCAATTTCCTGCCCACCATCAGCCTCGCCCCCACGTATTTTCAGCAGGATGAGGTTAACGGCGGCCAGGAGGAAAATCCCGGCGGCGCGGGCGGCGGCAACACCGTTTCAAGCATCAATCACCGCCTCGACGTGCCGGTGGCCGGGCGGATGAATCTTTTCAACGGCTTCAGCGATCTGGCCAGCTATCGCGGGGCCGGACGAACCATTGAGCAGCGCCGCGCGCTCCTCCTGGATGCGCAGGCGATCGTATTGCTTGACGTGGCGCGAACGTACTACCAGGTGCTGCGCTCGGAACGATCCGTTGAGGTGCTGAAAAACTCTCTCAACCTTCAGGATGAGCGGGTGCGCGATTTTCAGGCGCGAAGACGCGCCGGCGTTGTGCGGCCGCTCGATGTGGCGCAAACCGAGGCCCAAGCCTCGGCCACCCGTGTCTCGCTGATCGATGCACGAAATGACGTGGTCAATGGCCGCACGGCCCTGGCATTTCTGGTTGGCGCGCCCGTCTACGAGAGCCCGCTGATCGATCAGGCGCCGCTCTCGCAGGCCGTCCCGTCGCTGGTCGATTTGCAGCAGGAGGCGGCGAATCGCCGGCAGGATCTGCTCGCCTTGCGGGCCGCGGTGTCGGCGGCGCGGTTTGATGTTGAGGCCGCCATTGGCCACTATTTTCCCTCCATTTCCTTCAACGTCAATTACTTCCTTCAGCGCGAAAGCCTGCCCAGCGAGAGCCGTTGGAACGCGATTCTCTCGGCCAATCTGCCAATTTTTTCGGGTGGGGTTCTTGAGGCGGATCTGCGGCTGGCCTGGTCGCTGCTTCGACAGGCGAAGCTGGCCGAATCCTTCACCGAGCGGCAGGTGATTCAGGATGTGCGGATTGCTCATGAAAACATGCTGGCCAGCCAGGACCGCTTCCGCGAGCTGGAGGTCCAATTAAAGGCGGCCTCGGAGGCATTGCTTCAGGCCGAACAATCCTACCGGGCCGGATTGGGCACTAATCTGGAGCGGCTGGTGGCCCAGGACCGCCTGCTTTCCACGCAGTTACAGTTAACCAGCGAACGTTACGACCAGAAGGTGTTCTACCTCGCACTCCTCCGCGCCATCGGCCGCCTGAGCATCCGACTTCCCGGCGAACCGGCCCCCACGACCCTCCCGGCTACAACCCAGCCCACAACCCGACCGATATCAATACAGTAGACAATTAAGTAGGTCCGGCTGTGCCGGACAGAAGCGTCCGGCAGAGCCGGACCTACCAGCGGATTCTCATGCAGAAGCTCGCGGAAATCTCGATCAAGCGGCCGGTTTTTGCCGCCATGATCATCCTCGCCCTCGTCGTCGTCGGCGCGGCCGCGTATTTCCGCCTCGGCGTCGATCGCTTCCCCTCCATGGACCTGCCCACCGTCACCATCCGCGCCACCCTGCGCGGCGCATCCCCCGAGCAGATGGAATCCGAGGTCGTCGAGCGCATCGAAGAAGCCGTCAACACCGTCGAAGGCATCGAGGAACTCCGCTCGGTCTGCGGCCAGGGAACCTGCTTCGTTTCCGCCACCTTCGCCCTCTCCCGCAACATCGACGTGGCCGCCCAGGATGTCCGCGACCGCGTCGCCACGGTGATCAAGGACCTCCCCGATGACACCGACCCGCCCATCGTCTCCAAGTTCGACAATGACTCGCAACCCATCCTGACCCTCGCCCTCTCCGGCAATCGCACCAAGCGCGAGCTGACCGAGATCGCCGACAGAGTCGTCAAGATTCGGGTCGAACGCGCCAAAGGCGTCGGCCAGGTCCGCATCATTGGCGGCGTCAAGCGCTCCATCAACATCTGGGTCGATGCGAAGAAGCTCGCCGCCTACGAAATCCCCATTACCGCCGTCCGCGATGCCATTGTCCGCCAAAACGCCGACATTCCCGGCGGCAACGTCACCGGCACGCAGCGCGAGCAAACCATCCGCACCATGGGCCAGTTCACCAGCGCTGAGGGGTTTGACAATCTGGTGATCACCAACGTCAACGGCTCGCCCATTCGCGTGCGCGATGTCGGTTATGCCGAGGATGGCGCCAAGGAGCTGCGTTCCACCGCCCGCCTCAACGGCCTGCCTTCCGTCTCGCTTGAGCTTCAACGCCAATCCAAGGCCAACACGATTGAAGTCATCGAAGCCGCCAAGGCCGCCATCGCCGAAATTCAACAGCAGCTTCCCCCCGATGTGAAGCTGGAAATCATTCGCGACCAGTCCAGTTACATCTATGCCGCCTTGCACGAGATCACCGTTCACCTGGTTCTCGGCAGCATCCTCGCCAGCCTCGTGGTGCTGGCCTTCATGCGAAGCTGGCGCTCGACGATCATCGCCGCCGTCGCCATCCCCGCCTCGGTCATCGCCACGTTCGGCATGATGTACGCCCTCAATTTCACGCTCAACAGCGTCACCATGCTCGCCCTCGTGTTGATGGTCGGCGTGGTGATCGACGATGCCATCGTCGTTTTGGAAAACGTGTTCCGCTTCGTCGAAGAGAAGAAAATGAGCCCGTTCCAGGCCGCCAGCGCCGCGACCGCCGAGATTGGCCTGGCCGTCCTCGCCACCACCCTCAGCCTCGTCGTCATCTTCATCCCCGTCTCGTTCATGTCGAGCATTTCCGGCCGATTCCTCTATCAATTCGGCATTACCGCCGCCGTCGCCGTCATGGTCAGCCTTCTGGTCTCCTTCACATTGACGCCAATGATGTCCGCCCGCCTGCTGCGCACCGGCGATGCCAAAGGCCACGACGCCGCGCATTCCCGTCGCGGCTTTTATCGCTTCATCGACGCCGGCTATACCTGGATGCTGACCTGGTCGATGCGCGGCCGGTTAATCGTGGCGATTCTCGCCCTTGCCGTCATCGCCTCCTCCGTTCCACTCTACAAAATGGTCCGCCAGGAATTCATTCCCAGCGACGTCGATGAAGGCGAGTTCCAGGTCAATGTCACCGGTAAGGAAGGCACCAGCCTGGCTTCGATGGATGCGGCCATGCTGGCCATCGAGCAGGAAGTGAAAGACATCCGCGGCGTGCGGCTGATTCTCTCCGGCAGCGGCGGCGGTTTCATCGGCGGCGTTAACAGCGGCCAGATTTATGTCCGCATGGTGCCTCATGAAGAGCGCATCTGGAGCTTCTCGCGTATCTGGGATGGCCTCAAACACGCTGATCCCGGCGCGACCTTTCGCGGCAACTATTCCCAGCGCGACGTCATGCAGGAAATCCGCGCCAAGCTGCGAAAATATCGCGATGTCCGCATCGCCGTCCGCAGTTTCTCCGCCTTCAACCTTGGCGGCGGCAACTATGACATCGACTTCGCCCTCCGAGGTCCCGAGCTCGAAGCCCTCGCCAGTTACGCCGAGCAGATCCGTGACAAGGCCCGCCCGGTTGGCGATGCGGAGCCGGAGATTCCCGGCATCGTCGACGCCGACACGACATTAAAGCTCGACAAACCCGAACTGCGCGTGGATATCGATCGCCTCCGCGCGGCCGATTTGGGCGTCGATGCCAACGACATCGGCACCGCCCTCCGCCTGATGGTCGGCGGCGATGAAGAAGTCTCCCGCTTCCGCGATCCGGCCGTCAACGATGATTACGACGTCCAACTCCGCCTCACCGAATCCGGCCGCAGCGACGCCACCACGATTGACAACCTCTATCTCCCGCGCCGCGGCGGCGGCCTCGTGCAGTTGGGCAATCTCGCCCGCATCCACCAGGCCAACAGCCCGTCGCGCATCGACCGACTCGACCGCCAGCGCATGGTCGCCGTGCGCGCCAGCGTCGGCCCAGGCTACGCGCTGGCCGACCGAATCCAGGCCCTGCGCGACGCCGTCGATAAGATGAACCTCCCGCCCAGCTACAGCACCCGCGTCGCCGGGCGCGGCCGCGAGCTGGAGCGCACGTTCTACGAATTCATCTGGGCCTTTCTGCTCTCGGTCATCTTCATGTACATGATCCTCGCGTCCAACTACGAGAGCATCGTTCATCCTTTTACGATTCTCCTCTCACTACCGCTCTCCGTTCCGTTCGCCCTGCTTTCCCTCTGGCTCACCGGCAGCACGCTCAACCTCTATTCCGCCCTCGGAATTCTCGTGCTATTCGGCGTGGTCAAGAAAAATTCGATTCTCCAGATCGACCACATGAACAACCTGCGCCGCCACGGCATGGACCGTCTCTCGGCCATTATTCAAGGCAACCGCGACCGCCTCCGCCCCATCCTCATGACCACCCTCGCCCTCGTCGCCGGCATGACGCCGCTGGCCATCGGCGCGGGCCCCGGCGCCGAGGAGCGCCGCGCGGTCGCCATCGTCGTCATCGGCGGCCAATCGCTCTCGTTGCTCCTGACACTGCTCGTCACCCCCGTCGCCTATTCCTACTTCGACGACATCCGCGAATTCTTCCGCCGAAATCGTGGCAAGCCGAAGCGCCCCATCCCGCCCGAGCCAGAACCCGCTGTCGAGGAAGCAGAAGCCGAAACTGTCGAGCCGATCCCCCAACCCGTCGCCCGCCAGGCGATGCAGTCATGACCCAGTGGCTGCCAATTCTGACGGAAGCGATTGCCAGCGAATTGAACCAGCGGCCGCTCATCGCCGCACTGGCCACCGTCGATTCCGCCGGCCATCCGCACGTCCGCCACGTCGTCTGCCGTCGAATCGATGCTGATGGAGCGATCCGAATCGCCAGCGATGCACGAACGGCCAAAAATCAGCACATCCACACCAATCCCAGCGTCGAACTCGCCCTCTGGCTCCCCCAACGCCGCCAGCAATTCCGCATCGCCGGCACGATCTCAATCGATCCTCAAAGAGAAGAAACCTGGCGTGAAATGTCCGACGCCACCCGCGCTACCTTCTTCTGGCCATCGCCCGCCCAGCCGCTCACTCCAGCACAATCTTTCCCAGCCGCCGTCCCCGCCACCGCTGCCCCTTCCACCAATTTCGAAGTCCTTTTGCTCACCCCGCACCAGGTCGAGCATCTCGAAATCTCCCCCCACCCCCACCGCCGCCGCCGCTGGCGTCGCTCAACCAACTGGTCCCTCGAAGATCTCACTCCCTAATCCCCTCTGATCTGCCCAAATCTGCGTCATCTGCGTTCCACTCTTCTCCTCCGATATGACTCTTGTGAATCCCCCCCTTGTGCCGATAATAATCACGGGATGCCCCTCCTGCACGCCGAGCCTCCGCCCACAGCCCCTCCGCCGGCCTCCCCCGGCGACCTCAAGCGCATCCTCCGTCTTGAAGTTCCCGTCATCGTCAAGCTCGCCGAACGCAAGCTGACTCTCGGCGAAGTCATGCGCCTCGGCGCTGGCGCCATCATCGAATTTTCCAAGAACAGCGATGAGCCTCTGGAGCTTCTGATCAACAACAAGGCCATCGGCGTCGGCGATGCCGTCAAAGTCGGCGAAAATTTCGGCCTGAAAATCACCCAAATCGGCGACGTCCGCCAGATCATCCGCTCCCTGGGCGCGTAGAAGCGATTTTCATCGCCATCTCCATCGCCTCTTCCTTCGTCTTCACCCGACCTTCCAACTGCGCATCATAAGCCCCTTCCAGAATCCGCTTGAACATCGGCCCCGGCACCAAACCCCTGGCGCTCAGATCATCGCCTGTAATCAGCGCCTCCGGCGCAACATTCACCCCCTGCAATTCATCGATCCGTTTCTTGAGCGTCCCGATCTTCTCCTCATAAACCCCAATCCCCTCCAGCGCATCCAGCAAGTGCCGCGACCCCCCCGATGTCGCCCTTGCCAAAAATCGTTTCAACACCGCCACCGTCGGCGTCTCCCCCAACACCATCGCCACCCCTCCCAGCGCCTGCTCCATCTCCTCAAACTCCACATTGCTCAGCTTCAGCGCCTTATCCACCCCCTTGGCAATGCGATTCACATTCTTTCGCGCCACCACGTTGATCACATCCGCCCCACCATGCAATTCCACATCCAACACCGCGGCCGCCAGCGCCAATCCAAACGAAATCTCCGCTCCTGGCGCAGTTGCCAGGAATACCGACTTGCTCGGATTGAGCCTCACGTCCTCCCCCAGCGGCAAAAACCGCATCACCACGTGGATCAATTTGAATTTCCATAGCAGCAGCCACGCCGCCGAGCGAGTAGGGGGGCTGAGCATCAACCTCAATTCATCCGCAATCCGCTCCGGGCTGATCCCCTTGAGCAGCCCCGCCCGCGCCTCGATGGCCGAGGCCGTCAACAGCGCGATCTCCAAACCAAACCGCGCCGCAAACCGCACCGCCCGCAGCAACCTCAAATGATCTTCGGCAAACCGCGCCCCCGCATCTCCAATCGCCCGCAACCTGCGAGATTCCAGGTCCTCCCTTCCCCCCACATAATCGATCACTCGATCTCCATCCAGCGGATCGAAAAACAGCCCGTTGATCGTAAAATCCCGCCGCTGCGCATCCTCCTGGGCCGTCGTGAAGCGCACCTCCGACGGCCGCCGCCCATCCAGATAACTCCCATCGCTGCGAAACGTCGCCACCTCGACCACGCTCTTCCCGTGACGCACCAGGATCACCCCAAATGCCGCACCCACGGCCTGCGTGTGCGTGAACAAGTCCCGCACCCGTTGCGGCGGCGCATCTGTCGCGACGTCATAATCCTTGGGCTCCAGGCCCAGCAATAAATCACGCACGCATCCCCCCGCGAAATAGGCCTCATGCCCGTTCTCGCGCAATCGGCGCAGCACCGCCGTCGCATCCGCGCGATCGCACCGCGGCTTGTTACGCTTGTCATCCATGCCCACATTATTGCACCGATTGCTTCAGCAGCGAAGCGGCGGGGGGGTCGAGATAAATCGTTGCCCCCTCATGTCTCTGCAATATCGACGCTGGAACCTGCGGCGTCACCGGCCCCTCAATCGCCCCCTTGACCGCCTTTGCCTTCCGCTCATCGGGCACCGTGCAGATGATGTGCCGCGACTTGAGAATCTGCCGGATCGACATGGAAATGGCCTGTTTTGGCACATCTTCCAGTGTCTTGAACCACCCCTCCCCCAACTGCTGTCTCCGGCACGCCTCATCGAGATTCACCACGATGTACGGCTCAGCAGTCTGAAAATCCGCCGGCGGATCGTTGAACGCCAGGTGCCCATTCTCGCCAATCCCGATGAACGCCACATCGATCGGATGCGTCCTGATAATCGCATTCAGCCGCCGGCACTCGGCCGCGCAATCCCCCTCCGCCTCGATGAAATACCGCTCCTTCAGCGGCAGCGGTAGCGCGCTCATGAATCGCTGCCACAGATAAAGCCGAAACGACGCCGGATGCGTGATCGGCAGCCCCGCGTATTCATCCAGGTGAAACGCCGTCACCCGATGCCAGTCGACGTCGGCCACATGAGTCAGTTCCGCCAGCATCTCAAACTGCGATGCTCCGGTGGCCAGAATAATATTTGCTTCCCCGCGCTGGGCGATCACCGCCCGAATCAGCGCAGCCCCATCCCGCGCCGCCTGCTCCCCGCTATGAACCTTCGAATCGCTGACAACGATTTTCATCTCAACCACTCATCCCGATGCTCGGCCACGAACTGGTCATCATTCAAGTGCGGATACGCCCGATACACCCGATCAATCTCCTCCTTCTGCCCCGGACTCAGCCCCTCATCCGGGTCCAAACACCAAATTCCCTCCAGCAATCCCTGCCGCCGCAAAACCTCGTGCAATCCCGCAATGCATCCCGCAAACCCGTTCGCCGCGTCAAAAAAAGCCGCGTTCGCATCCGTCACCTCAACCGCCAACTTCAACATGTCTGCGTAGGGTTCGCTCTGCGAACCGGTTCGCGAAGCGAGCCCTACACGCTCGAGCTGTTCTACGGCCCTCCTCGTCCACACCGCCCAATGCCCCAGCAATCCCCCAACTATCCTCCGCCCGAAATATGGCGTCACCAAATCGACAATAATGCTGTCATCATTCCCCGTATACAGCGCGATATCTGATCGTCCCGACTCCGCCACCGCCCTCACCACATCAATCGTCTGATAGCGGTTAAACGGCGCGATCTTGATCGCCGCCACATTCTCAATGTCCGCAAACCTCCTCCAGAAACGATACGACAACACCCTCCCCCCAACCGCCGGCTGAAGATAAAAACCGATCAGCGGAATCACCCCCGCCACCTTCTTCGCGTGCTCGATCAGCGCTTCCTCGCGATCGTCCTTCATCGCCCCAAGGCTCAACAGCCCCGCGTGATACCTCAAATCGCGCAAAAGCGCTGCCTCCTTCACCGCCTGCTCCGTCCTCCCGCAAACTCCCCCCACGCGAACAAAATCCTCCGCCGCCTTCTTCATCTCCTCCGCCGCAATCCGCAATACTGGCTCAAACAGCCCGATTTTCGGCTCGCGAATCGCAAACTGCGTCGTGTGTACCCCCACCGCCAACCCACCCGCCCCCGCGGCCAGGTAATATCGAACCAGCGCCCGCTGCCGCCGCTCATCCAGTTTCCGCTGCGCATTCAACGCCAGCGGGCAGGCCGGGATCACCAGCCCACCTCGCAGCGCATCAAACGCAGCTCCTGTAACCAGCATCAGAATTTCCCATCCCGCGAGTCAAAATGCGTCGGCTTCTCCAGCGTCACCCCCCGGCGCTTGACCCAATCCGCCACCCACCGGACCACCTGCTTCGCTCCGATTCTCGGCCCACCAAACAGCTTGTGCGACTCTCCCGCATTACTCAACAGCGCATCCCCCGCCTCATTCCCCGAAAATTTTACCGGTTTGCCCAGCAATTGCCCCAATTCCTCCGCCACCTCCCGAATCTTCAGCACTTCCGGTCCCGCCAAATTCAAAATCTTCGGCGGCGACCCCGCGTGATCAAACGACTGAATCGCCATCGCGTTCGCATCCCCCTGCCAGATCACATTCACGTGCCCCATCGCCACATCCACCGGCTGCCCCGCCGCGATCCGCTGCGCCAGATCCAGCAACACCCCATACCGAAGCTCCACCGCATAATTCAATCTCAGAAGCGTCACCGGGATCTTCAATTTCTCGCCGAAATATTGAAAAATCCGCTCCCGCCCCAGACAGCTCATCGCATATTCCCCCACGGGATCGGGCAGGTCGCTCTCGACCGATCCTCCACTCTTCACCTTCACCAGCCCGTAAACATTTCCCGTCGAAAACGCCACGATCCGCGAATGCGCAAACCGCTCGCACACCATCCCCGGCAGATAGCTGTTCATCGCCCAGGTCATCGGCTCATTTCCGCTCGAGCCGAATTTCATCCCCGCCATGTAAATCACATTCTCCACATCCGGCAGCCGCTTGAGCTCCTCGCGATCCAGCAGATCGGCCGGCAGCGTGCTGATTCCCCACTGCCGAAGCTGCCGCTCGACTCCGCCCGAGGAAAACCGCGAGACCCCAATCACCCTTCGCTGCACATTCGCTTCCTGGCTGGCGCGTTTGACCATCCGCGCCAGCGACGGCCCCATTTTCCCCCCCGCCCCCAGGATCAGCACGTCCCCCTTCAGCTTGCGCATGCTCTCCACCACGCCCCCAGTCGGCGCGCTGAGAAAATCCTCAAGCTGCTCGACATCGCCAATGGAATCTACGGTCCGGGGGTCGATGACAGATACTCGTTCGCTCGCCATGGCTGCAATTCTACCGTGCCACAGGCGTCTCGCCCGCGTTTTCCCCTACCTAGGTCAGCTTCTTCATCAACAAGCAGGCGTTGTGTCCCCCAAACCCAAAGCTGTTGGTCAGCGCATAGGTCACTTTCAAATCCCGCGCCTTGTGCGGCACATAATCCAGGTCGCATTCCGCATCCGGGTTATCCAGATTGATCGTCGGCGGCACCAGGTTGCGATAAACCGTCAGCGCTGTCACCACCGCCTCGACCCCGCCCGAGGCCCCCAGCAAATGCCCCATCTGCGATTTGGTCGAGCTGATCGCCACCTTCTTGGCATATTCCCCAAACGTCGCCTTCAGCGCCCGCGTCTCGGCCAGATCGCCCAGCGGCGTGCTCGTGCCGTGTGCGTTGATGTAATTTATGTCCGACGGCGCGGCCTTGGCATCCTTCAGCGCCAATTTCATCGCCATCGACGCCCCCTCGCCGCCTTCCAGCGGCGCTGTGATGTGCGATGCATCCCCCGACATCCCATATCCCACCACTTCGGCGTAAATTCGCGCCCCGCGCTTCCTGGCGTGCTCCAATTCCTCCAGGATCACCACACCCGCCCCCTCGCTCATCACAAAACCATCCCGATCCCGGTCCCACGGCCGGCTGGCCCGCGCCGGATCATCGTTTCGCGTTGACAATGCGCGGGCCGCGATAAAACTCGCCATCCCCAGCTCGCACAACGCCGCCTCCGAGCCTCCCGCGATCATCACCTCCGCCATGTCGTGCTGAATGAACCGCGTCGCATCGCCGATCGCGTGCGACCCGGTCGCGCACGCCGTCGCCACCGCGGTGTTCGGCCCGCGAATGCCAAACCGGATCGACACATTCCCCGACGCCGCGTTCACCATCAACCGCGGCACCGTGAACGGACTGACGCGACTCACCCCGCGCGAATCCAATATCTTCTTCTGCTCCTCCAGCGTCTCGATCCCCCCAATTCCGCTGCCGATGACCACCCCGCACCGGTTGATGTTTTCCTTCACAAAATCCAGCCCCGAATCGGCCACCGCCGTCACCGACGCCGCCAGCCCAAAATGCGCAAAGCGGTCCATGCGCTTGGCCTCGCGCGGATCGACGCCATATTTGGTGATGTCAAAATCGATGCACTCCCCGCCAAACTTCACCGGATATTTGGAGGTGTCCCAGCGCCGGATCAGCTTGATGCCGCTCCGCGCTGCGCAGAGATTGTCCCACATCGCGTCGGCCGTCTCGCCAAGAGACGTGACGACCCCCATGCCCGTGATGACAACGCGACGTTCAGCCATGCCTACTTATTGGAGTGTTCCTTGATATAGTCAATCGCCTGCCCCACCGTCTGGATCTTCTCCGCCTCTTCGTCGGGGATCGACAGCTCGAAGGCGTCCTCGAACTCCATCACCAACTCGACGGTGTCCAGCGAATCGGCGTTCAGGTCGTTGATGAAGTGCGTTTCCCGCGTGATCTCGCTCTTGTCAACGCCCATCTGCTCGCTGACGATCTCGATCACCTTCTGTTCTGTTTCATCCATATAGATCCTGCCTGCCCTGAATGAGAAACCAAAAGACTCCGACCAAAGCCGATTAAATCACGTCTTTCCTGTTCACTCCGCCATCCTCCTCGCTCCGGGCATACGCAGCCCGCAAGTCCGATGACTATAGCGGTGGCGGCCAGATTCCTCAACCGGCCCGCCGCCCGCCCAAATGCTACATCACCATCCCCCCATCCACGCAAATCACCTGCCCCGTCACATAACTCGCGTCCGGACTGGCCAAAAAGGCCGCCACCGCCGCCACTTCCTCCGGTGCTCCAAAACGCTTCAGCGGAATATGGGACTTTGCCGTTTCCTTGATCTGATCGTTCAGCCCATCCGTCATGTCCGTCGTGATGAATCCCGGGGCCACCACGTTGCAGGTAATGTTTTTCCCCGACAATTCCTTGGCCACGCTCTTGGACAACCCGATCAACCCCGCCTTGCTCGCCGCATAATTCGCCTGCCCCGCATTTCCCGCCACGCCCGCCACGCTGCTGATGTTGATGATCCTCCCACCCTTGGCCCGCATCATCGGCCGCGCTGCCGAGCGAATCGCCACAAACGCGCTCTTCAAATTCGTATCCATCACCGAATCCCAATCCTCATCATCCATCCGCAATATCAACCCATCCTTGGTGATCCCCGCGTTGTTCACCAGCACATCCAGCCGCCCGTGCCGCTCCGCCGCCTTCTCAATCGACTCCGCCAGCGCCTTCGAATCCGCAATGTCGCACACGATGCACTCGGCCGATCCCCCCTCCGACTGTATCGCCTGGCAAAGCTGATTCAGTTTCTCCGCATTGCGCGCCACCGCCACCACGTGCAACCCATCCTTGGCCAATCGGCGCACGATAGCCGCGCCAATCCCCCGCGAGCCACCGGTGACCAATGCAACGCGTTTCTCGTTCATTTGCCTTCCTTCACCGTGGCGGCGGTATTCAACGCATCGGCCGTCGCCAGACTCTCAATCGGCGCCCGCCGGTTGATCTTCTTCGCCAATCCCGTCAGCGTCCGCCCAGGCGCAAGCTCGATAAATCGCATCGCATTCCCCAGCAGCGTCGCCATCGTCTGCTCCCACTTCACCGGCCGCACAATCTGCTCAACAAGCAGTTGCCTGATCGAACCCGGCTCCCCGTGCGGCTGCGCTGTCACATTCGCATAAACCGTCCGCTCCGGCCGCCCGATTCTCACCTTTTCCAATTCCCCCTTCATCTTCTGCGCTGCCGGCTGCATCAGCGGACTGTGAAACGCCCCCGCGACCTTCAATTCCACCGCCTTAAATCCAGCCTCACCCGCCATCTCGACAATTCTCTTGCACGCCCCCATCGCCCCGCTCACCACAATCTGCCCCGGCGCATTAAAATTCGCCGCAACCAGCACTTCTCCCTGCCCCGCGTTCTCACAAAGCAAATTCACCGCCCCCTCATCCGCCCCCAAGATCGCCACCATCCCCGATGGCGCCGCCACCGCTGCCTCCTGCATATACCGTCCGCGCGCTGCCACCAATTTCAATCCATCCTCAAACGAAATCGCCCCGCCCAGATGCAACGCGGTGTATTCCCCCAAACTCAGCCCCGCCAAAACTGCCACCTCCGCGTCATCAATTATCTCCCGCGCTCTCGCTGCCTCGTAGGCCGCAACACTCGTCACATAAATCGCCGGCTGCGAAATATCCGTCTGATTCAGCCGCTCCTCCTGCCCGCCAAAACAAACCGCCGCCAGGTCAAACCCCAAAACCCCATTCGCCTTCTCAAACACCCCGCGCGCCACCTCCGACGACTCAAAATAGTCCTTCCCCATGCCCACAACCTGGGCGCCCTGACCCGGACAGAGAATGCAAATCTTCGTTGACATCTCTATTCGTACCACGGGCATCTTGCCCGTGTCCTGCTCTGATCCGCGCAAATCTGCGTCATCTGCGTTCAACTCTTCTCTTCATCTGTGTGAATCTGTGTGCATCTGTGGTTTAAACTCTTACGACCGCGTTCGCCCACGTCAATCCCGCCCCGAACGCCACAAAAATAATCACGTCCCCCGGCTCAATCCTTCCCGACCGCCACGCCTCATCCAGCGCAATCGGTATCGACGCCGCCGAGGTGTTCCCATACTTGGTTATATTCACGAAAGCCTTCTCAACCGGAAGGTCCAGCCTCCCCATCGCCGAATCAATGATCCTCTGGTTCACCTGGTGCGGAATAATCAGCTTGATGTCCCCCGACTTCAGCTCGCACTTCCTCATCGCATCTTCAATCAATTCCTCAAACCTCTGCACCGCAAACTTGTAAACTTCCTTCCCCTTGATCTGCATGTACTGCTGCTTCATTGCCAGCGTCTCGACATCCAGCGGATGCCTGCTCCCCGGCCGGCAGCACAGCATCTCCCACCCGCCCCCATCCGCGTGCAGCGAGCTGTAAATCACTCCCCGGTTCGCCTCGCTGTTCTTCTGGAGCAAAACCGCTCCCGCTCCATCTCCAAATAAAATGCACGATGCCCGATCCGTATAGTCCGTGATGCGGCTGAGCGTCTCCGCCCCGATCACCAGCACATTCCGATACCTGCCCGACTTGATGTAATTCGACGCCGTCTCCAGCGCATAGATAAACCCGCTGCACGCCGCCGAAACATCGAACGCCGGCGTCGAATTCAGCCCCAGCGCCGACGCCACAAAACAAGCCGTCGCCGGAAACTGCATCTCCGGCGTGATCGTCGCGCAAATGATCAAATCCAGGTCCTTCGCCTCCACCCCGGCCGCCTCCAGCGCCTTTCGCGCTGCCGCCGTCGCCAGCGACGCCGTCGATTCATCCTTGGCCGCTATCCGCCGCTCTTTGATGCCCGTCCGCTGAATGATCCACTCATCCGAAGTATCCACCATCTTCGACAGCTCGTCGTTCGTTAAACGACGCTCCGGCAAATAGCTGCCCGTTCCCGAAAATATCGCTCCAAACTGGCTCATCTTTTCTGCTTCTGAATTCTGAATTCTGAGTTCTGAATTCTCCTATTCATCATTCACCGGAATACTCTTCTCAATCTGCTCCACAATCTTCTCGTTCACCCCGCTGGTGCACAATTGCTTGGCCACCCGAATCGCATTTTTGATCGCCTTGCTGTCCGATCTCCCATGGCAAATCAGCGAATACCTCGAAACTCCCAGCAGCGGCGCTCCCCCATACTCCTGCCAGTCGTGCCGCAAGTGCATCTTCTTCAACACCGGCTTGATCTGCTCCAGCAGTCCCGGATCCGCCTCCTGCAATTCCGCCGTGATCGTCTGAAACAAACCTTCCGCCATGCCCTCGGTAAATTTCAATACAATATTCCCCACAAATCCATCACATACAACCACATCCACGATCCCCTTGAACAAATCCCGCCCCTCCACGTTCCCCACAAAATTAATCAGCGGCTCATCGCGCATCAACTTGCGCGACTCCTTCACCATTGTCGTCCCCTTCGCATCCTCTTCCCCAATCGAAAGCAAACCAACTCGCGGATTCTCTATCCCCAAAACCGCCGTCGCATACGCCCCCGCCATCAACGCATACTGCTGCAAATGCTTCGGCCGCGGGGCAATGTTCGCCCCCACATCACACAGCACCACCGGCCCGTGAAACGTCGGAATAATCACCGCAATCCCCGGCCGCGCCACCCCCGGCAGCAGCCTCATCCTCAGTTGCGACGCCGCCACGCAAGCCCCCGTATTCCCGGCCGAAATTACCGCATCCGCCTCCCCCTTCGATGCCAACTTGCACATCACCGAAATCGAGCTGTCCGGCTTCGACCGCACCGCCTCCACCGGGGGATCATCCATGGCGATCACTTCCGTCGTGTGAATCACCCGGTAATGGGCCTTGGCCGCCGCATCCAGCCCGCTCCCCTCCAGACCCTTCTTGATGATCGATTCATCCCCCACCAGCAAAACGCTGTCGCTGCCATTCAGCAGTGGCGCGGCCTCCCAGCATCCCTTGAGGATTGCGGCGGGCGCTTTATCCCCGCCCATCACATCGACGGCAGCACGCACGAGGCTCCTCCCTGAAGTGTTGCCCGTCTACTCGCTTTCCTGCTCGATTTGCAGCGCGAGCTTCGGATTCACATACCCGCAGTTGTCGCACGCGCAGTGCGGCAACTTCGCCGTCCCGCACTGCGGGCAGCGAACATAATGAATCGGCTTCAACGCATGGTGTGACCGGCGATTGCGCTTCCGCCGCTTGCTGATTTTCTGTACCGGTTGCATCTAAAAAACTCCTGCTGCCCGCTCCCCTGTGCCACTGGCAGCTTGCTGCCAGTGCGTCATTTCGTGGCGGCCTGTTTTGTGCCACTGGCGGCTTGTCCGCCTGTGCTCCTAGCCGCGATAGAATAGCCGCATCTGCCTGCCCGTCAAAAAGTAACGGCGGGTACTGAACCCGCCGATTCCATTCAGGCGAGTTAAATTATGAGCTATAACACCCAATGTCAAGCAAGCCGGCCAAGGCTGAGTGAGACATTAAATGATCCCACCTTTTAACGATGACGGCTATCTTCCTCAGGGGCGTATATTCCGCGACCTTGGCTGAGATCGATGCTCGCTTCGGACAAGAATCCGAACTTCGCCGTGTTCAGATGGAATCGATCCAGTGGCTTGTTGATTTGGCAGCACGCGCCGACGTCCGGCGGATCATTTTGAACGGTAACTTCGTCACCGATATAAATGGAGCCGAATGACGTTGACTGCGTGCTTCTAATCGGTCGCGGATTTCCTGCCGACCCCGCTGCCGAGGCGGAATTGAATGCTGGACTGCCTTTCCTGGAACTCAAAGTGGTGCGTGAAGCAGCATTTGAAAAATATATCGCTGTCATCTTCGGGACGGATAGAATCGGAATTCCCAAAGGTATGATCGAGATCATTCTATGACTCTCAAGAACGACATTGAACTTGCGAATACGCGCCCCAAGCTTCGCCTGCTGGAGGAAATGTTCCAAAGGGCCCGCGACGATGCCAGCGAGGACCCCACGTGCGCGAACTGACCATGCGTTCGATCAAAGCCACCATCAATCAGTTCAAAGAAGAAATTGCACGTTAGGAGGCGCACCAGCCAGCACGCCGATAGAGAGCTTGTCCGAATCTTCACCCCATCCCCTCCCCCGACCCCACGTCGAATTACGAATCGGTAGGGTTCGCTCCGCGAACCTCTTCCCCAAGCGCCTACCATCGGATGAAGGAGCCACTCCCATGAGCACCCTCCCCGATCACGCCAGGTTCGAGAATGCTTACTCCGGCCAGGCCCCTTGGGACATCGGCCGCCCGCAGTCGCCGATCACTGCCTCCGCCGATCTGGTCAAAAGTCCCCTCCTCGATTCCGGCTGCGGAACCGGCGACATCTCCCTTTTCTTCGCCGCCAGAGGCCACCAGGTCACCGGCATTGATTTCATCGAGGAACCCATTCGCCGCGCCAAACTCAAAGCCACCCAGCGCGGCCTCTCAGCCCAATTTCTCCTGAAAGATTCCCTCACACTCCATCAATGGGATCAGCGCTTCAACACCGTCATCGACTCCGGCCTCTTCCACGTCTTCTCCGACGACGACCGCCGCCGCTATGTCGCCGGCCTCGCCCACGTCCTCAACCCCGCTGGCCATCTCCTCCTGATCTGCTTCAGCGAAGAAGAACCCGGCACCAACGGCCCGCGCCGTGTGTCGCGCGACGAGCTGTACGAAGCCTTCGCAGATGGATGGCACATCGAATCAATCCAGCCCACCCGTTTTGAGATCAACCCCCAAGCCACTGATTTGAACTTCTCCCCCGGCGGCCCCAAAGCCTGGTTTTCGATCATCCGCCGCGGCGGCTGATCGCCACACGCCCAATTTCTGCCCCCGCCGCCGTCACTTAAAAAAAATAAAATCGCACTTGACGTATTCCCATATCGGAATATACTTTCCCGCCGAGACAAAAAGATATGCCCCGAGCCCCAACCACCCTCGACCCCTTCAACGCCGTCGCCGAGCCCAAGCGGCGCCGCGTGCTCGAAACCCTCGTTCACGGCGAAATGCCCGTCAACGGCCTGGTCCACACCCTCGGCTGGCCGCAGCCCATGATCTCCAAGCACCTGAGCGTGCTCAAGGAAGTCGGCCTCGTCGCTGTGCGGCAAAAAGGCCGCCAGCGGCTCTATCGCATCAATGGCCACCGCCTCAAATCAATCCACGACTGGGCTAAGATGTTCGAGCGCTTCTGGACACACCAGCTGGATCGCATTAAAGAACGGGCCGAGCGCAAAGCCCGCGAACAGTTAGAAAAAACACAAAAAAAAGGAGAATCCTTATGAGCCGAACAACCACAACTTCGCCGGCCGCATCCACGTCAGTGAACAGCGAGCAGATCTCATCGATGAAAATCCAAAAGGAAATTTTCATCGAAGCCCCCATCGACATCGCCTTCGAATACGTCCTCGAGCAGCTCGGCCCCGAAAGCCAGATGGAGGACGGCAAACCATTCGCCTTCAAGCTCGAAGCCTGGCCCGGCGGCCGCTGGTTCCGCGATCTGGGCAACAATACCGGCCACCTCTGGGGCCATGTGCAGGTCATTAAACCCCCCAAACTTATCGAACTCAGCGGCCCGATGATGATGTCCTACGCCGCCACCAACCACCTCCAATATCGCCTCGAACCCGAAGGCAAAGGCACCCGCCTCAAACTCACCCATCAAGCGATCGGCATGATCACCACGCCGCTCCGCGAGGGCATGCCCAAAGGCTTCCAATCCTGGCTCGAGCGCGTCCGCCAACTCGCTGAAAATCGCAAACGATAAATGATCCACATTTAGCCGCCCCGCCGGGTACTGCGTAAGCGGTCGGGCGCGTCCAGTGACTTTCCAATTTGGAGAACCCATGACTAACAACAAAGTCGTCTCGCCCGAGCAGTGGCTCGAAGCCCGCAAGGCCCACCTCGCCAAAGAAAAGCAGCTCACCCGGCTGCGCGATGAGCTGGCCCGCGAGCGCCGCGAGCTGCCATGGGTGCGGGTGGAAAAAAATTACACCTTCGACGCCCCTCACGGCAAAGTCACCCTCGCCGATCTCTTCGGCCCACACAGCCAGCTCCTCATCTATCACTTCATGTTCGGCCCCGACTGGCAAGAAGGCTGCCCAAGCTGCTCCTACGTCTGCGACCACCTCGACGGCGCTGTCCCCCACCTGGCCGCACGGGATGTGTCGCTGGCGATGGCCTCCCGCGCGCCCCTGGCCAAGATCGAGTCCTTCAAAAAGCGCATGGGCTGGCGCTTCCCCTGGGTCTCCTCGCAAAGCAACGACTTCAACCACGACTACCAAGTCTTCTTCACCCCACAGGAAATGGCCCAGGGCAAGGTCAATTACAACTACACCATGCAGCCCTTCCCCAGCGCCGAAGCCCCCGGCGCAAGCGTCTTCTACAAGGATAAGGACCGCAAAATCTTCCACACCTATTCGACGTATGGCCGCGGCCTCGATCCATTCGTCGTCACCTACACCCTGCTCGATCTGGTCCCCAAGGGCCGCGACGAGGATCAACTCCCCTTCTCCATGCAGTGGGTCCGCCACCACGACCGCTACGCCGGCGGCGACTTCTTGGATAAGGACAAACCATACTGGCCGAAAGTAGCGGCCACTGAATCCTCAACGTGCTGCGGCTCGGAGGCACACAAATGAGCGCGCCACTCTGCTGTCCAACTCCGTCACCCTGGCGCCACCGAGCCACCGAGATGGCCGGCTGGATCGTCCCCAGCGCCACCCTCGCGCTCCTGCCCAAATGCCCGGCGTGCGTCGTCGCCTACGTTGCTCTGTTCACCGGCGTCGGCATTTCCATCTCCCTCGCGACATATCTGCGCATAACGCTGGTGATTGTCTGTGCCGCCACTCTCTTGTATTTCTCGCTTCGACTCGGACTGCGCCTCATCAAAAAATCAAATCAACCAGAAGGAGATCGTCCATGAAAGCCATCGATCTGATCCGCTTCGCTATGCAACTCACCGAACAGGGCACCGCACGGCTCATCGAAGACATCCGCAATGCCCCGCTGACTCAACCCTGCGCCAATGGCGGCAATCATCCCCTCTGGGCCATGGGCCATCTGGCCTTCATCGAAGGCAATATGCGCAAAATCGTCACTGGCGAGAACAATCCCGTCGAACATTGGGCCCCGCTCTTCGCTCCCGGCACTCAACCAAAAACCGATGCCCAAGCCTATCCGCCATTTGAAGAAATCGTGCGCACTTACCGAGACCTTCGCGCTGCCAATCTGAAGATGCTCGACCACATCGGCGAAGCCGGCCTCGACCGCGCGCCCAAATTCATCCCGCCCGGTTTTGAAGAAATGATGAAGACCAACGGCCAGGCCTTGCTCGCGGTCACCTTGCACAATATGGTCCACTATGGCCAGATCACCGACTGCCGCCGCGCGGCCGGTCTCAAACCACTGATGTAACGATTTAAAATCCTCAACCCTTCGCGGAGTTAATCATGGGAAGCCCTGTCATCCATTGGGAACTCTGGACCAATTCCCTGCCGCAGAAAGCGGCGACAGGCGAAGAACCCTGCATCATCCTCGGCACCATCGCCGGCCGCTGAATCCGTGTGCATCCGTGCCCCATCCGGTGCCACTGGCAGCCCCATCCGGTGCCACTGGCAGCTTGCCTGCCAGTGCTAGAACAGCGCCGGCTTCCCCAGCGATCTCCGAATCGTTGATATGTGCCCCGCGTGCAATCCAGTGTGAAATCCCGCCAGCGCCAGCATCTCCCCCTTCTTCGAAAATCGCGGGCTGCCCAGGTCCACTTTTTCCGCCAGCCGCTCGGCACTCGATCTCTCCGTCGCCGCGATCAGCCGATCCCTCATCTCCAGAAACATCGGCAGCAGCTTCGTCACATCCCCAAACTCTTTCGCCTTGGGCGCATCACCCTTGGTCGCAAATCGCTGCGCGAATCCTTCCGGCAGCGCTGGTACATCTTTCTCTCCCAGTGCGGTCAAAAATCGATGATCCACGGCCGTCAAATGACCCAGTATCCACGCCGCGCAATTCGCCTCCGCACACGGCCGATGCAGCAACTGCTCCGCCGTCAGCTCCTTGCACATTGATTCGATCATCCCGCGCATGGTCCGCAGCGAAAAAGCCAGAACGTCCTGCGCCCGCATTGTGTTTGATTCACTCATGATGCCTATTCTAATCCCTCCCCACGCCAAAATATTTCAATCCGCTCCAGAAGATGCCGCCCCGCTGTTGGTGCAAATTCCGCCTTTACCCTACACTCCTCACCCAATGAATCCCCAGGAGTCCTGATGAAACAATTCCTCATTTCCGCCACCGCTCTTTCCCTCTGCCTCCTGCCCACTGGATGCAAGAGCGACAATAAAGACGCAGTGGCATCAAATCACGCCGCTCATCACCAGCCACCCGCCACCAACCCCGCCACCACCCGCCCCGTCGCTTCCAACACCATCACCCACTTCTGGTTCGAAACCGACCAGGATAATCCCCCCGGCCGCCGCGAATGGGTCCTGAATGGTGATCATTGGGAAGAGCGCTATGCCGACGGCCACGTCACCAAATTCAAAATCGTCCGCCTCGTTCCCGAAGGCCAATATCAGCGTCCCCAGCTCGTCCGCATCCCCGACGATCGCTTCGATGACCAACTCGAAGTCCTCCTTCCTCCCCCCGTCGAAGGCGCCTTCTTCGAATTCCGCCACCCCGGCGAACAGGAATGGCGCCAGTACCGCCAGGTTCACCTCTACCCCGCCGCGCCCTCTCGCTGACTTCTCCCCATCCGTGTGCATCCGTGCCCCATCTGTGGCTAAAATCTCCTCGTGCCCACCTCCACCTACTCCTTCCCCAAATCCCTCCGCATCCGCTCTCGCTCCGAATTTTCCGCCGTCTTCGAAACCCGCATCCGCCACGCCCGCGGCCCCATCATCGCCTACGCCCGTCCCAATAACCTCCCCCATCCGCGCCTCGGCCTCAGCCTCGCCAAAGCCGTCGGCGCCGCCCCGCGCCGCAATCGCATCAAGCGCCTCCTCCGCGAAGCCTTCCGCCTCCATCAACACGACTGGCCGAAAGGTTATGATCTGGTCCTCGTCGTCCGCCCCCACCAGCCCCTGCAACTGGCCGAGTACCAAAAACTCCTCACTTCCCTCATGCTCAAACTCCACACCACTTGGCAATCCCGCCCCAGCTGACCATGCGCTGGCTCCTCATCCATCTCGTCCTCCTCTATCGCGTCACCCTCGGCCGCCTCATCGGCGGCCACTGCCGCTACCAACCCTCCTGCTCCCAATACGCCATCGACGCCTTCAACAAATACGGCCCATTCCGCGGCTCCTGGCGCGCTGCAAAAAGAATCTGCCGATGTCATCCCTGGGGAGGAAGCGGATTTGATCCCGCGTAGGTCCGGCTGTGCCGGACATCTCGCGTCCAGTACAACCGGACCTACGCGCTTCCTGTTTAATCCTGCATTGTCTGCACGCCATTCGCCTGCTGCCTCTGCATCGCCAATACCCTCTGCCTCCACCGCGCCTCGATCCGCTTCTCCGCATCGCTCTCCGCCCCGCGCGTCGCCACCGCGATCTGCGCAATCGGAAACTTGGGCGTGCGGTCCATGTACAGCAGCCCATTCGCCTCCTGATACGTATCCGTAAACTGCGTATAACAAAACCCCGCCAAAAGCGGCAGCGACCGCACCGCCTCCAGCAGCGCTGCATATCGCGCCCCGAAATCATCCCCCGTCCGCGCCCGCGAATACCCCCACGATCCCTTCTCCTTCGAATATGCGATCCCCCCAAATTCCGTCAGCATGATCGGCAGCCCCTCGTGCGCGTGCTCATCCAGAATCAGAATCCTCCCTCCCGGCCGCTCCGATTTGAACATCGTCATCACATTCTCCGCCGGGTGCGTGTACCGCTGGGCCAGCTTCTTCGGCTCCGCTTCATAATCATGTATTGCAATAATATCAGTCGCCACCGACTCCCACCCGTCATTCCCAATCACCGGCCGCGTCGGATCCAGCGCCTTGGTCAGGTGATAAACCCCCTTCACGAACTGCCTCTGCGCCAAAACATCCGGCAGATCCGGCACCCCCCATGACTCATTAAACGGCACCCACGCAATGATGCACGGATGGCTCGCATCCCGTTCGATCGCCTCCGTCCAGCTCGCCGTCACTCGCCGCACCGTGTCGGTCCCAAACGCATACGGGCTGGGCATCTCCTCCCAAACCAGCAGCCCCAGCACATCCGCCCAATACAAATACCTCGGGTCCTCAATCTTCTGGTGCTTCCTCACCCCATTGAATCCCATCGCCTTCGCCAGCTCCACATCCTTCTTCAGCGCCTCATCATCCGGCGCAGTCAGCCCACTTTCCGGCCAATACCCCTGATCCAGCACCATCCGCAGGTAGTACGGCCGGGTATTGAGCATGAATCGCGTCCCCTGCGTCGCCACCGAGCGCATCGCCGCATAACTCTCCACCCGATCAATCACCTCATCCTTCTCATCCAGCAATTCCAGCTCCGCTCGCAGCAAATTCGGATGCGATGGGCTCCACAACATGTCTCCCCGATAATCATCGATCCCCGGATCGCTCAGCACGATCCGCCGCACCGTGTTGTGCCGCTCCAGGCTGTAAATGTCATCCACGATCCGCCGCCCCTTGTGATTCAGCCGCACCGCCAGCCGCAATCCCTCCCGAATCACCCCACCCTGCCTCACCTCCAGCGCCAATTCCCACCGCTCCACGCTCGGCGTCCATTTCAGCCGCGAAATCCACGTCGCCGGCACCACCTCCATCCAAACCGTCTGCCAGATCCCCGTCGTCCGCCAATACCAGATCGAATGCGCGCACTCACACCAATCCTGCTTCCCCCGCGGCTTGGTCAACTCGTGCGGATCATCGTGCGCCCGCACGATGATCTCCTGCCTATTCCCCTCCACCAGCAGATCCGTGATGTCCGCAAAAAACGGCGTATATCCCCCCTCATGCCTCACCGCCAGCTTGCCATTAACCCAAACCCACGCCTCCCAATCCACCGCCCCAAAATGCAGCAAAACCCGCTGCCCATCGGCCAACTTCGGCGTCGCAATCTCCCGCCGATACCAAACTGCATTGTAAAAACGAGTGTCCCCAACCCCACTGGCCGCCGTCTCCGGCGCAAACGGCGCCACAATCCGCCGCTCAAACTTCACATCCCCCGGCTCAGTCCACTTCGCCTCCGCATCAAACGCAAACTGCCACGTTCCATTGAGCGACGTCCAATTCCCCCGCACCAGTTGTGGCCGGGGATACCCATGATTCTTCGGATGGACCTGCCTGCCATTGGAACCGCTTCGGCTGCGCATCCTGTCTCAGTACACCAACCAGCGCAGGCCGTCTATGGGATTTTCCTTGAACGTGATGCGAATCTACCTGATATGAACTATTGATTTTCTTGGCAGCAAAGCGAGCGTGCTCAAGAGTTGCGGCACCAGCGGCAGCAGTCGCTTAAGCGAATTGGATCGAGCTTGCAGAATCACCACCGTCAGCGGCAAAGTTGCCGGATCGAGCTCTTTTTCGATTAGCTGGTCCATCGTCAGCATCGCCTCAAACCCGTCGGCGGCGGCCAATGACACCAACTGGCCATTCACAATCCCCTTCCACTCTTTGTTGGTAACGGTAAATACCTGGTGAGGCAAAAGCTCATGGCGGAGAAGGACGGGCACGCACTCATCAAGCAGGATCTTCATCAACGCGTGCCCGCAGGGATTCCAAGCAGCTTCTCGCTGGCCAGATCCAGAACCGCTTGAACTTGTTCCCGCGTCACTGAGGGGAAGTTTTCCAGAAACTCATCAATCGTATAATCGTCGGCCAGCCAATCAAACAATCCCTTCACCGGAACCCGTGTCCCGCTAAAACATGGCGTCCCACTCATGATCTTGGGATTGACTGAAATCGGGTTCATTTCCAAATTATACCTGTAAATATCGATCAAATCTTCACTTCTTCCCAAACGCATACAACTTCTCCCCCGTCCTCACATACACCCTCCCATCCGCCACCGAAATCGACGCATGCGCCTTGTCCCGGTTCGAAAGCGTCCCCTGCGAAATAATTTTCGACTCGCTCGCCGAACACACCCACACCTCCCCATTCTCATTGATGCAATAAATCTTTCCATCCGCCGCCGTCGGCGATGCCCTGAAAACCGGCCGGCTGTCGAGCTTTGTTGACCACTTCTTCTCCCCCGTCTTCGCATCCACGCAGCTCAGCGCCTTCTTCTCCCCCTCCAGCACATACAGGTTCCCCTGATAAAACGCCGGAACCGTCACATCGCTGGTCAACTCCTTCGATTTCCACGCGAAATTGCTCGCCGTCACATCCCCCTCGCCGGGTTTGATCCCCATCACCGGCCCACCCTTGGGTGCGCACGCGATGATCATGTCTCCAGCGACCGTCACCGACGGCACCGTCCGAAAACTATCAATCTTCTGCGGATTCCACCCCCCCGCGCGCCAAATCTCCTTCCCCGTATCAAAATCATGACCCGTCACGCAATCGCCCCCGACAATGATGATCTGCGCCGGCTCCTTCCCCTGATACGGCATCGGCGTCGAATACGCCTCCTTCGACTCCACCCTCGCATTGTCATCCTTCCGCACCACCTTCCAAATGTCCTTCCCGGTGCTCGGCTCCTTGGCCACGATGTACGAATCCGCCAGCGACTCCCCGGCCTTGGCCGCCCGCCATTCCGATCCCGGCACATCGCGCTGCAACACCTGCACGTAAAGCTTCCCGCGATAAAGCAGCGGGCTCGAGCCATAAATCCACTGATAATTGAAGGTCCCATGCTCCTTCTGCATGTTCAGGTTCCAGATCGGCTTCCCATCCATGTCAAACGCCGCCAGATCACCCGTGCTGAAATAAAAGTAAACCGTCTTGCCATCCGTGATCGCCGACGGCCCGGCCCAATCCGCATTGTTCCCCTTCGCCTGTCCCGCCATCCCCATTTCCTTGCGCCACTGTTCCTTCCCCGTCTTCGCATCAAAGCACAGCGCCAGCAGCTTGCGATCCTTCCCCTGCGTCGTCAGAAAGACCTGATTCCCCCACACAATCGGCGTGCTCGCCCCGCGCCCCGGCAACTCCACCGACCACGCCATCGTCCCCGTCTCGTCCAGTTTGTCCGGCAGATTCGTTTCCGGGCTGGTCCCATTGAACGCCGGCCCGCGCCATTGCGGCCAATTCTCCGCGCGCGCCACGCAAACCGTCACGAATAGTCCGATCAGCAGACAGAGGGGGTAATGCTTTTTCATCCGGCGTCTACCTCAATTTGTTGGATAGGCAATAAAATCCGACCCGCCCAGATTATACAAGCCGGCGGCGGGGGGGTTGAGTCCAATGCGAAACATCCCGCCACCCAGCGGGTACTATTGTCCTGATGCCACGTTCTATCCTCTATCTTCTATCCTCTATCCTATCCCTCTCCGTCCCCGCCCTCGCCGCCGATTGGCCCCAATGGGGCCGCGACAATTCCCGCAACATGGTCTCCCCCGAGACCGCCCTGCCCGAAATCTGGGACCCCGGCAAACCCAACCCCGAAGGCCCGCTCGACCTCTCGCAAACCAAGAACGTCAAATGGGCCGCCCGCCTCGGCTCATACACTTACGGCAACCCCGTCGTCGCCGCCGGCCGCGTCTTCGTCGGCACCAACAACGAACCCCCCCGCGATCCACGCTTCAAGGATGACTACTCCATCCTCCTCTGCCTCGACGAGCAAACCGGCAAAAAACTCTGGCAGCTCTCCATCCCCAAGCTCGAAGCCGGCAAGGTCTCCGACTACGACGCCACCGGCCTCTGCTCCTCGCCAACCGTCGATGGCGACCGCGCCTATCTCGTCACCAACCGCTGCGAAGTCATCTGCATCGACGTCCACGGCCAGGCCAACGGCAACGATGGCCCCTTCACAGACGAAGCCCAGTACCAGGCAGGCAAAAAAAATCCTCCCATCCTCCTCACCCCAACCGACGGCGACATCATCTGGCGCTACGATCTCCGCGATGAGCTGGGCGTCTTCCCGCTGCACATGACCAGCAGCTCCGTTCTGGTCGTCGGCGACAAACTTTACGTCACCACCTCCAACGGCAACGACTGGACCGCCCTCCACATTCCCTCCCCCAATTCCCCCGCCCTCATCTGCCTCGACAAAAAAACCGGCCAACTCCTCGCCCAGGAATCCTCCGGCATCAGCAAGAGAACACTCCTCTGCAACTGGTCCTCTCCCTCGCTCGCCAACATCAATGGCAAAGACCTCATCATCTTCGGCGCTGGCGACGGCTTCTGCTACGCCTTCGACGAAAACCTGAAGGAAATTTGGCGCTGCGACGTGAATTCCCCCCAGCAACGCAAAGCGAAATACGGCGCCCAAAACGGCCCCAGCGAAATCATCGCCACCCCCGTGCTTTACAAAAACCGCGTCTACGTCTCCGTCGGCCAAAACCCCGAACAGGGCGACGGCGCTGGCTCTCTCGCCTGCATCGACGCCACCAAAACCGGCGACCTCACCTCCACCGGCAAACTCTGGTCCTGCCCCAAAATCGGCCGCTCCATCTCCACCGTCGCCATCGCCAACGACTTGCTCCTCGCCGCCGACTTCGACGGCAAACTCCACTGCCTCAACCCCGACACCGGCGAGATCTACTGGGCCCACGACACCGAAGCCCGCATCTGGGGCTCCCCGCTCATGGCCGACGGCAAAATCTACCTCGGCAACGAACAAGGCGACCTCACCATCCTCGCCGCCACCCGCGAAAAAAAAGTCATCACCAAAATCAACTTTGA
>DASYUA010000003.1:0-7585 GCA_036001665.1 Tepidisphaeraceae bacterium
CCGCCCTTCATCCCCCGCCCCAAAATCCGCGTCCATCCGTGCAAATCCGTGGCTAATAATCCCTCCGTGCCCTCCGTGGTGAAATTCCTCTTCTTCGTGCCCTTCGCGTCCTTCATGGTGAAAAATCCGGCCCCCCGAACAAACCCAATCCCCAACGTATACAACCTGCGAGGAACCGTAGGGTGGGGCTCGCCCCACCGCATGGAAGGAGGTTCGAATGCTCTCGTTTGACCCACTCAGCCGTACCTCGGGAGACTCCCTGCCCTCAAGTTTCACGTTTCCCGTCTCCCATTCCCCCATTCACCGATTCGCCAATTCGCCGCTTCCTCTTTCCTCCCCCTCTCCGCGCCTTTCCATCATTGGGGGCGCTTTTCCTCATCATGGGGCGATTCCAGGGCGACTTTGGGGTGATTCAACCAGCGCTTTGGGCCGATCCTGGGGTGATTCAGGGGGCGTTTTGGGTGGTTTGGGGGTGCTTTTTTATCGATAATTTGCCCAACGCATTCCACAAATCACGGCCGGCACCAATTTTACAAAAAACCACCCCCCGATCCCTCCAAAAACTTTTTTCGCCTCTCCCAGCCAAACCGGCCGACAAAACAAATCCAATCAAACCCACCGCTCAGATCCAAACCCCCCTCCAGCGCCTCAAAATCGCCACTTTTACCTCCAACTCCACCCTCTTCCTCGACCAGGCAAACCCACCGCACCTCTCCGCTGGACGTTCGATGTTCCGTGTTGGATGTTCGATGTTCCCATCTCTGCAAAACGAACCCATTTCTCCACCCCAATTGACAACCCCCCATCCGACGGATAGCGTTGCTCCGGCCAACAATTCCGGCGTTTTCCGCACGCCTTCCCCATTTTTTCTTCGCGAGTTGCTTCCTGTGAAGATCGAGACGTTTCAACGCGCCGAAAAAATCCTGGAATACACCTTCAGGAATCCGCAGCTCCTCAAGGAGTCGCTCACCCACGCCTCCATCGCCGACACACGCCTCCTCTCCAACGAGCGCATGGAGTTCCTCGGCGATGCCATCCTCGACCTCATCATCTGCGAGGCCCTCTACCTCAAATTCCCCGAATACCTCGAAGGCGAGCTCACCAAAATCAAGTCCGCCGTCGTCTCCCGCCGAACCTGTGCCGAAGTCTCCATCGAAACCGGCCTCATCGAGCTGCTCATCATCGGCAAGGGCGTCGGCACCGGCCTGGCAATGCCCAGCTCCCTGGCCGCCGCCGTCTACGAATCCATCGTCGCCGCCATCTACCTCGACGGCGGCTTCGAGGCCGTCAAAGCCTATGTCCTCCGCACCATGGGCCCCAAAATCGAAATCATCGCCGCCAACGCCCACCAGCAAAATTACAAAGCCATGCTCCAGCAGCACGCCCAGAAGGCCATGAACGCCACCCCAGTCTATGAGCTGCTCGATGAGAAGGGCCCCGACCACAGCAAATGTTTCGAGGTCTGCGTCGACATCGACGGCAAGCGCTTCGACTCCGCCTGGGGTCCCAACAAGAAAATGGCCGAGCAAAAGGCCGCCCTCCTCGCCCTCGAAGAACTCGGCCTCATGAACAGCAAGGACATCGACGATGCCATGGACGACATCGCCGAAGAGGAACTCGAGGGGGAGGAAAAATGACGCCAACAGGGGGCGGGTCTGCTTGGGCACACAGCATCAGTTCTTGAATTCAACCTGTAGGGGGCTGCTGTAGGGGCGGCTTCAGCCGCCGTTTCTCGAGCCGCCTACCACCAGAAATCCGTCCGCAACGATCGCATCACCCGGTCCCCCAGCACCAGCCCCATCGGCTGCTTCCCACAGCAGATCCGCGCATATCCGCTCATCCCCGGCCGCAATGCCTCCGGCGATTTCTGGAGCGAACAATAGATCGTAATACTGCTCCGCACATCCCCCGGCACCGCACTTGGCGCGATGCGAACGACCGTCCCCCGATGAGTCTCGTACGGCGACGCCGGCAGCTTCAGTTCCACCTGTTGCCCGCCGCGCACCCGCATCGCCTCCTGCTCGGGAAGCGAGATTTCCGCCTCCAGCACCGATGTATCCTCGATGACCAGCAGCAGCTCCCCCTCCTTGAAGTATTGCCCCACCTTCTCGGCCAAATGCGGCGTGACGACCCGCCCCGCGCAGCCGCCGCGCAGTGGCGACTTCTCCTGGAGCTGTTCCAGGTACTTCAGCTCCTCGCGCAGGCTGTTCAGCCGCGCCCGCTGCGCTGTGATCTCCTCCGGCCGCGTCCCCGCCTCCAGCAAAACCAGCGTGGACTTCGCATCCGCCAGTTGCTGCGCGCGGCGGGCCACCTCCGCCTCGAAAAGGGTCGTTCCCATCTCCACCCGCTCCTTCTGCTTCGCCCGATGCTCCTCCAGCACCGCCTCGCACACGTGAAAGTTCTTCTCCACCTCGTTGTACTCCTGCTGCGACACCGCATTCCGGCGAAACGCCTCCCCATAGCCGTTGAAGGTCTCCAGGGTGAATTTCAGCTCGATCTGGTCCTTGCGAATCAGCTCATCGAGCTGTTTCAATTCCAGCTTCAGCGCCGCCCGCGCCCGAACCAGGTCCTGCTCAGCCAGGTCGCGCCATTCCGTCTGCCGCTGCACCCGCCGGTGCGCCTCCAGAAGCTCCTCGTGCCGCGCTCCCACCCGAAGCAGATCAAGTTTGGCATCGGCCTCTTCGATGTCCGCGCGCTGCTGGGAAATCTTGCTGGCCAGGTCCGGCACCTCCATCATTCCCAGCACCGAATCCCGTCCCACCTCATCCCCCTCGTCAAACCGCACCGACCGCAGAAACCCGGCCACCGGCGCTCTCACCTCCGCCCGCCTCGTCGGCCGCAGCTTGAAATTCCCCACGGCCCGCTGCTCCATGGGCACGAAAAAAAGCACGCAAACGATGCTCCCCAGCACGATCAGCCAGATGGCAACGCGATTGCGGCGTGTGTGAATCATGGTTTTGACCTCTCCAGAGCAAAGGCCGTTGAACAGGCCGGGAACGAGTCTGATGGCCAGCAGCCCCGCGGCAGCGGCGCCGAGCAATCCCCATCGAAACGACAGGAAATGGAAGAAATAGAACAGCATCAGGCACAGAAAGAGCGTCGAGTAGCACCAGGAGCAGATGCCGTAGCTAACCAGGAATGTGCCGCGCTCTTCCCTTGCCGGCCGGGCAGCGCCCCACAGCAGCCAGCGCAGCCGCGCAGCCACGGTCTCCCAGGCGCGCGGCCGCAGGTTGGGAATCGAAACCCAGTCGCTCAACAGGTAATACCCATCGAGTTTCATCAACGGGTTGAAATTGAAAAAGATGCGGATGCCGCAGATGGAAAGCACCACCACCGCCAGATAATTGATCAGCGTGTCCTGCAAGGTCAAACGCCAGATCAGCATCGCCACCGCCCACAGGAACAGATCGCAATAGGCGCCGGCCAGGGTCACCCAGAGGCGCTTGGATTTTTCCCGGATCAGCCATGCATCCGAGACATTGCAGTAGAAGCAGGGCATGAAATACATCAGCAGGAACCCCACCTCGTGTACCTGCCCGCCGTGATGCTTGCACGTGAGGCCGTGGGCAAATTCATGGCAGGTGGTGACGACCACCAGGGCGAGCCAGGCCGCAAACACGGTCTGCCACTGCATGAGGTAGGGGAAGTGCGAGACCAGCTCGCGGCTGTTGGCAACCAGCACGAAGCCACCCGCGAGGATGGTTGCGCCCGACAAGAGCAGAAATGTCCGTGTCCAGATGAAGCGAATCTTCGGCTCAAGCCAGTTAAAGAAACGGTCGGGATCGAACACCGAGATGCGCCAATAGAGGATGCTTTGGCGTTTCTTTCGTTGCGGCTTGGGTGTCGGCGGGGGAGCCAACGCGGAGAGCGGGGCGGTGATGGGACGATCCAGAATCGTGCCCGGTACGCCGGCCGCCTCCAGAAATCCCAGCGAGCGCGCCAACTCCAGGAAGTCTTGCAACTCACTTTCCGAGAGAGGCTGCCCGAATCGCTTCTTGAAGGATTCGCAAATCGACTGCGCCGTCTGTTCCCCGTCAAGGCGCTCCAGCAGAAACGATTCCTGCGGGCCGAGGTTGTAATAATCACCCGACCCCAAATCCTTGACGACGCAATCCCCATGGTCACCCAAGGGACGAACAAGCAGATCGGATCGACGCGCAGGGGGGATGGTGGACAACTCGTGCATGTGCTGGCCAGCCACGTTTGCCGCGAATCAACAGGCCGAGCCGAGGAACGGCCCCGGCTCGGCCTCTATTCAAAAACAATCACTTCTCATTGGACCGATTGCAGGAGCAACGCATTGACGCTGAAGGATGAAATCATCACAGCGGCCGACCAAAAGCAGATTCATCCTCGTGCGCCATGCGGCGCTCCCGCCATCAGCCGGCGCAGGCCCAATTGCCTGCGCCGGCGTCTTGGTCGATCAGTCATTGCTGGGATTCGTGGCCGGAACTTCATTCGGATTGCTCAGGCCCGGAGCCTGGGCCGGATTGCCCGAGGGCATTTGTCCGGGGGGAAAGTCAGCGCTCGACGGAGCGATGCGCTCTTCGAGCTTGTTGATCTTGAAACGAGAGGTCTGGTCCTTCTGCTCTTGCATGACGATCTCCTTCGTCTGTTGGAGTGTACGGCCTCCATCGCGGCACACCGCCCACGCGGGCGGCATCCCGCCGCTTCTGGAAGCGAGTCATATTCAAAGACACGTAACGAGGAACGACTGTGCTTTACCCAACCTGCCGGCTTAGTTCTGTCCCGGAGGGGCTTGGCCGGCCGGATTCTCATAGTCCAGCGCCTGGCCGTTCGCGTCGCCCTGCACCTCATTGCCGCCCGGATTGGTCAGCACAATCGATGGCGCAATGCGCTCTTCCAGCTTCACGGCCTTGAACCGCTTTTCCGTCTGTTGTGTTTCAACCGACTTCATGCGAGTCTCCTTAGAGGTAAAAAGAGTTATCCCGTGCCTACGACCGCTGTGATTAAAATGAAACTGATCCGCCACGCGCAAAAATGGACTCCGCCACTGCGTGGGCAGCGACGAGCAAGTGATGTGCCAACCTCAGCAGGTTTTCGCTATCGAGGGAGCGACGATCGCGACTCGGTCAGGCTGTCAGATTTCGAGGCGCACACGCGTAGCAAATTGACACTGATGTCGCGGTTCGCCGCGCGTGAATCGCGGCCGTAACGTGAGAAGATTGTGAGAAATTAGTTCAGGTAATTAAAAAAGCATGAGAAGGGTGGGTCTACTTCTTAATGCCAAGATCCTCTGTGGTGAAGAGGGCTTCGAACGCATAACCCGCCTGCTCGATGTTTTGCCGCGCGCCTTCCAGGCGGTCGATCACCGCCACGATCTTGGCGATCGTCGCGCCGGCGTCCTCGAGCGACTTGGCCGCCTCGACCACCTGCCCGCCGGTCGTCAGCACATCCTCGACGATCAATACTCGCTCGCCCCTCTCCAGAATTCCCTCCACCAGCTTGCTCGTTCCATAATCCTTCTTCTGGTTTCGCACGATCACAAACGGCTTCCCGCTGGCCATCGCCGTGGCGGCGGCCAGGGCCACCGCCCCCAGCTCTGCGCCGGCGATGCGATCGACGTCGCTGGTGACGTGTTTGGCGAACATCTCGCCGAGGGCTTCGAGCACATCCGGCTGGGTTTCGAAGCGGTATTTGTCGAGGTAATAGTTGCTCTTGCGGCCGGAACGGAGGGTGAATTCTCCGCGCAGGAGCGATACATCGGCGATGCGCTGGGCAAGTTGCTGGCGATTCATGGCCGGTACTATTAGCAAGGGGCGAGGGCGAGTCAAATTTGCTATTCCTCCGCCGCCGGGCTGCCGATATAGTTCGTGCATAGAATAAGTCATGACCACTGCCACCCGTTCAACTTCACTCCAGCAGGCCCGGCAAGGCCAACAGGTGAATTTGCGCGCTGGGTGACGCGGGTCAACGATTACGAGAATAAGCGACCCCGAAGCCCGGCGAAGGCTTCGGGGTTTTTGTTTGGTGGAAAATTTTGCCCTGTGGTGTAACTGGTAGCACTCCTGGCTCTGGACCAGGCAATCTACGTTCGAATCGTAGCGGGGCAGTTGAGGACAGGCGTTGCTCGGTGGCATCAGAACCTCCGATCCAGCAGTCGATACTGCACGGCTTCGGCCAGATGCTGCTCGCGGATGGTGTCGGAGCCTTCCAGGTCGGCGATGGTCCGGGAGACGCGGCGGACTTTGTCGTAGGCGCGGGCGGAGAGGCCCATTTCTTCCATGGCTTGCTTCATCAGGAGGAGGCAGGTTTCATCGAGCTCGCAATGGGCGCGCAACTGGCGGGAGTCCATGGAGGCGTTGTTGGTTTCGCCTTTGAATCGTTTGCGCTGGACGTCGCGGGCGGTGAGAACCTGCTGGCGCATGGTGGCCGAATCGGTGCCAGCGCGGCGGCTGGTGAGTTCGCGGTAGGGGACCGAGGGGACTTCGACGTGAATGTCGATGCGATCGAGCAATGGGCCGGAGACGCGGGAGAGATATTTGTCGCGCTTGCTCTGATCGGCCTGGGCGTAGCCGCTGGCGCTGGGGTTCATGGCCGCCACCAGCATGAATCGGGCGGGGAATTTGACTGCGCCCTGAACGCGGGCGATGGTGACTTCGCCGCCTTCTAGGGGTTGGCGGAGCATTTCCAAAACGTAGCGGGAGAATTCGGGCAGCTCGTCGAGGAAGAGGATGCCGTGATGGGCGAGTGAGACTTCGCCGGGGCGGGGGGTGCTGCCGCCGCCGATGAGGGCCTGGGCGGTGGCGGAGTGATGAGGGGTGCGGACGGGCCGATCATCCATGAGGGCGATGCCGTCGGGGAGGAGGCCGAGGGCGGAATAGATTCGGGTGGTCTCGAGGGATTCGCTGCGGGAAAGGGGCGGGAGGATGCCGGCGATGCGCTGGGCGAGCATTGATTTGCCGGTGCCGGGGGGGCCGATCATGAGCCGTTTATAGACAAATCTACCAGGTACGGATAAACTGAATTTTGGAATTTTCAGGAGCCTAGATGATTGCGATGAAAACAGGGAAGAAGCGAAAGGCGCACGACCGTGGTGACGCCAACGGGAACAGACTGGTAATTTCCTACCTAAGATTTTCCCGCCCGGAACAATTGAAGGGCGATTCGGTCCGGCGGCAATTGGAAGCATCAAAAAAGTGGGCAGCTGAAAGACAACTGACGATTGATGAAAGCCTGACCGATTACGGGATCTCAGCATACAGGGGTGCAAATGCTGACGGCGATTCGGCCCTTGCATCCTTCCTACGCCTTTGCGAGCTAGATCAAATCCCACGAGGTTCAATCCTACTTGTTGAATCGCTGGATCGTCTCAGTCGAAACGCACTTCTAGAAGCGTTGGAATTATTCCTGAGCATCATCCGCAGAGGCATCAAAATCGTCACCCTGATGGATGGCCAAGAATATACCAGCGAATCTCTAAATCAAAATATGCAAGGGCTGATGTACAGCATTATGCAAATGTCCCTCGCGCATGAGGAAAGTGCAAAAAAGGCCAGCAGACTTTCGGACGCATGGGAACAAAAGAGGCGGACAATGGACAGAACCCCACTAACTGGACGAC
>DASYUA010000004.1:0-14484 GCA_036001665.1 Tepidisphaeraceae bacterium
GACGACGCCCGCACCTACGAACAGGACACCGGCGTCGCCATCCTCAGCCTCGGCTTCCCCCTTCTCCCCCTTCCCCCCAGCTCCCTCGGCAAAGCCCGCGGCGGCTTCAATCGCCGCATCATCGCCCCCATTGCCGTCCTCCCCCTCGCCCTCACCATCCGCCAAGGCCCCTCCCCCTCCATCGAGCTTGCCTGCCGCGGCGATGGCGTTGACCTGGTCATCCCCAACACCGCCCTCCTCGCCTGGCTTCAGCAGCAAACCACCAAACCCCCCGAGGAAGTCTTCGCCGACGACCAGGGCGCAGACCCCTGGCGCGAAATCAACGAACTGGTCCAGCGCATCTGCCAGCTCATCGAACTCCCCCCGCCTTCTCTCACCCTCGAAACCCTTCAGCTCCTCCCCGCCCCCAAATCCGACGATGCCGAATCCAAACAACCCGCCATCCTCCCCTCCGCCGTCCTCGGCCTCTTCCCCATGGCCAACCAGGGCCTCCTCTGCGACACCCAGGCCATGGTCGAAGGCGAACCCATCAAGGGTCCCATCGAAAGCTTCCTCAAAGTCGATGTCACCTTGGATCTCCCCCCCGCCCCTCACCTCGAAAAAACCGCCACCACCACCAAAATCTCCCCACGCCCCGCCAAAGAGCAGCGCCTCATCACCCGCGCTGACCCCTGCCAGCGCCGAGCCGTCTCTCTCGCCCGCAACTCCTCCGGCCTCGTCGTCCACGGCCCTCCCGGCACCGGCAAATCCCAAACCATCACCAACATCATCGGCGATCACCTCATCCGCGGCCAACGCATCCTCTTCGTCTGCGATAAACGCACCGCGCTCGACGTCGTCGCCAACCGCCTCGAACACATGGGCCTCGGCAAGCTCTGCGGCCTCGTCCACGACCCCCAGCGCGACCAGCGCGACCTCTACCGCGCCCTCCGCGAACAACTCGAAACCCTCTCCGACGCCGCCACCGACCCCAAGGCCGAAGCCCGCCTCAATAAAGTCGATGAGGAACTCCAACAACTCCACGATGAGCTTCTCCGCCACTGGTCCGCCCTCATGGAGCCCGCCCCGCAGCATGGCTCCGATGAATCCTTCCACAACCTCATGGGCCGCTGGCTCGCCGAGCCCCAGCCCGCTGACCTCAAGCTCAACGACTCCAACGCCGCCGCTCTCAATCTCCCCGACCTCGACAAACACCAGCGCGACGTCCGCGAGCTTCTCGAACGCGCCCAGCGCGCCCAATATCCAAAAAACCAATGGGTCGAAGCCCACGGCCTCGATTTGCAAACCTACCTCGCCCGTCCCATGCAGGAAATCCGCTCCACCCTCGCCAAATGCCTCGACTCCGCCCACTCCGCCGACACAACAATTCATCCCGCCATCCCCCCATTCGACCCCACCAAAAAACTCACTGAACAGGCCGAAACCCGCACCCTCCTCGCCGACCATCTCGACCAAATCCTCAAAATCACTCCCTCCGACACCCGCGCCTACTGGGCCACCCAGCCCGAGCGAAACATTCAGGACACTGCCAAAATCCTCAAGGACCTTGAGCCCTACCGCGCTGCCCTCTCCACCGCCCCCCGCGACCCCGAACTCTCTCTCCTCATCAAAGACCAGCCTCCACCCGTCCAACTCCTCGCCTACCAGATCGCCACCCTCGCCACCTACATCCAGGTCTCCTCACGCTGGTATTCCTTCCTCGCCATCTTCAAAAAACTCGCCGCCTCCACCGTCCTCAAATCCTACGGCCTCACCCTCTCCCTAACCTCCGCCCGCCGCCTCCACACTTTCCTCACCGCCACCCGCGCCCGCGTCCTTTTAAAAGATGCACGCCTCCAGCTCCTCGGCGACCGCCCCAACCAAGGCACACCCGCCGATGACTCCCTCCTCAAATTCTTCTGCGACAACTCCGCCATCGTGAATCTCCTCGACATCTCCCTCACCGACCCCGCCCTCCAGCCCCACGCCGCCGCGATCAGAATTGCCCTCACCGACTCCACCGCCGCCGCCAATTTCCTCGAAGGCCTCCATCGCTCCCCCGCCCGCGCCAAGGCCATCACCGATCTTCTCACCGAGCTCCGCGCTGCCAATCTTTTCTCCTCCTCCGACCCAAAAAACTGGCTCGGCAAACTCCTCACCTTCCTCTGCAAAAACGGCCCCGCCTCCCCCACTCTCCAGCGCCTCGCCGATTCCCTCGACACCCTCGAAGATGTCCTCCGCGTTCCCGAGCAGCTCAACTCTCTCCCCGCCTCTCTGCGAAATTCCCTCCAGTCCCTCATCGATCAATCCGCCGGCCCCGACTCCGCCCTCCAGATCCTCCGCCGCGCTGCCCTCGCCAACGCCATCTCCAATCGCCTCCGCCACGACCCCCAACTCCAGTTGATCGACGACCAGCGCCTCAAAAGCACCTTCGACCGCTACCGCCTCCTCGAAGATCAAAAAATGTCCCTCGTCCGCGATGCCATTCTCCACCAATGGGTCTCGCGCCAAAAAGATCGCCTCCTCGCCTCCACCGGCTCCCGCCTCAATTCCCTCGGCGCGGACCTCCGCCGCCGCCTCACCTCACGCGGCCAAAAAGCCATGCGCCTCCGCCAGGTCATCCAGGTCGGCCAGGAAATGCACGCGCAAAATGAAAACGAAAATGCATCCGACGGCGACCCTCTCTTCGACCTCTGCCCCGTCTGGATGGCCTCCCCCGAAACCGTCGCCCAGATCTTCCCCCGCAAACCCCTCTTCGACATCGTCATCTTCGACGAAGCCTCCCAATGCCGCCTCGAAGAAGGCCTCCCCGTCCTCACCCGCGCCTCCCGCGTCGTCATCGCCGGCGACCCCAGACAATTGCCCCCCTCCCGCTTCTTCGAATCCGCCATCATCACCACCGATGATGAAGAACCCCAATCCGATCAGGACCTCTTCGAATCTCATCAGGGCGAAGTCGAAGACCTCCTCCAGGCCGCCCTCAATCTTCAAATCGAACAGTGCTACCTCGACGTCCACTACCGCTCCCGCAACGCCGACCTCATCCAGTTCTCCAACGCCCACTTCTACGGCTCCCGTCTCCAACCCATCCCCGGCCATCCCGCCAACCGCACCACCGTCGCCCCCATCCGCCTCTATCAGATTAATGGCATCTACTACGATCGCACTAACGAGCCCGAAGCCGATCAGGTCACCCGCATCGTCCACGATCTCCTCCGCCGTGCCGATCCGCCTTCCATCGGCATCGCCTGCTTCAACCTCGACCAGCGCGACCTCATCGTCGAAAAACTCGAAGCCCTCGCCTCCACCGATCCCGACTTCGCCCGCCGCCTCACCATCGCCCGCTCCCGCCGCGGCGCTGGCTCCTTCGAAGGCCTCTTCGTCAAAAATCTCGAAAACGTCCAGGGCGACGAACGCGATCACATCATCATCTCCACCACCTACGGCCCCGACAAAACCGGCCGCTTCTACAAACGCTTCGGCCCCCTCGGCTCCGCCGGCGGCGGCCGCCGACTCAACGTCCTCGTCACCCGCGCCCGCCAGGAAGTCCACGTCGTCACTTCCATCCCTCCCCAGATCTACCAAAACCTCCCCCCCATCCCCCCCACCCAATCCCCCGGCGGCGGCTACCTCCTCTTCTCCTACCTCGCCTACGCCCAACAACTCGCCCATATGTACAACGCCCCCGACGAAAGTAGGGTGGACACTGCCCACCATCCTTCTTCTGATGAATTGGAATCCGTAGGGTCCGCTTCAGCGGACGGCGAATCACCCTCTCCCCCTTCTTCGTCAGACGCCACCGTAAATGTCCTCCCCAGTCGCTCCCCCTCCCTCTTCTCCGAATCCCTCGCCAACCATCTCGCCCAAAAACACAACATCGGCTCCGACGTCCACTGGGGCAACGACGGCTTCTGCGTCGATCTCGCCCTCCATCACCCCCACCGCCCCGACGATGTCACCCTCGGCATCCTCTGCGACGGCGCACGCTACCGCCAGGCCGACGATCCCATCGAATGGGACCTCTTCCGCACCGCCATCCATGAATCCCAGGGCTGGAAACTCCAGCGCCTCTGGACCCCCCACTTCTTCCGCGACCCCGAAGGCATCGCCTTCAAAATCCTCCGCCAATCCCAACTCCTCATCTCCCAGGAACCCCCCCAGGATGCCCTCCGCGTCACCTCCGCCGACTCCTGAATATCCGCTTACCCCCTTCAACTCTACGCCGTCCATCTTTCTTTAATGGGTGGCATGGGCAGCCGTACTCGGATGCCCGTGTCGTTCCATTTCAGCGACAGCCCAAATTCTTTTGTGTAGTCGAGGTACTCCGTAGGGCGGCTTCAGCCGCCGTCCCTAACCCCCCACCACCGCCCCACTTACCCATTTCCCACCCCCACTAACCTCTTCAGGCCAATTGGTGTCTATATTGCTGGCTCATATACTTGGCTCATTGCGGCCGTCCGAGCGTGGGTAATTGCAAAAGGACGGCAAGGAGAAAAACCATGAAACGCTTTCTAATCCCGCTCCTCTTCGTCGCTGCCCTGACCCTCCTCCCCAACCCCGCCGAAGCCCGCGGCTATTCCCGCAGCCGCTTCGACTTCACCTTCGGCTTCTCCAGCGGCTACTACAATCGCGGCTACTCCAGCTTCCACTACGGCTACAGCCGTCCCTACTACCGCGACTACTGCGCACCCATCTACCGCTCCCGCTACTACTACAACGACCCCGTCTACATCGCCCCCCCCGTCGTTTACATCGATCCCGCCCCCGTCTACATCTATCCCCGCCGCCCCTACTACTACCGCGACAGCTACCGCTCCCCCCGCTATTACTACTCCGAACGCTCCTACTACTACGAGCGCTAATCCATCCCGCTTCTCTCTTAAATCAAACCGGCACGGGCTCTCGCCCGTGCCTTTCTTTCTACCCGCCACCCGCCGTATTTTCCTGCTCTTACTCTTGTTCTTGCTCTTACTCCTCTTCCTATTCTTGATCCTCATCTTAATCCTGATCCAAACCCCAGCCCGCCACCCACCCCGCCCCCACCCAAAACAAGAACGCCAGGAACCTTCATTCCTGGCGTTCTCTAATTTTACACTATTCGTTGCGAACTGCGGAACCTACTCCGTCGCTCCCACCGGCCTCACCTGGCTCCCGCTCGCCGCCTGGGCCGCCGCCTGCGCCTGCGGCAACTGCGACTGCTGCGCCTGTTCCATCAAACTTACCAGCGCCTTGATCTCCCGGATGCTCTCCGGCGATCCCCACATCAGCACCCAGTCCACGTGCCAGTTGCAGCGCTCAAACGTGCATCCTTCCAGATGGTACACGCTCTCCCGCAACACCAGCGTGCAGGCCACAAACTTGCACCGGATGAACGCCTGACCGCTGATGTAAACGGTCTGGTTCTGAAATGTCTCCCCCTCGTGCTTGGTCAACAGCATGTCTCACTCCTGTTCCAAATAAAAATGGTTTCTTCTCACCCTCGCCCAATACCCATTATTGGGCTAGTCATATATTGCCCATTACCGCGGGGCAAGCCCCTGAGTATACTCGATGTTTCTCTTCCCTGCCGCCCTTCATGTCTCGGAGGTAGTTATGAGACTCTTTAGACGAATCGCACTCGCCGTGGTCCTCCTTCTCATCATCGCCTTAGGTATCGTCTACTTCAACCTCAGCCGTATCATAAAACACACAATCGAGGTCCAATCCACCGATTCTCTCAACCTCCAGACCCAGCTCGGTGGCGCTCATCTGGCCATTTTCGGCGGCAGCCTCTCCCTCGATGACCTGCAAATCGCCTCCCCATCCGGCTTTAGCTCACCCCGCATCCTCCAGCTCGACAAAGGCGCTGTCCAGGTCTCCTACGGCCAACTCCGCTCCGACCCCATCCACATTACTTCCCTCACCCTTCATAAACCGTCGATTGTTGTCGAGCAGGCGAACGGCAAATTCAACTTTCAGGCCGTCATGGACCAGATTCCCAAACCGGATCCGGCCTCCAAGGAAATCCGCCTCATCATCGATCAACTGAAAATCCAAGATGCCACCGTCATCCTCCGCCCCGGCCTCCCCGGCCTCTCCCAGGAAATCAAAGTCAACATCCCCACCCTCGAGCTCCACGACGTCGGCGCTGGCGAAGGCAACAAAAACGGCGCGGCTTTCAAGGATGTCGCCCTCCTCGTCATCACCTCCCTCGCCGAAAAAGGCGGCGACATGTCCAACATCGACGCCCTCAAATCCCAGCTCTCCACCGCCGCCAAAAACGTCCAGCAACAGGCCAAAACCGAAATCAACAAGCAACTCCAGGGTGTCCAGGAAAAACTCAAAGGCACCCCCCTCGAAAACGCCGGCAAGGACCTCTCCAAAGACCTCAACAATGCCCTCGGTGGAACCGACAAGAAAAAAGACAAAAAGTAGCACGCCGTCCACGCTTTTCGTTGGGTGGCATGGGCAGCCGTACGCGGATGCCCGTGTCGTTCCCTTTGCAGGCCACCCACATTTTTTGTGTAGCCGTCGTAGTTGGCTGGGCACTGCCCACAAGGTGCGAATGATCACCCGTACGCGTGGCCATGCGTCCTTCGCCTCCCCCCGTGGCACGGGCACCTTGCCCGTGTAAAAAAAATCAGGGCAGCGCCAAAGGCGCCGCCCTGCTCAAAATCTTCTCAAACAATTCTAAAAACTACGCCCGCCGCCTCCGCATCATTCCCAGCATCGCCGCGCCCGCCAGCGCCAGCAAACTCCCCGGCTCCGGAATCAGCGTGGCCGGGTCAGGGTTCAGCATCCCGCCGACCGTGAACGTATCCACCGTGAAGACCGGTGGCACCGGCGTCATCGTACCCTGGTCGCGCCAGCCGAAGTAAAAAGCCAGGTCGCGCCCCGCCGCATCAACCCCCGCCGGATTCCCAGAGTCCGTCGCGTCCTTGATCGCAGTTGTCGTCAAGTCCGTGTTCGTTAAGACGTCCTGACCCACTACGAATGCATTGTTCTGCTGCGTGTACCGCTGGAACGTGTTTGCCGTCTCTAATGCGTCGATCACGTCATCCCGGCTATACCACATCCCGAACCGCGGCGATGCCGTGCTGACCGTGTCCTGCCCGCCCACGGAATTGTCGCCGAAGATCACGTTCCACGTATAATCGTTGATGTCCGGGCTCTGCGTCACTTTCGGAACAAACTTCAACGGGATCTGAACCGTGTAAATATCAGTGCCGCGCGTGCCAGTCGCCGTCACGAACCCGCTCCAAGTCAGGCCGATGGCCCCATTCGATTCATTCGAATTCCCCGCCGCCACGGTTTGCAAGCCGACGAACTGCCCCGGCCCCGGGTTGATCACCACTGCGCTTGGCAGCGGTGTCGCCGCAAAGTTGATGTCCCCGCCCGCGCTACCAATGATAAAGGGAGCGATCACTCCCGCACCCGTGGTCGCATCCGTCTGCGTGTAAGTGAAGTTGGCTGCTGCCAAATCTCCAACAAACAGACCCAGAGTAGATGCCGCAACCGCGGCCAAAACAGCAAGCTTTGCCCTCTTCATGAACGCTCTCCTGCAAGAAATGATCTCACTCCGGCGCTAACACCCGCACTCCAACCCTTCATATCTTTGCGCCATCTTCAAACTAGCTCAACAATTGAGGTGCGGCAAATAAAACGTCGATTTTCCTCACCCCCCCTTCCCCCACCCCAGCCCGCGCTTAACCCCCCTGCCTGTAAATTATCAACGATAAGTGGCTCAAACCCCATATTTTGCGCTCCGTAGCCCACGGATGTTGCGCCTGACCGTTGCCCATATGACTTTTCCAAAATAATCTTTCTCACTTTCCCTTACGAAATCCCCAATTCCGTTGCGCCACCCCCCTCAAAACCGGCCCGTTTGCGCAACAAGGGGGGAATTATAGAGGGAGGTGTTTTATGCAACGCAACTCCGGCTCCGCCGGCCGCCATCTTCGCCGCAATTCCCCAAGCTCCCCTCATGGCTTGGGCGCCCCGCCCAAGGTCTGCGCTCACCCCCTCAACCCCGAAGCGCTACAAATCGAACCCATTTCCCTATCCCACCTCTTCCTCGGTCGATGTTCGATGTTCAATGTTGGATGTTCGAGGTTCAGATTTTACAAAACGAACCCATTCCCCCCTCCCTCACTCCATACCGAAAAGAACCGCCTCAGTACCGATAAGTACCGTTTTGGTACCAGCAAAGTACCGCTTTTCCCCTGGTTTTTCGCCCCTCAAAAATTACAACCCCTTTTTTTACAACCCTTTATCCATTCGCCCCTCCCGGAAACTTTTTTTCGCCCACTTCCTCCCAAACTCCCCCAAATCCTTGCCCATCCCCTCCCACATATTGTACGAGAAGCATGTCCGGCGAGACGTTCTCTATCCAGCCGCGCCCCGACTGCGGGCCCGGTTTTCGGGAGGCTTCATGGTCCTGGTCGAGCCATTTCACGACGATTCCCTCATCACCGACGCCAACGCCCCCTTCCCGGCCGAGGTGGAATTCGTCATCTCCGCCCTCGAAGCCGGACCCAAGCCCCTGGTCGATCGCCAAAAAACCAAACGAAGCCAATACCGCGTCCGCGCTACCCTCAAGCTCTTCTCCGACCCCCCCGAAGCCCGGCCGGCCCTCCTCTACACCCGCAACGTCACCAGCCTCGCCCTGGCCTTCCTCACCAACGACCACCTCACCCTCAGCCACGGCGGAATCCTCCGCATCCCCGCACCCTCCGGCGAGATTCTCAAAATCAACTGCACCGTCCTCCGCTGCCGCGAAGCCGCCCCCGGCTGGTTCGAAGGCGCTATCTATTTCAACCGCGAACAAGGCTTCTTCTCGATCGACAATCTCCCCGACGCCCCCACCAACGAACTGCCGCAACCCGTCTAGGCCCGGTGCAGGTCCTGCACCCACGTGGCGGCCGCCACCACCCCACAGTAAACTCGCGCCCATCCATCGGAGTCCCCATGCGCGCTGCCTTGGCGCTTCTGTTCCTGCTCCTCTCCCTCACTCCCCTCCACGCCGCCCCCGCCACGCGCCCGGCCGAGGCCAGGGAACCCAGGCTCCCCCATCTCCAGGTCAACGTCGCCAAACATCAGGTCCGCATCGAATGCGAGGCCATCAACGCCGAGGAAAAGCTCGAGTTCCTCGTCTGCGCCACCGGCACCAAGGAATACGAGTCCGTCCTCCGCTCCCGCGCCCGCCCTTCTCATCTCCACCTCGCCCTGCTCATGCTCGGGCTCCAGCCCGGCCAGCCCGTCAAATTCTCCGAGCCTGACAACCATTGGATCCCTCCAAAAGGCCCCGCCCTGAAGCTCAGTTGCGAGTTCCAGCGCGACGGCAAAACCATCACCCTCCCCGCCTCGCGCCTGATGCGCTCCGTGAAGGAAAAGGCCGCCATGCCCGATGTAAACTGGGTCTTCGTCGGCGCGCCCACCCTCGACGATGGCGAGTACGCGGCCGATGTCACCGGCTATCTCATCACCGTCGTCAACTTCGAGCACACCGTGATCGACATCCCCCAGCTCAAGAGCAACAAAAACGAATCCCTCGAATGGGAAGTCAACCCCGACATCATGCCCAGGCGCAACACCCCCATCTGGCTCATCATCGAACCCGCCAAACAACCCGAGACCAAGCCATGACCACTGGTACCACGGGCATCTTGCCCGTGACACGGCCGGGACGGCCGTGGTACATCTTCGGCTCCTCTTTCCTCCTCTCCCTCGCCTTCTCCCTCTACTTCGCCTTCACCATCGGCCGCAATCTCGGCCTCTTCTTCGGCGGACTGGTCCTCGCTTCAATCCTCGCACCCATGCTCACCGTCGCCGAAGAGGGCTTGCCGAATCGCGCCTCCATCCTCGCCGGCATCATCACCGCCATCGCACTCGTCTGGCTAACCTGCATCTTCAACGACACCATCACTCTCTGGGAATGGTCCCGCGCCACGCTGGTGCTGCTCTTCTACACCCTCGCCATCTCCGCCCTCGCCGCACTGCTCGCAAAGGTTCGCATCCCCCCCGCCGCCGTGGTCATCCTCTCTCTCGCCTGGCTCAGTTGGCCCGTCTGGCTCGCCCCCGCCCTGCACGGCCAATCCTCCCAGCGCACCGTCGCCGCCCTGGTAGTTGGAAATCCTACATTCGCAATACAAGGAGCACTGTCCCGGTCATTCCCCGTCCCCTGGCCGCAGCATCGCATCGCCTACCGCCTCACCAACATCGGCGATGACATCCCCTACCAGATGCCCACCAGCATCCTCCCCTCCATCCTCGGCCACGGCCTGCCCGCCGCTATCGCCCTGCTCGCGGCCCACTGGCCGGCGCGCCCGCGGGCTCGGCCAGCGCATCCACCCGTCGATCAATCACCCAGATCGACGTGAACGCGATCGCCAGCAAAATGGCGTACGCCAGAATGATGCGCCACAAAGGCCACTTGGTTTTGGAAATGGGGGGAGAGTCGCTTGAAGAATCCGAGACGCTCATTGCAACGCCGCTTTGGCTTCCACCGGCCGCGTCGTCGGCCCGGCCGCCGCATCCTCATCCACCGGCGGCTTGCCGGTCAGCAGCAGCTTGGCCACGTAGTCGCGGGCAAACTTGGTCCGCATGCCGCAGATGTGGCTGCCCACGTTGCCATAGCGCATCGCCCACGACCGCTGATACGGCTGCGGCACGATCTTGCGATACTGCTCCGCGTCGGCCGACTTGGGCTGCACAAAACCCTTCAACCCCGCCGCCTCGCAGCGCACCCCATCCATCGTCCCGAACATCTTGGTCCCCGTGCTCAGCACCACAAAGTCGTGCGGGCTGGAGAAGACATACAGCTTGTTCTTCACGTGCCGCAGCGCCTTCGTCAGGTCATACTCCGGCGAAAGGGCCGGCGCAAACATGACGATCGACTCCACCTTCACCTCATCCGGGAGTATCTCCAGCGCCCAGGTGATGATCGCCGTCCCGCCGCTGTGGCAACTGAGGAAGATCGGTGTGCCTGGATTGGCCGCATGCGCCTGGATGATCAGATCCGCCACCTTGCGGGCCTCGATCGGATGCTGGTCGTGCCGCTGAAGCGCCACGATACCCGTCTCTCCCTCGGTCCAGTCGTAAATATGGAAATCGGCCTCAAACCCGCCCGCGGTCAGGCCGCTCAGCAAGGTGTGGTCGCAAACCCGCTCGCCGCCGATGCCGTTGCAATGCAGAAACCAGGGTTGCCGCGTCTCCTTCTGCTCCTCCGCCCGCGCTGGCATCGGAACCAGCCAGACCAGAAGCGCAGAGACCATAAACCAGCGCCGAACGCTCCTCACGATCATTGTCCGAATCAACATCAGGCATACCCCGGAAACACCTGGCCCCATAACTACATCGGCAAAAGCCCCTACGACATAGTCGGCCTGCCGTTCGAATTATATCATTGCTTTGGCCTCCTGCACGATGGAAACCGAGTTGGACGTCCCCAGCCGATCCGCCCCGGCCTCCAGCATCGCCCGGGCCGTCGCCAGATCGCGTATCCCCCCCGCTGCCTTGATTTGCAGACCCTGGGCATACTTCTTGATGAGCCCGACCGCCTCCACCGAAGCCCCGCCGGCCGGATGAAAGCCGGTGGAGGTCTTGACGAAGTCACACCCGGACTCCCGGATCGCCCGGCAAGCCGTGGCAATGGCCGCTTCGCCGCGATCCGCCCCCAGAACCAGCAGTGCGGCCGATTCGATGATGACCTTGATCACCGTCTCCCGCCGGGCCGCCCGCGCAGCCCGGACGAGCTCGATCAGCTCCAGCCTGGCCGCCTCAAAATTGTTGTTGATCAGGTTCGGCAGATGCGCTACCACATCCAGTTCCTCCGCCCCATCCTTGACCGCGCTGGTCGCCTCGATGGCTTTGATGGTCGGCTTGGAAGTGCCATGCGGGAAGGAAATGACCGTGCAAAGCGCAACGCTGCTCCCTCGCAGCTCAACCGCCGCCTTGGCGACAAACGCCGGCGCTATGCAGACGGCTGCAAAACGATGCTCGATTGCTTCGGCGATGAGCTTATGAATCTCAGGCGCCATTGTTTCGGACTTCAGGAGAGAGTGATCAATTGTGGAGGCGAGCTCGGAGGCGTTCATGGCTGCGGCCATTCTACGGATGCGGAAGCGTGTCGCTATAATCCGGCCACCATGAAGATTCGGGGTGCGATACTGCGTGAGGCGCAGAGCCGGTTTGTGGTGGATGAGCTGACGCTGGAGGACCCGCAGCCGGGGGAAGTGCTGGTGCGGGTGGGGGCCAGCGGGGTTTGTCACAGCGATCAGCATCTGGTCTCGGGGGCGACGAAGCATCCGATGCCGGTGGTGGTCGGGCATGAGGGGGCGGGAGTGGTCGAGGCGCTGGGGGCTGGACTAAGCGGGCTGAAGGTGGGGGACCATGTGATCTTCAACTGGGCGCCGGACTGCGGACGCTGCTTCTATTGCGAACGTGGTAAACCCAACCTGTGCGAGACGTTCATCGGGCCGATCTGGGCCGGGACGATGCTGGATGGTTCGACGCGGCTGAAGTGGCGGGGGCTGCCGGTCTATCACTTCTGCGGCCTGGCCAGCTTCGCGGAATTTGCGGTGGTGCCGAAGGAGAGCTGCGTGGCGGTGCGGCGCGATGTGCCGCTGGCGGTGGCGGCGCTGGTGGGATGCGCGGTGGCGACGGGGGTTGGGGCGGTGATGTACACGGCCGGAGTGCGTGCGGGGGAGAGCGTGGTGGTGCTGGGGTGCGGCGGCGTGGGATTGAGCATTGTGCAGGGGGCGAAGCTGTGCGGGGCGGGAACGATCATCGCGGTGGACAAGCACGCGGCGAAGTTGGAGATGGCCAAAAAGCTGGGTGCGACGGCGGCGGTGATGGCCGACGAGCAGATGCTCACGAAGATCCGCGAGCTGACCGGTGGCCGCGGCGCGGATTGCGTGTTTGAGGCGGTGGGGTTGCCCGCGTTGCAGGAGATTGCTCTTGGGGCAGCGCGGCCGGGAGGGCAACTGGTGCTGGCGGGATTGTCGCCGATGGGCAGCGGGACCAATCTGCCCGGGGCGGTGATCACGCGGCAGGAGAAGGTGATCAAGGGGTGCTACTACGGGAGCATCAACGCGCGGCGGGATTTCCCGCTGATTCTGGAGCTGTACGCAGCGGGCAAATTGCGGCTGGATGAGCTGATCTCCCGGCAGTTCAAGCTGGAGCAGATCAACGAGGCGTTCGAGGCGATGCTGGGCGGCGAGGTGGCGCGGGGCGTGATCGTGTTTGACTAGTGCTGTAGAATCTCACGGATGCAATCAATGAAAAACCTGTCGCGGCGGCGCCTCTTGAAGGTCGGGGCATCGACTCTGCTGGCATCGGCCGCCTGGCCGGGGGCGCTGTGGGCCGATGATTCGGTCGGCGAAAACTTCGGCTTCCTCGTCGTCAACGACCTGCACTTTTTCGACAAGAATTGCGTGCCCTACTTTGAGAAAGTGATCGCGTCCATGGCGGCCACGAAGGAGCCGATGGATTTCTGCATCATCGCCGGCGATTTATCGGAAAGCGGGTCGGCGGAGCAAATCTCGGCCGTGCGTGAGTTGTTTAAGGGTTTGAAGATGCCGCTCTACACGGTGCCGGGAAACCACGATTACACGCCGAAGAATGATCGCTCGGCGTATGAACAGTTGATGCCGAAGATGATGAATTATACATTAGAACACAAAAGATGGCAATTTGTAGCATTGGATTCCACGGATGGTACGAAGGCCAAGGTGGCGATTCTAAAGCCCACGCTGGATTACGTTGCGGAGACAACTCCCAAGCTGGACAAGAAGCGGCCAACGATTTTGTTCACGCATTTCCCCCTCGGTGATAAGGTGACCAATCGTGCTACCAACGCGGACGCGGTGCTGGAGCAGTTCAAGCCGACCAATCTTCGGGCGATCTTCGGCGGCCACTATCACGCCTTCACGGAACGGAAATTTGGCGATGCGACGGTGACCACCAACCGTTGCTGCTCGTTCCATGTGAAGAATCACGATGGCACGAAGGAGAAGGGGTATTTCGTTTGCCAGGCGAAGGAGGGAAAGGTGGAGAGGAAGTTTGTGGAGGTGGCGGCGTAACGCGCTGACTTTTGCGTGGTGCAAGCGTGTTTGTTCATTTATAAACGAATCAATCCGGCGTTGGCCGGGCGCGATGGGTGCTGACGTAGCCGCGATAAATGAGAGGAAAACGGCGTTTGGGGAGAGGAGGGGTCTTGGTTCCGCATTCGGAGCAGCGAATGGGACTTGCGCGAAGGTCATAGCCACAGCAGAGGCAATGGCGCTCAGTGGGTGATGGAACTGCGGGGGATTTACGAGTACGGAGGATCACCATGATCCCCTGAATTGCGGTACCCACGCCACCGCAGCAGAAGCCGATTACCATACTTAAGATCACCACCCAAAGAATTACGAAGCAGAAAAAAAGCAGGGTGTAATCTGGGTTGGCCGAGGCAGCCCCACTGCTGTTCTTCGTTCCGGAAACGGCGACGGTCGCGAGAAGATCCAGCGGGACTCCGGTTTTGAC
>DASYUA010000005.1:0-1545 GCA_036001665.1 Tepidisphaeraceae bacterium
TGAAAAAAAATCTGGATGTGATCCAACATCGTCCGCCAGAACCGGCCGTAAAGCCTCCCGAAGCGCAGCCGCCCGCCAAGCCGCCGGAACCTCGGGCGGTCGCGCCAGGCGCGCAACCGGCCCCGACGCCTCCAGCGCCTGATGCTGCGACAACCGCAGCCGGCCTGCAGCCGCCTGGAGCGGCAACTCCGGGCACGCCTCCAGCCGCCCCGCAGGCGGCCCCGCAGCCCGGATCCGCCGCCCAGCAACCCAGGCTTTCGACGCACGTAATTCGCGCAGAATTCATTTCAGTTCGAGATTTGATCGAGCCGTTGAAGCTCTTCATGACAGAGGGCGGCGTCATCATGCCCTATGACCGGCTAAACATGCTGATCATCACGGACTACACCGACAACGTGCAGAAAATCATGGAGATCATCCGCCTGCTGGACGAAGCTTTTATCAATCCCGAATTGATCGAGCTGATTGAGATCAAATACAACGCATCCGCGGATATTGCGGACGATTTGAAAAAAATCTTTGGCAGCGGGGGGAAGGATTCGCCTTCCGGGATTTACTTCGTATCTCTCGACCGGATGAATGCCATTCTTGTAATGGCCAACTCAAAGCGCGCGCTCGGTGAATTCAAACGCTGGGTCGAAAAGCTGGACGCGACAACCGGGAGAACTGTCCAGACATACATTTATACGGTGGAGAATTCCACAGCCTCGAACATCATGATGATCCTGACGGCCCTATTTGGTGGTGGAGAGGGAACTGGCGGAGGGACTAACCAGACTGGCACCGGCCGCTCCGGTGGCGTAGGCGGTGGCGTAGGCGGCACTGGAGGTTTTGGCTCGGGCGGCACCGCTGGTTCCGGCGGTGGTGCTTTCGGAGCTGGAACTGCGGCCCAAACTGGCGGATCGATGGGAGGTTTCGGGGGCGGGCAATATGGAGGCTATGGAGGCGGGTTTGGAGGACAAGGGTACGGAGGTTATGGCGGCGGCGGGATGGGAGGCTTCGGCGGGGGGTATGGGGGTTACGGACAGGGCGGGTATGGCGGATATGGCGGCGGCGGAATGGGCGGTTACGGGGGATATGGAGGTGGTGGCGGTGTGTTCGGAGGCGGATCCCAGCTCGGCCCTCGGCTGAACCAGGCTCCGGCGATGTCCTCCCAGGTCTTCCGTGGCGGACCACTCACCGGTCTGCAGGAGAGTGTAAGGATTGTCGCCAACGATGTGAATAATACTCTGGTAATCCAAGCCAGTCCCGCGGACTACGCCTACCTGCTGGACGTCATCAAGAAGCTGGATGTCCTGCCGCGGCAGGTCATCATCGATGCCAGGATTTTTGAGGTGGACCTGACAAATGATTTGAGCTTCGGGGTTCAGGCCATCTTGCAAGGCCGATCGGACGGCCCGCACCAGACGACCGGTCAGTTTCCCGATGCCAACGCCGGCGGTGCGCTGACCGCAGGCACGTTTGCCTTTGTCGGAGATGCCCGTGAGATCCTCTTGAACCTGAGCGCGCTGCGTTCTAAAACAAAAGTCAAAGTACTGGAAGCTC
>DASYUA010000006.1:0-30668 GCA_036001665.1 Tepidisphaeraceae bacterium
ATCTGGTCATCGACCACTCCGTCCAGGTCGATGACTTCGGCAACTCCATGGCCCTCATGAACAACACCAAAAAGGAGTTCGAGCGCAACCGCGAACGCTACGAATTCCTCAAATGGGGCCAGAAAGCCTTCGACAATTTCAACGTCGTCCCCCCTGAAACCGGCATCGTCCATCAGGTCAACCTCGAATACCTCGCCAAAGTCGTGACCACCAAAAACGGCCTCGCCTTCCCCGACACCCTCGTCGGCACCGACTCCCACACCACCATGATCAACGGCCTGGGAGTCGTCGGCTGGGGCGTCGGCGGCATCGAAGCCGAGGCCTGCATGCTCGGCCAGCCCATCTACATGGTCATGCCCCAGGTCGTCGGCTTCAAACTCCACGGCAAACTCCCCGAAGGCTCCACCGCCACCGACCTCGTCCTGGTCATCACCCAGATCCTCCGCGCTCACGGCGTCGTGGACAAATTCGTCGAGTTCTTCGGCGAAGGCCTCGCCAGCATGTCCGTCGCCGACCGCGCTACCATCGCCAACATGGCCCCCGAATACGGCGCGACCATGGGCTTCTTCCCCGTCGATGAGCAGACCCTCAACTACCTCCGCCTCACCGGCCGCGATCCCAGCCATGTCGATCTGGTCGAGCGATACTCCAAGGAACAGGGCCTCTGGCGTCAGAAGAACACCGAGCCCAATTTCATGGAAGTCCTCTCCCTCGACATGGGCACCGTCATGCCCTCCGTCGCCGGCCCGCGCCGCCCCCAGGATCGCGTCGAGCTGCGCGGCCTGAAAACCACCTTCCAGTCCGCCCTCGTCGATGTCTACAAGAAGAGCGTCGGCGAAAGCGCCACCCCGCGCCTCGATCGCTGGAGCGCTGAAGGCATTGCCTACGCCGGCGATGATGCCAAGGCCGCCGCCACCACCGAGCATCTCAAGACCGACGAGCGCGAGCGCGGCACCGCCGTCCTCGACCGCGAAAACACCGTCCAGCTCACCCACGGCGATGTCGTCATCGCGGCCATCACCAGTTGCACCAACACCTCCAATCCCTCCGTCATGGTCGCCGCCGGACTGCTCGCCAAAAAGGCCGTCGAAAAAGGCCTCACCGTCCCGCCCTACGTCAAAACCAGCCTCGCCCCCGGCAGCCGCGTCGTCACCGAATACCTTCAGAAATCCGGCCTGCTCGAGTACCTGGAAAAACTGAAGTTCAACATCGTCGGCTACGGTTGCACCACCTGCATCGGCAACAGCGGCCCCCTGCCCGAATCCATCGCCAAAGTGATCGAAGAGAAGGACCTCGTGGCCGCCGCCGTCCTCTCCGGCAACCGCAACTTCGAAGGCCGGATCAATCCCCATGTCAAGGCCAATTTCCTCGCCTCGCCCCCGCTCGTGGTCGCCTTTGCCCTGGCCGGCACCGTCGATGCCAACCTCATGGATGAGCCGGTCGGCATCGGCAAGGATGGCGAGAAAGTCTATCTCCGCGATATCTGGCCGACCCAGCAGGAAGTACACGACACCATCGCCGCCTGCATCGACGCCGAGATGTTCAAGCGCCAGTACGCCGGCGTCGAAAACGGCAATCAGAGATGGAACGAGATCCCCGTGCGCGGCGGCCAACTCTTCGAGTGGGACCCAAAAAGCACCTACATCCAGGACCCCCCGTTCTTCGCCGACCTCTCCAAAGAACCCCGCCCGATCCAGCCGATCATCGGCGCGCGTGTGCTCGCCCTTCTGGGCGACTCCGTCACCACCGATCACATCTCCCCCGCCGGCTCCATCAAGAAGGATTCCCCCGCCGGCCGTTTCCTGATCGAACACGGCATCACCCCGCTCGATTTCAACAGCTACGGCGCACGCCGCGGCGACTTCCGCGTCATGACCCGCGGCACCTTCGCCAATATCCGCCTGCGCAACCTCCTCGCCCCCGGCACCGAAGGCGGAGTCACCACCTACCTGCCGACCTCCGAAGTCATGTCCATCTTCGACGCCGCCATGAAGTATCGCGAGAGCGGCACTCCCCTGATCATCATCTGCGGCAAGGATTACGGCATGGGCTCCAGCCGCGACTGGGCCGCCAAAGGCACGCTGCTACTGGGCGTCCGCGCTGTCATCGCCGAAAGCTACGAGCGCATCCATCGCAGCAATCTGGTCGGCATGGGCGTGCTCCCCCTTCAGTTCAAGCGCGGCGCCAACGCCGCATCCCTCAAGCTCACCGGCCGCGAAAAATTCGACATCGTCGGCCTCGATGAATCGCTCAAGTGCGGCATGGAAATGACGGTGGTCGCCACCGCCGACAACGGCCACGTCACCGAATTCCCCGCCATCTGCCGCATCGATACGCCCGTGGAAATCGAGTACTACCGCCACGGCGGAATCCTCCACCGCGTGTTGCGACAGATGCTCAAGAGCTAGCCGTTAGATGGAGGCGTAGGTCCGGCTGTGCCGGACAATGCTGCTAGCAACTCACCACTCGCGTGCCGTACATGAGCGACAGGATTTCGTTCCGGCTCGGCGGGTTGTCTTTGAAAATGCCGCGCAGGGCGCTGGTGACCATGATGCTGCCCGGCTTCTTGGCGCCGCGGATGGTCATGCAGGTGTGGGTGGCCTCGATCACGCAGGCCGCGCCGATGGGGTTGAGCTCTTCCATCAGCGCATCGGCGATTTGGGTGGTCAGCCGCTCCTGAACCTGCGGCCGGCGGGCAAAGCCCTCAACCAGCCGCGCCAGCTTGCTCAGCCCGACCACCTTGCCATCGGGCAGATAAGCCACGTGCGCCTTGCCCATGAACGGAAGGAGATGATGTTCGCAAAGCGAATGAAACTCGATGTCGCGGAGCAGCACGACCTCGTCGTAGCGCTCGTTGAAGACGGTCTTGAGATGGATGCGGGGATCTTCCGAAAGCCCGGCCATCAGCTCGCCGTAAGCCCGGGCCACCCGGTTGGGGGTTCGCACCAGTCCCTCGCGATCCGGATCCTCGCCAATCGCGATGAGGATCTCGCGCACCGCCCGCTCGATGCGCGGAAGGTCGATGCCGGCGGTGCCGATGGGGCGGGCATCGCTGCGATCAGCAACGGTCGAGGTGGAATGGCCGCGGTTGTTTCCATTGCGCTTGGGCATAGTTGTCTCCGATAGAGCCTCGATTATAGGGCATGCCGCGGCGGCCGGCCAAACTGCTATTTGTAAAAGGACCAAACTTACAGCAGTCTTTGGCGTCATTAGCAGCTATGATGGAACGGGGTGCTTTATGCGGCAACTGAGCTTTCTGATGATTGTTGGCCTCGTCGCCGCCGCGCTGGCAGCCGGGCCGACCACCGCGCCTTCGGCCAAAGAACTCGACACGCTGATCGTGCAGCTTGGCCATGACGACTTTAAGGTCCGTGAGGAGGCCAGCGCCAGGCTGGCGAAGGTGGGCAAGCCGGCGCTGGAGGCGCTGAAGCAGGCGCTGGCCAGCGGCGATCCGGAAGTGCAGTCGCGAGCGGAGATGCTGATCAAGCGGATCGAGCAGCGGCCGGTCCCGGGCGGGCCGGTAAACAAGGATGAGCCGGTGGTGGCGCGGTCGCTGAGAATCTCCAACGATGGCGGCGTCAAGCAGGTGGAAGTGCGCGAGAACAACCGGACCATCACCATCCGCGAGCAGGGCGGGGCGATCGACATGAGCGTCAGCGCCGTCGAGAACGGCAGGCGGGTGACCGAAGAATTCAAGGCGAAGAACGCGCAGGATTTGAAGCTTCAGAGTCCCGATGCATTCGCGCTCTATCAGCGCTGGTCGGGATCGGATGGCACCAATCCGCTGGTGCGCGGCGCGGAGAACCTGGTGATTCAGGGGCCGGTGTTTGTCGGGGGATTGCAGGCGGTGCCGCTGCCGCCTGATCCGATGGAAGAGCTGAAGGACCGGGTTGTGCAGCAGATGGAGAAGGCCAACGTCGCCGACGAGCAGCGCAAGCAGGTGGCCGATCTGCTGGACAAATTGCAGCAGGATCGCCCGACCAGACAGATCGGGGCGGCCGAGGATCGCAACAAGCAGCTCAAGGAATACTTCAGGGCCAGCGATGAGCTGCGCGAGAAACTGGAAGCGCTGAAGCTCCCCGATCCCGGCGATGACCTGCCGCCGCCGGCCAAATGGCGACTGGGGATTCAGGTTGCGCCCGATCCGGAAAAGCTGGTGGTGGGCAGTGTCGTGCCGGAGTCACGGGGAGAGAAGCTCGGCCTGAAGGTGGGGGATGTCATCGACAAGATCGATGACAAGCCGGTGAAGGACATCGAAGGCTTGCGGGAGAGTCTGAGCACCGCCAAGGGACCAATCGCCGTTGTCGTGGTGCGGGAGGGAACGGCGGTGAAGCTGGAGGAGAAGAAGTAGCAAAGGTGGGCGGTGCCCACCCTACGCTTCTTCGGCCAGCTTCTTGGTGAGCTTCTCGCGCTGTTCCGGCGTCAGCTCCTGCCGCAGTTTCTTGCGGGCTTCCTTATAACTGGCCACGACCTTGTCGCGGTTCTTCTTGTCCTTCGGCGAGCGGGTCTCGGACTTGTCAACCTCGGCTTTCACCTTGCGGTTGGCATCGCGCAGCGCTGGGGCGATGCGGTCCTTCTGCTCCTTGGTCACGCCCACGGCATCCAGCTTGGCCATCAGGTTCTCGGCCGACATGGCAATGGCGTCGATCTCCTTGTCCAGCGCCTTCATGCGTTTGGCGATGTCCTTCTTCACGTCGTCGTTCTGATAGACCACCTGCATCTTCTCGAGGAACGCCGCGTTGAGCTTGGCGCGCTTCTTGCGGGCGGCATCCTCGGTGCTCGGGTCGGCCGCGACCTGATCGAGCAGGTCTTCCTGCTGCTGGGCGAATTTGTCGATCGAGTTGCCCAACGAGGTCTTGAGCTCAGGCGCGAACTGGGCGTCATCGACCACCAGCCGCATCATCCGCAGCTCGCCCATGTCCCATTCCGCGCGCAGCCGCGCGGCGGCGGCCTTGCCGTCGGCCGGTTTCTTCTTCACGGGCGCTTCCGCCTCGGGCTTGAGCTTCTTGGCCGCCTGGACCGGCAAAGTTGAGACGGCCACGAGCAGCGCCACCGTTGCCAAAGTTCGCATTTTCATTCCATCCTCACTCTCGGAATTATCTCGCTATTATCTCGCTCGTCCCATGATGAGCAGTGCGATTGTCAGCACCTGGAGCATGATTGCAAACAGCAGATACGTCTGGCCACTGGGCCCTTCACGGAACAGGAACCCCAGAAACATCAGCCCCAGCGCCAGCACCTGGGTGACCACTGACAGAAGGCTGGCCACGGAAAAATCGGCCGATGGACTTTCGCGCTGGCGGCGCAGCTCGAGGAGGATTTCCTGGAGCAGGTCTTCGCTGCTTCGAGTCGAAGCGCCGGAGCGGGATGAAGTGACCGTATCATCCCTGGCGGCGGAGGGGATCACATCCTCGGGGCGCGAAGCGGCGGAAGGGGAGTTGGGAGCACCGGAGCCGTCTGTCGTGTCATCCATCTTGCCTGCTTCCATTGCTCTCATGGCTGCCTCGCCTATTCCGTCAGGGGCGCTGGCCGCTTGCGATAATTCACCGCTCGTTGGCAGGGCGCTTGCGGCCGCCAATGAGGAGACAACCGCGTGGGCCCGAGGTGAGCCTTCGACCGACGTCCTGAAAACCTCGCGGCCGATAATCTCCATCGCCTCGGCCAGGGACGATGCCACAAAATCGGGCGCGACCTTCGACGGTTCCTCGGCGGCGGGCGAGGGTGGCAGCGCCGGGTTCTTGTATAGTATCGTCCGGCAGCCGGCGGCCCTTCCAGCTTCGATGTCGCGCGGGGCATCTCCGATAACCCAGCTTCGGCCCAGATCGAGCTTCAGCTTGTCGGCGGCGGCGAGGATCATACCCGGCTTGGGCTTGCGCAAGGGGCTGTCCTGGCGGTACTTCTCGACGGTAGCTTCGGGGTGATAGGGGCAATATTCGTGCAGGGCGATGGTGGCCGTCGATTTGGCGGCCTTGAGCAATTCGTTGAGGCGGGTGTTGATTGCCCAGACGGCCTCTTCGCCGAACATGCCGCGGGCCACGCCGGATTGGTTGCTGATGGTGACGACGACAAACCCCAGTTGGCGGGCCTTGGCGACGGCCTCGGCCGCGCCTTCGACGAGAACCACCTTGTGTGGGTCGGAGAGGTAGCCATCGCTGACGATCAGCGTGTTGTCGCGGTCGAAGAAGATGGCGGGGCGCTTGAGGGACATAAATTGGTGGGGCAAGCCCCACCCTGCATTGAGTTTGTCGGCATTGCCCAGAAGGTCGGATTATTAAATGGGGCGGCTAAATGGCAAGCTCATTGCCCTGAAATTCGAGGCGGTTGCCGTCGGGGTCGCGGACGAAGAAGCGATCGAGGCCTTCAATTTTGTAGGTGTCCCATGTGACCTGGTGGCCGGCGGATTGGATGGATTTGGCGGCGGCGTGAACGTCGCTGACCCAGAAGGCGAAATGGCGGCGGGATTGCGGATCGTTATCGCCGCGGGAAATCAGGTGAAGATCGACGGTGCCGATGCGATACCAGGCGCCGGCGAAGTCGAAGCTTTTGGGGCGGGGGACTTCCTTCAGTTTCAAGACGCCGCCGTAGAAGGCGCGGGCGCGGGGCATGTCGGTGACGTTGATGGCGACGTGGTCGATGCGCTGGATGGCCCAGTCGGAGTTGGGAGGTTGGGGCATATGAGAATTGTAAACGATTCGAAATGAGTCCTCACCGCAGCGCAAAAAAGAAGCCTGCCCGCGCGAATGGATGTCGCGGGGGCAGGCGTGTCATGAGCCGCATCAGACCTGTTCGCTGGCGCCTGTCTCGGTGGCGAAGCCGGGGTAAGCTTCCATGCCATGTTCACCGATATCGAGGCCTTCATGCTCCTCGGCGGCACTGACGCGAATGCCGCCGGTGAACTTGAGGACTGCCCAGGCGACGAGCGAAATGGCGAAGACGGTGGCCGCGACTGCTCCGATGCCCATGAGCTGCGAAATGAGTTGTGTCCCGCCGCCGCCGTAGAACAGGCCAGGTTTGCAGTAGGCGTCGGTGACCTGCATGGGGATGACAGCCGGGGAGGCGAAGAGGCCGACGCAGAGGGTGCCAAAGATGCCGCAGACGAGGTGGACCGAAAGAGCACCGACGGGATCGTCGACCTTGATCTTGTCCCAGAAGAGAACGGAGAAGACCACGAGTGCGCCGGCGATGGCGCCGATGATGGCGGAGCCGGCGATGGTGACGACGGCGCAGGGCGCAGTTATGGCGACCAGGCCGGCAAGGCAGCCGTTGAGGATCATGCTCAAATCTGGTTTGCCGAGCACTGCCCAGGCGGTGATGGTGGCGGCGACCGCGCCGAAGGCGGCGGCGGTGTTGGTGGTGACGGCGATGTGACCGGCGGCGACGGTTGCGGTCATGGTGGAGCCGGGGTTGAAGCCGAACCATCCGAGCCAGAGGATGAGGCAGCCGAGTGCGGCAAGACCCATGTTGTGTCCGGGGATGGGGTTGACCGAGCCGTCGGAGTTGTACTTGCCGATGCGCGGTCCCAGCAGTAGCACGCCGGCCAGCGCAGCCCAGCCGCCAACGGAGTGGACGACGGTGGACCCGGCAAAGTCATGGAAAGGAGCCTTGAGTGTTGAGAGCCAACCGCCGCCCCAGATCCAGTGGCCGGTGATCGGGTAGACCAGGGCGACCAGGATGAAGGAGAAGATCATGAACATGCCGAACTTGATACGTTCGGCGACAGCGCCGGAGACGATGGTGGCGGCTGTTCCGGCAAAGACCAGCTCGAAAAAGAACTTCACAGCGGGGGAGACATTGGACCAGTCGAGGCTGGAAGCGCCGGGCATTTTCGGTGCGTCGTAGGGCAGAAGATTCGTGAAGAAACCGGTGTGGCCGACCACGGAATTGCCATCGCCGAACATCAGGGCGAATCCAACGCACCAGAAGGCGATGGAACTGATGGCGAAGACGATGAAATTCTTGGCGAGAATATTGACGGCGTTCTTGCGCCGACAGAGGCCGGTCTCAAGGCAGGCGAATCCTGCGTTCATCCAGAAGACGAGCATGCCGCCAATGAGGGTCCACAGCGTATTGGCGACAAAATTGGTGTTTGAGATTTGATTGATGGCATCTTGCGCGGTCGGGGGCGGCGTAGCGGCCGTCGCCTGGCCTCGTGCCGTGGAATAGAGGGTAAGACAGAGCAATATCGCCAGAGCCGCCAGCATCCGTTTGGATGCCAAGAGGGGACGTAGCATCGATTGGTTCCTCCCGCACCGCGCGATTCGATGGTGATTGCGCGGGGATGGTGATGGACGTTGTGCCGCTCCATTGCGGCAGGTCCGCCCTGGTTCCCTGATCTTCAGTTTAGAACGTCAACAGCCTCCGCCAAGAGGCTGGTTTACAACGCACTTTCATTTTCCTCGCCGGTGCGGATGCGCACGGCGCGGGCGATTTGATAGATGAAAATCTTGCCGTCACCGACCTCGCCGGTGCGTGCCGCTTCGACGATGGCGCTGACGGCCTTGGCGCTGTCCTCGGACTTGACGCAGATTTTGAGGAGCACCTTGGGTACGAAGCCCACGTCCATCTTTGCGCCGCGATAGCGTTCGGTGTGGCCCATCTGCCGGCCGAAGCCTTTGCATTCGACGGCGGTGACGCCGAGGATGCCGAGCTTGGCGAGGGCGGTCTTGACGGCGTCGAGTTTGTGTGGCTTGATCACGGCCTCAATCATCTGCATAGGTGACTCCTTCTCGAAACAGCTTCAACATGGCCGCGCGAGTGCAGCACGTGCGGGAAGTTGGATTGTTTACTAACTGACTACCGGCGACTTGATTACGCAAGGAAAAACTTACCACGTTCCGCCATGAAGCTGCCAATTTCCAACAGGCCCATTACAACAGAAGTGCCAGGGGATGTCAAAACCGTCATAGAGAGGCGTAAGTGGGGCTGGACACTCAATCAGCGACTTCTTCCAGGACATGCTCGGCGACGTAGATGGGGACCATGGTGGCGATGCCCAGGGCGATGGCGTCGGAGGGGCGGCTGTCGATTTCCAGGACTTTGCCATCCTGGCGGATATGGATGCGGGCGTAGAAAGTGCCGGTCTGGAGGTCGTTGATCTCGATGCGCTCGATCTGACCGCCGAGAGTTTCGATGACGGTGGCCAGGAGATCGTGGGTGAGCGGGCGTGGGGTGGTGTTGCCCTTGAGGCGGCGGTCGATGGCCATGGCTTCGGAGCTGCCGATGACGATGGTGAATTTGCGCTCACCATCGACTTCCTTGAGCCAGATGAGCTGCTTGTCCTGCATTTCACTGATGATGATTTTGTGCAGTTCCATCTGGACGGACATCAACCGGCTCCGTGGTAGGTGGCTTCATTACGTTAGATGTGACCGGAAGGGGTGTCAATGGTGATCTGAGGATGCGGAGGCGAGGCAGCATTTTTTGTATTTTTTGCCTGAGCCGCAGGGGCAGGGATCGTTGCGGCCGGTGGGATGCGAAGAGTCACGGGCATCCGAGTACGGCTGCCCATGCCACCCATTCTGCTGCTCATGGCTCTTGTTTTTGGGGCGTTCTTCATCCGCAAGGATTTGCATGATCTGGGCGGCGGGTTGGCCGTGGCGGAGGAGGTTGGCCATGGTTTGCATGTGGGGATCGATGTGGTGGAAGAATTTCTTGTAGCCGGAGCAGAGGTAATTGAGGCCGGGTTCGCCGTCGGGGGTTTGGATGAAGCGGTGCTTGGGGCATTCGCCATTGCAGGCGAATTTGACATCGCACTCGCGGCAGTATTTGGGGAGGGTGTCGCGTTTGTCAGCGCCGAAGGCGCGCTGCTGCGGGGAGTCGAGCATGGCGCGCATGTCGGTCTGCATGATGTTGCCGAGGTGGTGGCGGGGATAGACGTAGTGGTCGCAGGAATAGAGGTCGCCGTTGTGTTCCATGGCGACGGCGTTGCCGCAGGTTTCGCCGAAGACGCAGAGGGAAGAGGGGAGGCCGAGCCAGATGCCGAGCTGGACGTCGAAGATCTGCACGAAGATTTGGCCGACGTCGTGGCGGACCCAGTGGTCGAAGATTTGGATGAGGAAATCGCCGTAGGCGGTGGGTTGGACGGACCAGTCAGTGACATTTGCGATTTGCGATTTGCGATTTGCGATTATGGGAAGAGAGAGGCCGGAGTCGGTTTTGGTGAGTGTGGGAGGTTCGGCGAAATCGAGGGGGCCGCCGGATGTGCCGAGGCGCTCGACGAGGGGGATGAATTGCATGAAGCCGGAGCCGTGTTGTTTGAGGAAGTTGTAGACTTCTAGGGGGTGGTTTTGGTTGGCGCGGTTGACGACGACGAGGTTGTTGAATTCGACGTGGTGTTTTTTGAGGAGGTTCATGCCGCGCATGACCTGGTCGAAGGTGGGGCGGCCTTGTTTGTCGACTCGGTAGGCGTCGTGGAGATGGCGAGGGCCGTCGATGGAGAGACCGATGAGGAAGTTGTGTTGTTTGAAGAAGGCGCACCAGGGATCGTCGAGGAGGGTGCCGTTGGTTTGGAGGGCATTCTTTATGTTTTTGCCGCTGGAGTATTTTTGCTGATAGCCGACGACGCGCTGGAAGAAGTCGAGGCCCATCAGGGTGGGCTCGCCGCCCTGCCAGGCGAAGGTGATTTCGGGGATGTCCTGGGCGGTGATGTATTGCTGGATGTAGCGCTCGAGGACGTTGTCGGGCATGCGCCAGTTGGATTTGTCGGGATAGAGTTTTTCCTTTTCGAGGTAAAAGCAATATTTGCAATCGAGGTTGCAGATGGGGCCGATGGGTTTGGTCATGACGTGGAAGGGGGCGTGGGTTGTCGCGATGGCGGAGCCCATTTACCGGGATTATAGCAGAACCCTCACCCTGCCCTCTCCCGGCGTACCGGGAGAGGGAAAGACGGCGGCTGAAGCCGCCCCTACATTAAGGATGAGCAGGCGGGTAGACTCCGCCGCGATGCTGCACTACTTCAAATTCAGACAGGAGTTGTTTGATCCGGAGCCGGGGCGGGAGGTTTATGTGAAGCGGGGGAGCGGGAAGGGATGGCCGGAGCAGTGTCCGCCGATTCGGGCGGCGAATGGGTTTGGATGGGATTTGAGGGCGAATTTTGGGGTGACGTTTGTGCGGGGACGGGGCGGGTGGACGGTGGAGCCGGATGTGGTGATTGAGAGCGATTTTGACTGGGCATCTCAGGAGGGGGCGGAGGGGAGGCCGCTGAGACAGCAATTTGCTTGGTTTTGGGAGAAGGGGCAGAAATTACCGCACGCGATCAGCGACAATGTTTATGAGCAGATCAGGAATCAGGTGAAGCTCAGCAGCTATTTGTTTTTGAAGACGGATGAGAATGAGTTGTTGTGGATGGGGGATGTGCCGAATGTGGAGCGGGCGTGGCGGCCGATGACGGCGGTGGTGGATATGGACTGGTATCCGGCCAGCTACCCGTGGCACACGGTGATCGAGTTGGATCCGGGGGAGAAGAGGATCGAAATCAAGAAGGGGGAGCCGATTTGTCGAGTGATGCCGGTGAGAAGGGACACTTATTTTGCGCAGCAGATGACGCCGGGGGAGTTTGATGCGTTTTTCACGCGCGGGCAGAAATGGCTGGCAACGCACGGGCAGGTGCAGCACGAGGGGACGGTGGACATCACGCGGACGTATGCGAAGCAGATGGCGAGGGCGAAGTTTGTGGTGTTGAAATGAGGGGCAGAGTTGGAAAGGGGAGCGGGTTTGTCGTAAGAATGGGGGCGCGCGGGGGGAGAACTTGAAGAAAAGGAGCCGACATGTCTCAGTTTCCACCGCCGCCGCCCCCCGCATTCGCGCAAGGCCCAATACCGCCGGGGCAGCCGCAGGGGAGCAATGGGTTGGCAATCACGTCGCTGATCATGGGGATTCTCAGTTGCATTCCGGGGGTGGGATTGCTGGCGATTTTGTTTGGGATGCTGGGGTTGGGGAAGGCGAAGGATCCGCGGGTCGGGGGGAAGGGTCTGGCGATTGTGGGGATGGTGCTGGGGTTGCTGAGCATCGTGGTTTACATCGGGATTGGGTATTCGGTTTATTGGGGAGTGGGGAAGTTCAAGGCGATGGCCGAGCCGGGGGTGAAATTCTTTGAGGCGCTGAATAAGGGAGACCTGGCGCAGGCCAAGACGTACACGACCGCGAATGTCACCGATGCCGATCTGGCGAAGGCGCAGGAGGCAATCAAGGGCATGGGCGAGCTGAAGGACCCGAAGCCGACGAGCTTTAACCTCAAGGATGATGTGCTGGATGTCTCGGGGACGGCGGTGTTTGCTAATGGAACGAAGAACTATCACTTCAAGATGGTGAAAGTGGGGAATGCCTATAAGGTTGATAAGTTTACGATGGAGTGAAGATACGCACCGATGCGTACATCGGTGCGTGGCGGACAAGAATGTCCGCCCCACCTTCAAGAAGAGGCAAAATGTTGGTTAAACTCGGAGGGTTGCGCCGAGATTTTGTTGGGCGGCGGCGATGGCTTTTTGGACGGCGGATTCGACGTGTTCGCTGGTGAGAGTGGCGGTGGGGGAGCGGAAGATGAGGGTGATGGTGATGGACTTGGCGCCTTTGTCGAGGGGTTTGCCGCGGTAGGTGGTGACGAATTCGAGGTCTTCAAGATCGGGGAGGTCGAGGGAGCGGATGAGTCGCTCGATTTGTTCGTAGGGGGTGGATTCGGGGACGACCAGGGAGAGATCGCGGCGGACGGAGGGGAAGCGGGGGAGGGGATGGAGCTGGGGGACGTGCTGGGCGAATTTGAGGAGGGGTTCCAATTCCAATTCGGCGGCCATGATCTGTTCGCGGAGGGAGAGCTTGTCGGCGATGGAGGGGTCGATGCGGCCGATGTGGCCGATGGTTTCGGTTCCCCATTGGATGGAGCCGGAAGCGGAGGGGGCGAGGCCGGGGTGAGAGTGGGGGATGATGGAGAGGGGACGCTGAGGGTTAATTATATTAAGTAGAGTTTCGACTGCGCCGCGGGCGGAGCGATAGTCTTCTCCGCCGACGAGGGCGATGCGGCGGCGTTCATCGACCTTGCCATTTTTGTCCAGCCAGAAGGTGGAGCCGATTTCAAAGAGCTTAGCGCCGGTGGTGCCGTTGGATTCGTTGTGGCGGATGGCCTGGAGGAGGCCGGGGATGATGCTGGGGCGGAGACGGGCGTCGGCAGCGCGGACGTTCTGGTCAGCGCGGAGGAGGGAGGCGGCTTGCGGGGGGCGGAAATCGTTGGCCAGGAGATCGGTGACGAAGGAGAAGGTGAGGGATTCGAAATAGCCGGAGGCGACGAGGGTTTCGCGGATCGTATTTATGGTGAATTCGTCGGGAGGCTTGGGGGCGAGGCGGATGGAGATTTCATCGCGGAGGGGGATTTGGTCGTAGCCGATGATGCGGGCGACTTCTTCGATGAGGTCAACTTCGATGTTGAGGTCGAGGCGATGGGAGGGGATTTGGACTTCGATGGTTTCGCCTTTTTGCGCTGGGGAGAGATTGAGGCGAGTGAGGGCGTCGAGGATTTGGGGCGTGGGGAAATCGGTGCCCAGGAGCTGGCGGAGGCGGGGGAGGCGGAGGGTGAGTTTTTTGGGGTGATAATTCGATGAGCCGGCGGAGACGAGGCCGGAAAGCAGTTCGCCGCCGGCGGTTTGGAGAATGAGTTGGGCTGCGCGGAGGCTGGCGCGCTGGGCGAGGGTGGGATCGATCTGGCGCTCGAAGCGGTAGGAGGAATCGGATTTCATGGCCAGTGCGCGGGCGGTTTTGCGGACGGAAAGGGGATCGAAGCGGGCGGATTCGAGGAGGATGTTGGTGGTGGAATTGGAGACTTCGCTGTCAGCGCCGCCCATGACGCCGGCGAGGGCGACGGGTCGATTGGCGTCGGCGATGACGAGCATGCCGGGACGGAGGAGGCGTTCGCGGCCGTCGATGCTGGTGAGTTTTTCGTTCTGGCGGGCTTCGCGGACGATGATTTTGTGGCCGGAGAGCTTGTCAAAGTCGAAGGCGTGCAGGGGCTGGCCGAGCTCGAACATGACGTAGTTGGTGACATCGACGACGTTGTTGATGGCGCGCAGGCCGATGGATTCGAGGCGTTTGATCATCCAATCGGGGCTTTTGGCGATTTTGATGTTGCGGAGGATGCGGGCGGTGTAGAGGGAGCAGAGGTTTTGCGCTTCGATTTGGACGGAGGTGGCGGAACTGGCCGGGGTGGTGGATTCGGGAGCGGTGGGGGGGGTGAATTTGAAGGGGCGATTCAACAGGGCGGAGAGTTCGCGGGCGATGCCGATGTGGGAGAGGCAATCGCCGCGGTTGGAGGTGACTTCAACGTCGATGACGGTGTCGCCGTGGTGTTGCTCGATGGATTCGACGGGGAGGCCGCCGTGGGTGAGCGCTTCGGCGGCGGCATCGGCGTCGAGCGGTGGGCCGGGGAGGAAGTCATGGAGCCAGGTGAGGCTGGTTTTCATGGAGAGGGGACAATCTAGCGGGGGACGGTAAACTGTCAAAGAAGATGTCCGGCACGGCCGGGCTTTTGAGTTGGCTCATTGGACAATTATGGGGAAGAAATGAACACGTGCGCGAATTGCGGCCGGGTGATGGGGGAGACGGAGCAGAGGTTTTTTCATGGGGATCGGGTTGTGTGCGGGCAGTGCCTTGGCGCGCTGCGGGCGCAGCCGATTGGGTATGCGGTGAGATATGGGGAGCAGAAGTCGGCCAGCGGGCTGGGGATCGCAGCGCTGGTGCTGGGGATTCTGGCGGTGCTGGTGGCGTGGATGCCGTTTTGCGGCCTGGTGGTGATGCCGATGGCGCTGGTGGGGCTGGTGCTGGGGATATTTGGGATTGTGCTGTCGAGAAAGGGGAGGACGGGGATAGGGATGCCGATTGCGGGGACGACGCTTTGCGCGGTGGCGATTGCTTTGCAGGGGGTGTTTTGGGCGCTGATGGCGATTGGGATGAGCCGGGCAGCGCAGGGTGTGCCGGCGATGCCGGGAATTCCGACGCCGAGCACCCGGCCGACGGATCCGACGTTGGCGGCGCGATATGACGTTGGGCAACTCGATTATGCGCTGAACAACTTCAACGAAGACATTGGGCGATTTCCGAGTGCGAAGGAAGGGTTGGCGATCCTGGTGAATCGGCCGGCGGGATTGGCGGCTTGGAATGGGCCGTATGTTCAGAACAGCGCGATGGTCGATCCGTGGGGGAATGGCTATGTGTACCGGTATCCGGGGAAGCGGAATGTGGGGGGCTATGACCTGTTTTCATTTGGGGCGGATGGGAGGGAAGGGACAGGGGATGATGTGAAGAATTGGGCGAAGTGAGTCCAGCCATATTCGCCTGGCGGCGGTCTGGAGGGGTATATCGAAAGATTGACAGGCGCAGGGTTTGCGGGTAGAGTTGATCTTCTTTAACCCTGTCCGGCACAGTGCTTGCAGAAGGGTGATTCGGCAAGTGAGGCGGTGCGAGAAACGAGGAGAATCTGTGGCCAAGTCAACGCAGAAGAAAGCCTCGAAGAGCAAAGGGAAACGCGTCACCAGCGGGCGGGCGACTCCAGAACGGACTTCAGCGAAAAGTAAGAGCGGTGCCAAGGCGGCAGCGCGGAGCATGCCAGCGCGCGGGGAGAGCCGGGGGTCGAACGGAAGGGGGGCCGCGAAGGCAAAAGGCGGGATTGATCGGGTGGCGGCCGGGCCGGTGGCGGTGGTGCCGCAGGCGGTGTTGGGTGTGCCGGGGAAGCCGGTGAAGAACCAGGCGGGGCTGAAGTCCAGGGAGTTGGAGTTTTTCAGGGACCTGTTGATCGCCAAGAGGCGCGAGCTTCTGGGGGATGTGCATTCGATGGAAGAGGAGGCGCTGCGGAGCGCCTCGGGGAGCAACCTCTCGAACCTGCCGATTCACATGGCGGACATGGGGACCGACAATTACGAGCAGGAGTTCACGCTGGGGTTGGTGGAGAAGGACCGGCAGTTGCTTCGAGAGATCAATGTGGCGCTGGGGAAGATCAGGGATGGGACGTATGGAATTTGCGAGGGGACGGGCAAGCCGATCACCAAGGCGAGACTCGAGGCCAAGCCGTGGGCAAAATATTCGATTGAGTATACGAGGAAGATGGAAAGTCGGATGCTGCCAAGGGGATGATGAAGGGCTATTGGAGCCACGGGCGAGGCGCCCGTGCCACACTGAGACGAGAGAGAACACGAGATGCCCTCGCCACGGCGAGCAGGCAGTGGTACAGAATAGCGCTGGATGCTTTCACTTCCGCGAGATAACTTCAGGTCGTTGGGTGCGCTGGCTTGTTTTGTGCTGACGGTGGGGGTGGGGCTGGGGCTGGATTTGTGGACCAAGGCGTATGCGTTTGAGCGGCTGGCGGTTTATGGGAGGGGGGCGGCGGTGGTGGAGTCGCGGGTATATCCGCTGGCGCCGGGGTGGCTGGAATTCACGGTGACAACCAATCAGGGGGCGGTGTTTGGGCTGGGGGCGGGGCAGCGGATGCTGTTTGTGTCGGTGTCGCTGGCGGCGATTTTGTTTTTGGTCTACCTGTTCGCCAACAGCGGGAGGCAGCGGTTTTATCAGGTGATATTGGGGATGTTGCTGGCCGGGGTGCTGGGGAATTTGTATGACCGGGTGGTGTTTGGATACGTGAGGGACATGATCCATGCGCTGCCACGCTGGCCGAGGTTGTTTCCATGGATTTTTAATGTGGCGGACGTGCTGCTGTGCACGGGAGTGGGTTTGATGGTGTTGTATAGTCTGCTGCATTCGGGGAAGGAGCCGCGGAATGTTGGGGCGGAGGGAAACAAGCCACAAATGGGACGTGAAGACGTGAAACGTGGAACATGAAACGAAAAAAGTTGATGAGGGGTTCATGCGGCGGGCGATGGAGCTGGCCGCGCGGGGGAGGGGGAGTGTCGAGCCGAACCCGATGGTGGGGTGTGTGATTGTGCGGGAGGGGCGGGTGATTGGGGAGGGGTTTCATAAAAAGTTTGGGGAGGCGCATGCGGAGCGGGAGGCGCTGGGGGCGTGTGTTGAGTCGCCGAGGGGGGCAATTGTTTATGTGAATCTGGAGCCGTGTTGTCATACATCGGTTGGGAAGAAGACGCCGCCTTGTGTGCCGGCGCTGGTTGAGGCGGGGGTGGGGAGGGTGGTGGTGGGGTGTCTGGATCCGAATCCGGAAGTGAGCGGGAGGGGAGTTGCAGCGCTGGTGGAGGCGGGGATTGAGGTGGAGGTGGGGGTGCTGGAAGGGGAGGCGAAGCAGTTGAATGCGGCGTTTTTTGCGCGGGTCGTTCACGGGCGGCCGTATGTCACGCTCAAGTGGGCGCAGAGCGCGGATGGGAAGGTGGCGGGGGCGAGGGGGGTGAGGAAGCAGATCAGTAACGAGACGGCGATGAGAGTGGTGCATGAGCTGCGCGCCAGGTCTGATGCGATATTGGTGGGGATTGGGACGGTGCTGGCGGATGATCCGGTGTTGACAGCGCGGGGGATGGAGAAACGGAGGCCGCTGATTCGGGGGGTGATGGATTCGGGGCTGAGGATTCCGCTGGAGTCGAAGCTGGTGAAGACGGCGGGGGAGGGGAAGGTGATTGTCTATTGCGCGGCGCAAGAGGGAAAAATAAGTAGGAATGTCCCTCTTATTGAGCGGGGGGTGGAGGTGGTGGCGGTGGCGAGGGGGAGGATGGGGAGGCCGGGGCCGACGTTGGTGCTGGCGGATCTGGCCAAGAGGGGGGTGACGCATTTGCTGGTGGATGCGGGGCCGACGCTGGGGCAGAGTTTGATCGATCAGGGATTGGCGGATCGGGTGTGGGTGATTCGCTCGCCGATGGTGGTGGGGGAGAAGGATGCGCCAGATGCGCCGGTTGCGCCGTTTGCGGAGGTGGGGTCGGTCGATTTGCGGGGAGATCGGCTGGTGGAGATGCTCAATCCCTTCAGCGACGTGTTTTTTGCGGAGGCGGAGTCGGCGGATTTGAAATGGGTGCGGGAGATGGTGGTTTCTTGATTGTGAGGCGCGCATGGGCAGTGAGATTCTGTGTGATGGAAAGTATCTTCGGATGGTTCGCGACGAGGGGTGGGAATTTGTGCGGCGGAAGAATGTGAGCGGGATTGTGGGGATTATTGCGGTGAATGGGGAGGGGAAATTGATCCTGGTGGAGCAATTCCGGCGGCCGGTGGGGAAATTTGTGATTGAGATTCCGGCGGGGCTGGCGGGGGATGGGCCCAAATGGCTAAACGAAGACTTGGCGCTGGCGGCGGCGCGGGAATTGGAGGAGGAGACGGGGTATCGGGCAGGGCGGATGGTTCAGTTGGCCCGTGGAACGGCTTCGGCCGGTTTGTGTGATGAGGTGATTGCGCTGTTTCGGGCGGAGGAGCTGGAAAAAATCGGGGATGGGGGCGGGGATACGACGGAGCAGATTCGGGTGCACGAGATTCCGATCGGGGAGGTGGAGCGGTGGCTCCAGGAGCAGATATCGCAGAACAAGCTGGTGGACCTGAAGGTTTACACCGCGCTTTACTTTGCGCGGTGAGGATTTGGACGTACTCTTTGGGCCATGCCCGCGCCAGTTTTTGGTTTTCTGGCTTTGACGAGCGGTTCCTTCGAGGGGGCCATTATTCGCGACATGCGACTGGCCAATGCGCTGCACGCGCGCGGGCACAAAGTCGTCGTGTATTGGATGATGGACCGCAACCGGGACCTGGTGGCGCCGGGGATCCGGCAGCGGATGCTTTGCCGGGGGACGCGATATCAATTTCAAAAGCCGTGCGGGGTGATGGACAAGCTGGGGGTGCCGTTTTTTTCGCTGCCGGCCAATATGCGGCGGGAGTTTTTGCAGCGCCGTCCGGATTATCTGGATCGGCTGATGTCGAACTTTTGCCGGTCGATTTGCGACAAGGGAACATCCGATCCGAAATTGGCGCGGCGGCTGGCGAATTTCATCCGCAAGGATGGGGTGACGCACCTGCTGCCGACGTTTGCGATGATTTGTCCGTTTGCGCAGGCGGCGAAGGCGATTCCAGGTGGCCCAAACTTTGATTATCTGGTGACGTTTCAGGGGGAGGAGATTTTCGCGAATTATGCGCAGAGGCTGGGGCGGCTTTCGGATTATCACCAACGGTTGCGGGAGACGGTGGCCGCCTCGCCTTGGCCGGCAGTGGCGGTCAGCAGGGATTACATCGATCGGCTGAATGACGAGATGGGGATCGAGTCATCGCGGCTGCGGGCGATTTATCCGGGGATCGAGCTGCCGTCATCGATGGAGAAGCCGCGGTTTGAGGTGCTTTACAAGAAATTTCCAAAGCTGACGCTGGATGAGCCGATTGTGACCTACATCGGCCGGCAGGATTCGGAGAAGGGGATCGATCTGCTGCTGTACGCGGCCAAGATGCTTCAGGAGCGGGGGGCGCGGATGCAACTGGTGGTTTGCGGCGGGTCGAGTTTTGGGGAGCGGTATCGGGATGCGATCAAGCACATCGCGGAGCATTTGCGGCTGTTCGTTCATCATCGCCGGCGGGTTCCGGCGGAGATGCGGGATGCGCTTTATGCGTACAGCCGGTGCATCGTTTATCCGTCGATTCATCGCGAGCCGTTTGGGATGGTGGCGGCCGAATCGATGAGCCACGGGACGCCGGTGATCGTGCCGGATATTGGGGGGATTACCGAATCGATCGAGGTGGATGGGCGGGCGGGGGGATTGACGTTTCGGTCATGGGATAGTGCGGACCTGGCGAGGCAGTTGGAGCGGATGCTGCGAGATGATGAGTTGCACCGGGAGCTGGCGGCCAATACGCGGTGGATCGCGGGGCATTTCACGGTGGATCGGATGACGGAGGCGGTTTTGGAGCACCTGGGACTGGGTGCGCCAAAAACGGCAGCCCAGCAATTCGCTATTGCCACTTGAATCGCAGGCGGACTTATTTCGCGAGTTCCACGCCATCAATTGAGAGACTATCAAAGCGATAGGGATTGTCCTTTGCCGCCCAGCCCATTCCACGGAGGAGCATGAGGCGGAAGAAGGGGTCGTCGAAGGTCCACATGTAATGGCCGAAGATGGAAACGAAGACGCGGCCCTTGGAATCGGCGGGTTCGCAGGCCCAGAAGACGGGGATGGATTCGACACGGTCATCACCGGGATTTTTGGAGCGGTCGTCGCCGCGCTGGATCATTTCGTCGGAGGTGGCCAGCACATTGACCTTGCTTTTGTCGCCGATGAAGGGCCAATAGGGCTCATCGACGAATTGCATGGCCGGGGGCAGGCCGAGCAGGATGGGGTGCTCTTTGTCGGTGAGTTTCAGATTCACCTTTCCGTGGCGGAAGCTGGCGGCCCGGTAGGAGAGGCCGAAGCGGTTGGCATGGTTGTCCCATTCCTGGTCGCAGCCGATGGCCCAGTGGATGGTGACGATGCCCGCGCCGCGGTCCTGGAGGGATTTGATGTCGGCGAGTTGGGAGGCATCCCATTTGGTTTTGAGATAGAAGACGGCAAGGTCGACGCCGGTCCATTGGTCTGAGGTGGGCCAGGGAAAGGCGGTGGTGATTTTGACGTTGTCGGCCTTGCTCATTAGCGGGGCCCATTCCTTTTGCCAGCGGGGATAATCGTGCTCGCCAGGGCCGTGATCTTTGGGGCCGGCGACGAGGAGGATGTTGAGATGGCGCAGGGGCTGGTCGGTTTTGGGGGCTTTGTTGAGGATTGCTTCAACCTCCGCGCGAGAGCGCGGGGGAGGGGCGACGTTTACGTGAGGTTGGGGCTTTGGTTGTTCTTTGGGCGGATCAGCGGCCGAAACGATGATGGTGGCAGCCAGAACCATGCAAAGGAAGATCGCGGTTCTCATTTTTTCTCCTTTTCCTTTTTCGCCCTGTCGATGGATTGTTTCATCGCCTTCTCGACGGAGATTTTTTGATTCCGGCCGTGGACGGTGATCTCATCGAAAATTTCGTTGGCCTTGACGGAGATGCCCTGGATCTGGGCCATGTAGCCCTGGGAAAGATCGTCGAGGACCTTGTCGAGGGCGGCCCGGCTGGCGGCGTCGGCGTCGGTGCCTTCGCCCTGATAGGTCTGGCCGATGTATTTCTGGGCGATGTTGCGGGCGACCTTGTCGGCGTCTTTGTAGAAGTATTCACTGATCTGGCGGTGGCCCTCTTCGTGGTCGATGATGGTTTTGGGAGCGTCCTGGGGGACCCAGATGGTGACTCTGAGGGTGAGATTGACGGTCACGCCGGCGACTTTGATTTTGGCGAAAGTTTTGCCGTTGCGGTTGTTCTGAGAGAGGACCTCGACGGAGAATTCGGATTCGATGCCGAATACGGATTTGGTGACGGCGGCTTCTTCGCCTTCCAGGGGTGGCATGTCGGCGGGGGGATGGGCGCGGTTGAAGGACCTGTGCTCAATGGCGGGGGGAGCTTTGTTTACTTTGACGGCATCGGCGGCGTGAGTGCTGGAAGCGGCCAACAGGATCAGCAGGACGATGGCCGCTTTATGGATTCTGCGCATCATGGCAACCCTACCACCAGTCGATGGACAGGGGCAAGATGCCCGTGCTACAACGACGAGGTGTTTTCGAAAACGATCAGCGACCGGTTTGAGATTATCGCGCCGTATATAAAGGAGGGGGAGACTCTGGATTTGGGGTGCGTGGACTCGCGGCCGGCGAAGCACAGTGCGCAGGAACGCATCGAGCACAAGCCGAATATGCTGCTGAAACGGATCGTGGAGGTGAATAAAAACACGCTGGGAATCGACATCGATCCGGCCGGGATCGAAGTGCTGAAGCAGATGGGATATCAGGCGCAGTGCGCGGATGTGGAGACGATGGATCTGGGGAGGCAGTTTGACACGATCGTGGCCGGGGAGCTGATTGAACATCTGGAGAATCCGGGGCTCTTTTTGCGAAATATGCGGAGGCATCTCAAGCCCGGCGGGACGCTGATCATTTCGACGCCCAATCCGTTCTATCAGGGGCAGTCGTGGAAGATCTGGCGGTATGGCCGGCCGATGGTGCATGAAGATCACACGAATTGGCAGGACCCGACGACGCTGTCGCAGCTCTTAGGGCGCACGGGTTTCGAGCCGTTTGAGGGGTATTGGGTGCAGCCGCGGCGAAGCACGCTCAAGACGTGGAAGCGGTTGTTTCGGCCGTATTTTGCGCACGGATTTATGATGTTGGCGCGGCCGAAGGGGTGAAAATCTGAATCACGACAAGAACGGCGGGAGTGGACCGTTATAGGGGGGACGAGTAGCCGAAGGAGTTCTGGATGAGATTTTTTATCGTGGTTGGCCTGGTGGTGGGGTTGCCGTTGATGGCTTTGGCGCAGGTTGGCCCGGCCGGGCCGGGGATGGAAGCCCCGACCAAGCTGGAGGCGCTGGAGCTGCGGAAGGGGACGGTGATCGTCAAAGGATATACAGAGATTGGCAAAGTCGATGGGGAGGAAGGGTCATCAATTTCGGTGTCGGCCATTGAGATGAAGGATACAGCGCGGGGGACAAGGGAGATGGGGCTGGCCATTGTCTCTCAGCAGGGAGGGGAAGGGCGGAGGCAGGCGATTTCTTATGTGGATTTCGATGAGATTGCGGGATTGATCGCGGGGATGGATGTGCTGGCCAAGGCCGATCCGGAGGCGACGCGGTTGTCGGCGTATGAGGCGCAGTATCGGACGAGAAGCAATTTAGAGGTCGTCAGTTTTGACAGTAATAATCAGCGGATGATTTCGGTGAGGGCGGTGCAGGTGATTTTTCCGAGTGGCGAGGTGATCTGGGCGACAGCGCATTTCCGGCTGGCGACGCTGGCGGCGATTCGCAAACAGATTTCGGATGGGAAGGAGTTGTTGGATAAGGTGAAGGCGGGGGGAGAGAACAAGTAGTTTAGATGGCCGGCACGGTGCCGGTGAAGTTGACCTGGAAGGAGAGTTGTTCGAGTTGGACGGCCAGATCGACGGCGGTGAGGGCGACGTCGGGGGGGACGGTGATGGAGACGGGGGCGAAATTTAAAATTCCGCGGAGGCCGGCGGAGACGAGTTGATCGGCCACGTCTTGCGCGTGGTCGGCGGGAACGGCCATGATGCCGAGGCGAATGTTGTTTTTCTGGATCGTTGGCGTGAGTTCCGAGAGGGGTAGGATGGGGAAGGGGCCTTGTTTCTTGCCGATTTTGGCGGGGTCGGCGTCGAAGACGGCCGCGAGGCGGAAGCCCTTTTTCTCGAACCCCTTGTAGGCCATGAGGGCGCGGCCGAGGTTGCCAGCGCCGACGAGGAGGACGTTCCAGGTTTTGTCGGTGCCGAGGATTTTACGGACCTGGGCGATGAGGTCCTCGACGCGATAGCCGATGCCCGGGTGGCCGAACTGGCCGAAGTAGGCGAGGTCCTTGCGGACCTGTGCGTCGGTGAGGCCGAGGGATTCGCCAAGCTGCTTGGAGGAGATGGTTCGGCGGTCCTTGCGCTGGAAGGCTTCGAGCTGGCGCAGGTAAAGGCTGAGGCGGCGGACGGCAGGATTGGGAATCAAATCGGGACGGGGGTGCTCCATTGAAATTCTTCCTGAAACTGAAACTCCAAAGATGGCGGACAGGATCGTCCGCCGCACCAATGGCGGGCAGTGCCCACCTTACGAAAGGCGGACGCGCATGACCGCCATATCGAAAGATGGCGGCTGAAACCGCCCCTACAAATATCGGGCAGGAGTGCCCAACCGACTGTCGGCGGAGAGTGTAACGACTCTCGGCGTTGATACCTATAACTTCGACCGTATTTGAGGGGTGGATTGATGGAATTTGCGCGGGGGCGGCGGCCGGTGTTTATCTTGACACTACATATGGCATTTGCTAGGGTTCGGCGCGTCTTGACCGCATGTCGGGATACGAATCCCGACCTTCCCGTGAGCTGCTTTTGGCGGTGCCTTGGGCGAAGAGAAGCGGCTTAAGCAACGGCCGGCGATCGGTTGTATAATCAGGCCGGATTTCGCTCCTGGAGCAGCACCTGATGACTTGTTCCCACCGCGTTCTGGTTACATATTCCCTGCTTGGCATTCTGTGCGTCCCGGGGGCGTGGGGACAGATTGCGGCCACGGTTCCAGCGGGCGGCGGCGCGATCCCCGCGGCGGTGAAGAGCGCCAGCGTGATGGATGCGGGTGGGGAAACACAAATCAAAGCGTTCATCGGCGAGCAGGTGGGGAAATTCCGCGAGCTGAATACCGAAGGGATTCCCAAGTCCCGGGAAGTGCTGGTGGCCGAAGCCAAGGGGGGAAGCCCGGCCTATCTGGCCAAGTATGCGGAGGTTCTGAACGGCGAAATTCTGAACGTGCTGAAGGATGTGAAGGACATGCGGGGGCGGCTGAACGCGGCGATCGTGGTGGCGCGGGTGGCGGAGATCGCCAACAACACCAAGCTGGAAAAATCGGTGCTGGCGCTGCTGGATAAGGGTCAGCCGGAGGCGCTGAAGCTGTGGGGGATGCGGGCGGCGCGCTCGGTGCTGCCGGAGCTGGTGAAGGTGAACGGGGAGAAGCCGCTCATCGAGGCGGTGATCGCGACGGCGAAGCAGTTTCCCACCAACGGGCCGCTGGCGCAGGATGCTTATGATGCGCTGAATCCGAGGAATGTGCCGGCCAAGTCGGTTCCGGCAATCGTGGATCCGCTGCTGGATTTGCTGGTGTGGAGGTTGGAGATTTACAAGAACGGTGTGCCGGGCAGCAAGACACTCGTGCCGGATGATCCGCTGGCGGATGCGACGCCGATTGCCAACGTGCTGCATCCGGATGCATGGAAAAACCTGGACAGGACCAAAAAGCAGGATGTGCGGGTGATGCAGCTTGCATGCGAAATGTTTGTGCTCAGCGCAACGCGGGGCGATGACGGTGCGTATCAAAAATACCGGGAGCAACTGAAAGACTCGATCGTGAAAATGTCGGCTTCGCTGTATGTGACGGCAAGCGTCATGAATGAGGAAAAACTAAAAGATGCGGCGGGAGTCGTCAATAAGGGCGCGAGTGGGCAGGCGGTAAACCTGGTGTCGTTGGTAATGCCGCTGTGTGAGCAGATATCGCACGTGAAGGGATTTGAGGAAGTAAAGCCGCCGCAAATAGCCCCGCAGCAGGTGGCGCCACAGGGTCAGGGGACTCCGGCGGCCGCGGATCAGGGAGCGGGAGGCGGCGGTACGGGAACGGCCGGGGGCGGTGAAAAGGCGACGGGTGGGAATATTCCGGGGGCCGTTGTAGTGCCGGCAAAATGATCGATCAGAAATATGGGCCGACTGCTGATCATTCCGCTTGGGCTGCTGGCGCTGCTGGGCGGCGCGATGATGTGGTCGGGGGGCGGCGCGGAGCAGCGGGCGGAATTCCGGTTCATCAATCGCGGCGATATTTTCACGCTCGACATCAATCAGATGTCGTATCTCCAGGATTTTCGGCTGACGTATGCGATCCGCGAGGGGCTCTATAACCTCGATGCGGAGACGTACGTGCCTGTGCCGGCGGGGGCGACGGGCTATGACCTGAGCGAGGACAAGCGGGTCTGGACATTTCATCTGCGGGCGGAAGCGAAGTGGAGCAATGGTGATCCGGTGCGGGCCCGGGACTATGAATTTTCCTGGCGGCGAATGCTGGAGGAGCCGGGGGAATATACCTACCTGTTTTACTACATTAAGAACGCGGCGGAGTATGAGACGAGCCATACCAAGGGGGAGCCGATTGACTTTGGGACGGTGGGGATCAGGGCGGTGGATGAGCTGACGTTTCAGGTGACGCTCAACGATCCGGTGCCCTATCTGCTGGATCTGGTGGCGTTCCCGCCGTTTTATCCGCGGAATGAGAGGTCGATGGAGAAGTTCAAGGAGAAGACGCCGGATGGGAAGTATACATACCGAAATGAGTACACGCGGCCGCCGGATGTGGTGACCAATGGGCCGTTTTCACTGAAGGTTTGGGATTTCAAGCGAAGGCTGATCCTGGAGCAGTCGGATCAATATTGGGATCGGGCGAATGTGAAGAGCAAGTCGATCGAGATGGTGGTGAACGACAACGTGCTCAGCCAGTTTTTGCTGTATGAGGCGGGGGATGTGGATTGGCTGGCGGATGTGCCGGGGGAATTGGCGGCGGAGTTGAAGGAGAAGGGGCGGAAGGATCTGCGGACGTCGCCGGCGTTTGGGTCGTGCTTCCTGACGTTTCTGTGCCGGCCGACTTTGCCGCCGAGCACGATGGCGGGGGAAGAGGGTGTGAAAAATCCGCTGGCCGACATTCGCGTGCGGCAGGCGCTGGCGATGGCGATTGATAAGCGGTTCATCGTGAACACGATCACGCGGATGGGGGAACTGCCGGCACGGACCTATCTGCCGCCGGATGGGACGCTGCGAGAATTCACGTGGCTGCCGGGGCCGTTTGCAGCGGCGCAAAAGGAGCGGATTGGGGCGGAGGAGTTTCGGAAGTTGTTGATGGCGCCCGGGGGGCTCGAAGGGGATGGGCCGGGGGTGCCGACGGATTTTGCGCGGGCCAGGAAGCTATTGGCCGAGGCTGGGTATCCAGAGGGGCGGGGGATGCCGGTGATGCCGATTCTTTTTATCACCAGCAATCCGACGCGGGCCAAGATCGCGCAGGTGCTCAAGAGCCAGTGGAAGGCGAATCTGGGAATCGATGTGAACGTGCAGGGGGTGGAGGGGAAAATCTTCAGCCAGCGGTGCAGCAAGAAGGATTATGCGATCGGGATCGCGGCCTGGTTTGGGGACTATCCGGATGCGTCCACGTTCACGGATAAATACAAATCGACGAGCTTGCAGAATGACTGCGACTGGATCAGGCCGGAGTTTGATGATCTGTGCGCGCGGGCGACGCGGGAGCCGGATGCCCAGAAACGGTTGCGGCTTCTGGAGAGGGCGGAGAACATGATCGACAGCGAGGTGCCGATCGTGCCGCTGTATCATTATGTGAACGTCAGCCTCTCGCGCGACAATGTGAAGGGCGTGAAGGCGAATCCCCGGCAGATCACCATCTTTAAAGGCGTAAAGGTGGATAGATAAATGCACAAGGTGATCTTGTATCGCCTGCTGCAATTTCCGCTGATCCTGGCGGTGATTTATCTGTTGACGTTTTTGCTGGCGTGGGTGGCGCCGGGGGATCCGTTCACCAATGAGAGAAATCTGGATCCGGTGGTGCGGGAGCGGCTGGCGAAAAAATATCACGCCGAGAGCGCGGTGAAATTTCTGGCGTTTTATCCGTACAACATCATCACCAGCGGCGATTTTGGGCCGTCGATGCAGTACAAGGAGTGGTCGGTCAATGACATCGTCAAGTCATCGCTGCCAGTGTCAGTGACGCTCGGTTTTTTTGCGCTGATGATCGCGGTGCTGGTGGGGGTGGGTGTGGGGACGCTGGCGGCGGTGCGCAGGGGAGGGGCGCTGGATTGGTCAAGTCTGTCGATCACCTTGATCGGCATCAGCCTGCCGAGTTTTGTGACGGCCGCGCTGCTGCTCATGCTGGCGGCCAAGTGGAAGTGGCCGATCGGGGGATGGGGAGGGATTCCGGACATGATGCTGCCGGGGGTGGCGCTGTCGCTGGCGCCGATGGCGTATATCGTGCGGCTGACGCGGGTGTCGATGCTGGATGTGCTGGGGTTTGATTATGTGAGGACTGCGCGGGCGAAAGGCCTCTCGCGGCCGGTGGTGATCTGGAAGCACTGTCTGCGAAATGCGTTTTTGCCGGTGCTGTCATACCTCGGCCCGGCGGCGGCGGTGACACTGACGGGGTCGTTCGTGGTGGAGAAGGTGTTCAACATTCCGGGGCTGGGGCAGCACTTTGTGAACTCGGTTTTGAATCGCGACCGGACACTGATCCTGGGAGTGGTGATGGTCTATTCGGTGTTTCTGCTGACGTTCAACCTGCTGGTGGATATTGCGTACGCGTGGGTCGATCCGCGGATCGATATTTCGGCGGAGGGGAATTGAGCGTCATCATCTCATCCATGCCGGGAGCGGGTGGACAGCAAATGGCGGAGCTGCCAGCGCGCAGCTCGTGGTCGTTTGTCTGGCGGAGCGGACGGGTGATAGTGGGGGGAGGCGTGCTGGGGATCATATTGGGGCTGTGCCTGGCTACGCTGCCGTGGACGTTGCGGAGCAGCTCGAGCTTGTATTACGCGGGGCAGACCGGAGAGGCCCGGGGAGCGCCGCGGGCGACAATTAATAATCAGCTCAATCCAGGGGGATGGTTTGGATACGATGCGCTGGGGCGGTCGATGCTGGGCAGGTGTTTGCTGGGCGGGACGATCTCGCTGGCGGTGGGGGCGGCCGCGGCGGCGATCTCGGTGGTGCTGGGAACTGGCGTGGGATTGGTCGCGGGGTATCGGGGCGGATGGATCGATTCAGCGCTGATGCGAATCGTCGATGTGCTGTATGGGCTGCCGTACATCCTGCTGGTGATCCTGTTCAAGATCGCCTTTGAAGCGCCGCTGGGCAGGGGGCTGGAGAGGATGCAGCAGAAGCTGGCGGGTGGGGGGAGATGGTTTGATTCGTGGCAGGCGGCCAATCTGGTGGTGCTGTTTTCGGCCATTGGACTGGTGAGCTGGCTGACGCTGGCGCGAGTGGTGAGGGGGCAGGTGCTGTCGCTGCGGGCGCAGCCGTTCATCGAGGCGTGCCGGGCGATGGGATTGCCGAGGCGGCGGATTTTTACGAAACACATCCTGCCGAACCTGGTGGGGCCGATCACGGTGTATGCGACATTGACGGTGCCGTCGGCCATTTTGCAGGAATCGTTCCTGAGTTTTTTGAGCGTCGGGATCAACCCGCCGCTGCCGACGTGGGGGTCGCTGGCCAGCGATGCGATTGGCTCGCTCAGCCCGGTGAAGATTTACTGGTGGCTGCTGCTGTTCCCCTGCCTGCTGCTGGTGATCACGCTGCTGAGCCTAAATTTCGTCGGCGACGGCCTCCGCGACGTCTTCGATCCCAAGCGCGATCAGGGTAAGCTGTAATAAGATATTCGAAATGGAATTCGCATGAAAAAACCCACCCTCCTTTGTGCCATTCTCTCCTTGGTCTTCATCGCCTCCGAAGTCGCCGACGGACAGGCGCAGCCAGCGGGCCCTGCGTTCAAAGTCCCTCAGGTCGGCCAGCCCTTTTTCACCAAGGACCAATACAAACCCGTCGTCGGAAAGTACGGTGGCAAGATCGTGCGTGCCACGCTCGGCGAGCCCAAAAGCTTCAATCCCATCGTCGCCAGCGAAACCAGCACGACCGATTTCACCCAGCGCATCTTCCAGGGCCTGACCGATGAGGATTATTTCACCGGGGCGATCAAGCCCATGCTCGCCGAAAGCTGGGAAGTGGCCGCCGACGGCCTGACCTGGACATTCAAGCTCCGCAAGGATGTCACCTTCAACGATGGAACTCCCTTCACCGCCCGCGATGTGGTTTTCACCTGGAACGATCTGGTCTATGACCTCAAGCGGCCGCCGGGTGCTGAGCCTCGCTGGCCCTGCTCCATGCGCGACATCGTCACCTTCGACGGAAAAATCGTGAAGGTGGAAGCGTTGGACGATTACACCGTCCGCTTCATAACGCCCGTGAAAGTGGCCATTTTCGATGAGATCGTGGGCGCGCCCAACCTCATGAGCGAGAAAAAATACGCGCCGCTGGTCGCCGACGGCACGTTTGGCTCAGCGATGAGCAGCGACGCCGCGCCGGAGGATATCGTCGGCACCGGCGTCTTCATGCTCGGCAAGTACGTGCGCGGCGAGCGCGTGATCCTCAAGCGCAATCCCAATTTCTGGAAAAAAGACGCCGCCGGCCAGAAGCTCCCTTATATCGATGAGCTGGTCTTCATCGTCACCCGCGACATCAACGCCATGCTGCTCAATTTTCAGCAGGGAATCGTCGACAGCTACGCTCTTCAATCAGGCAAGGACGTCGGCGAGCTTCGGCCCAAACAGAAGGAAGGCAATTTCACCCTCTATCAGCTCGGCCCCGACGCCGGCACCGATTTTATCTGCTTCAACATGAATCTCGACGCCGCCAAGGACGGCCGGATTCCCGATTACAAGGTCAAGTGGTTTCGCGATACCCGCTTTCGCCTGGCGATCTCTTATGCAATCGATCGCGGCGCAATTGTAAGGAATGTGCTGCGGCAGTTGGGCTATCCGCAGGCCGCCCCTTATACGCTCTCTTCCGGCTGGTTCACGAATTTCGACATTCGTCCCCACCCCTACGATCCGGCCAAAGCCAAGGCGCTCCTGGCCGACATGGGCATCAAAGACCGCGACGGCGATGGCATTCTCGAAGATGACCAGGGGCACAAGATCAAGTTCACCGTCAACACCAACGCCGGCAACAATGTGCGCGAGGAGACGGCCAATTTCATCGTCACCGACCTGAAGAAAATCGGAATGGACGTCAACCAGCTCTTTCTGGAATTCAACCTGCTGGTGGACAAGATCAACACCCGCCACGACTGGGAATGCCTCGTCTTCGCCCTCACCGGCACCCCCGAGCCCCACTGGGGCGCCAACATCTGGAAGAGCAACGGCCGGCTTCACCTGTGGTGGCCCAGCGAAAAGGAACCCTCTTTTCCCTGGGAGAAAAGGATCGATGAGATTTTCAGTCAGGGAATCCAGGAACTGGACAAGACCAAGCGCCGAGCTCTTTATCGCGAGTGGGTGGAGATCATCTATCGCGAGCAACCCATGGTCTACACCGCGATGCAGGAGCGCGTCATTGCGGTGCGAAACAAATTCGGCAACTTCTTCCCCTCCTC
>DASYUA010000007.1:0-4357 GCA_036001665.1 Tepidisphaeraceae bacterium
GGTGAGCCGGGCTCGGTCGATTGTTGCAAGATGCTTTGGATGAATAAGTTATAATTGTAGTTGAAGAATTCACTACTTCCCTCTAGTATTAGTAGGAAATGTCTGTGAGCTTAGCAATTCCGCGAAAGGTAGTGCATGGCCGGTCGGTGCTGGAGCTGATCGGCAGTACTCCATTGGTTGGATTGAAGAGGATTGGGTCGGAATTGGCCGGCGTGAAGGTGTTGGGAAAGGCGGAATGGGCGAATCCGGGGGGGAGTGTGAAGGATCGGGCGGCGATGAGCATGATTCTGGATGGGGAGAGGCGGGGATTGCTGACGAGAGACAAGATCCTTGTGGATGCGACGAGCGGGAATACGGGGATTGCTTACGCGATGATCGCGGCGGAGCGGGGGTATCGGGTGAAGTTGGCGCTGCCGAAGAATGTGTCGCCGGAGCGAAAGCAGACGCTGCGGGCTTATGGGGCGGAACTGGTGCTGACGGACCCGGCTGAGGGAACGGATGGGGCGCAGCGGTATGTGAAGAAACTCGTCGAGAATGATCCGGGGAGATATTTCTATCCGGATCAGTACAACAACCCGGCCAACTGGCGGGCGCATTACGAGACGACGGCCAATGAGATCTGGCGGCAGACGGAGGGGCAGGTTACGCATTTTGTGGCGGGGATGGGGACGAGCGGGACGTTTGTGGGGGTGACGAAGAGACTGAAGGAGCTGAATCCATCCATTCAGTGCATCAGCATGCAGCCGAATTCGCCGCTGCATGGGCTGGAGGGGATGAAGCATATGGCGTCGGCCCTGGTGCCGGGGATTTATGATGCTTCGCTGGCGGATGAACAGCTCGAAGTGGCGACGGAGGATGCGCATCGGATGGTTTTGCGACTGGCGCGTGAGGAGGGAATTTTGGTGGGGGTTTCATCCGGTGGGAACCTGGTGGCGGCGATGAATGTGGCGGAGAAGTTGAAGGAGGGGGTGGTTGTCACTATTTTTTGTGACTCGGCGGCTAAATATTTGTCGGAGGATTTCTGGCATGAGGTGACGGCGCCGGGGTTTGAGATATGAATCGGATTTTCGATGAGCTCTTTTGAATGCAGAAATGCCGCGGACGCGGGAGGGAAAGAAGGATGAGTACATCCCTCTTTCCCCTCCCGCACCCACCTCATCACCCTTGGAATTGCGGGAAGGAAAGGGTGGGAGAGGGGTTGCAGGGGATGAAGGGCTGGCGCGAGACGGGACTCACTGGCCCTCTGGTGCCCGGCCCTCCAGCCCAGCCAGGCGGACAGGTAGGGGGGGTCGAGCGCAGATGGTTGAGCGGTTTTGAAGCATGGTTTATGAGTTGTGGAGACGAGTTTGACAAAGGTGGTGCTGACAAGTTCGGTGGGGCGCCAGATAGAGGGAGAAGGTGTGGCGGCGTATCCGAATGAGTGCTGTGGGATATTGATTGGCCGGGAGATAGATGGAAGGCGGGTGGTGGAGCGGTTGGCGCCGATGAAGAATGTATTTGATCCGGGTGAGCGGTATCACCGGTTTACGATTGATCCGCTGGCGCAGATTGAGGCGGAGAAGAGCGCGGATGAAGCGGGGCAGGTGATTTTGGGTTATTACCACAGCCACCCGGATCATCCAGCGCGGCCGAGCGAGTATGACAGGACGCACGTGCCGCCGTGGTCGTTTTATAGCCACATCATCGTGGCGATTGAGAAGGGACGGCCGGCGGAGATGACGGCGTGGTATATGGATGAGAATACAGAGCAGTTTGTTTCAATGGAACTTGTGAGGGAATGATCGGAGGTCAGCTATGAACACGAACTATGCACAACCGGATTCGTTGGTGAGCATCGGCTGGGTTTTGGAGCATTTGAATGATCCGAAGGTGAAGCTGGTGGAGGTGGATGTGGATACGACCAGCTATGAGAAGGGGCACATTAAAGGAGCGATCGGGTGGAACTGGCAGACGCAGTTGCAGGATCGGGTGACGCGGAATGTGGTCGATCCGCGGTCATTTGCGGAATTGTGCAGGAGAGCGGGGATCAACAATGATGACACGGTTGTGCTTTATGGCGACAACAACAACTGGTTTGCGGCCTGGGCGCTGTGGCAGTTCAAATATCATGGACACAAGGATGTGCGGCTGATGAATGGGGGGAGGAAGAAATGGGAGCTGGAGAAGCGCGAGTTGACGAGCGAGCAGCCTCGGGTGATGCAGTCGAATTATCAGATTCCGCCGACGGATGAGAGTATTCGGGCGTATCGTCGGGAGATCGAGGATGTTCTGCACACGGGGAGGGTGAATCTGGTGGATGTGAGGTCGCCGGATGAATACACGGGGAAGATCATTGCGCCGCCGGGGATGACGGAGACAGCGCAGCGGGCGGGGCACATTCCGGGGGCAAAGAGCATTCCGTGGGGCAAGACGGTGAACGAGGATGGGACCTTTAAGTCGGCCGATGAGCTGAGGACGCTGTATGCGGATGCGGGGGTGGATTTTAAGAAGCCGACGATCGCTTATTGCCGGATTGGGGAGCGGAGCAGCCATACGTGGTATGTGCTGAAGTATCTGCTGGGGGTGAACAACGTGAAGAACTATGACGGGAGCTGGACGGAGTGGGGGAATCTGGTGGGTGCGCCGATTGAGATGGGAGAGGGAAGCGCGATGGCGAATGTGAAATGCCAGTGAAAAGATTGAGTCATTGAATCATTGAGTCATTGACTCATTGAGGATGCGGCGTAGGGCTGTTTTCAATGATTCAATCACTCAATGGTTCAATCCTGGAGCCCCTGATGCCGCGGAAACCTGAAAACGTCATTTACGAGAACATCATCGACACGATGGGTGGCACGCCGCTGGTGCGAATCAATCGGATGATTCCGCGCGATCATGCGACTGTCCTGGCCAAGTGCGAGTTTTTCAATCCGCTGTCGAGCGTGAAGGACCGCATTGGCGTGGCGATGATCGAGGCGGCGGAGAGGGCGGGGAAGATTGATAAGGATACGGTGATCGTCGAGCCGACCAGCGGGAATACGGGGATTGCGCTGGCGTTTGTGTGTGCGGCGCGGGGATACAGATTGATATTGACGATGCCGGAGTCGATGAGTCTGGAGCGGAGGCGGTTGCTGCGGGCGCTGGGGGCGGAGGTGGCGCTGACGCCGGCCGCGGATGGGATGACGGGATCGATTGAGAAGGCGCAGCAGATTTTGCGGGAGCACAAGAAGAGCTTCATGCCGCAGCAGTTTGAGAATCCGGCCAATCCGGAGATTCATCGAAGGACGACGGCCGAGGAGATCTGGCGAGATACGCAGGGGGCGGCGGATATTTTGATTTCCGGCGTTGGCACCGGCGGGACGATTACGGGAGTGGGGGAAGTGATCAAGCAGCGCAAGCCGAGTTTCAAGGCGATTGCGCTGGAGCCGGTCAACTCGCCGGTGATCACGCAGACGATGCGAAAAGAGCCGATGAAGGCGGGGCGGCACAAGATTCAGGGGATTGGGGCGGGATTTATTCCGAAGAATTTGAACATCAATATCATCGATGAGGTGATGTTGATTCAGGATGAGGAATCGTTCGAGTGGGCGAAGCGATTGCACAAGGAGGAGGGGGTTTTTGCGGGGATCAGCAGTGGGGCGGCGATGGCGGCGGCGGCGAAAGTGGCCGCGCGGCCGGAGAACAAGGGGAAGGTGATTGTGGCGGTGTTGCCGAGTATTGGCGAGCGGTATTTGAGCACGCCGCTGTTTGAGCAGGAATGATTTTTGGGCTTATGGAGAACCTTTTTTCTTTGGAGAGTGAAGGAATTATGTCAACGGCAGTAAAAGCAACCAATGTGACGTGGCACGAGGGCTCGGTTTCGCGGCAGGAGCGGGAGAAGCTCCTGAATCAGAAGGGGGTGACGGTGTGGATGACGGGATTGTCGGCCAGCGGCAAGTCAACCATTGCGTGCATCCTGGAGCAACTGTTGCTGCACAAGAAGAAGCACGCGTACCGGCTGGATGGGGACAATATCCGCCATGGATTGAACAAGAACCTGGGATTCAGCGCAGAGGACCGGGCGGAGAATATCCGGCGGATTGGGGAGGTGGCGAAGTTGTTTACCGATGCGGGGGTGATTGCGATTACGTCGTTTATTTCGCCTTATAAGAAGGATCGGGATGCGGTGCGGGCTTCGATGAAGGCGGGGGAGTTTGTGGAAGTTTATATCAATGTGTCGCTGGCGGGGGCGGAGAAGCGGGACCCGAAGGGGCTTTATAAGAAGGCCCGGGCAGGGGAGATCAAGGGATTTACGGGAATCGACGATCCTTATGAAGCGCCGGAGAAGGCGGAGTTGGTGATTGATACGGAGAAGGTGAATGCGGGGGAGGCGGCGCAG
>DASYUA010000008.1:0-8041 GCA_036001665.1 Tepidisphaeraceae bacterium
CGCGTGAGCGCCGCCGAGTGCGAAATCTTCAACCAACTCGACGACGCCCGCCAATCCAAAGCCACCGAAGCGCACGAATTCCAATACCGCTACCGCGAAAACCTCAAAGTAAAACCCCCACCCCCCACCATCCCCCCCTTATCCTCCTCCGAACACCTCGCCCTCTCCTTCATGACCCAGGACGACAAAACCAACCCCTTCCACCGCCTCAAACGCTACGAATCCCACCTCCAACGCTCCCTCCTCCTCTGCACCAAGGAACTCCGCACTCTCCAAAAATACCGCGAAGCCCACCCCCGAACCTACGAAGAAGAACCACCCACCACAAACCACCAACCACAAACCACCAACAAAGTTCAAAACGAACCCATTTTGCCTCCCACTTCCGAAAACCAAGCCGGCACTACAAACAACAAACCACAAACCACAAACGAAGTACAGAACGAACCCATTTCTCCCCTAACCCCTCCTCCCACAACCCCCTGCGATCACCCCCCTTTGACGCCCTCCAACCCTTCCTATAGCATCCCCGATTCACCCAAGAATCAGGAGTTTTCATGCCCAACCCCTTAAAGATGGTCTACGAACAAGATGCCCCACTCGACGCCCTCAAGGGCAAAACCGTCGCCGTCATCGGCTTCGGCTCCCAGGGCCACGCCCACGCTCAAAACCTCCGCGACAGCGGGATCAAAGTCGTCGTCGCCAACCGCAAAGACAGCCCCAACGGCCGGCTCGCCGTCGAAAAGGGTTTCAATCCCACCAGCGTTGAAGAAGCTGTGAAAAATGGCGACCTGATCATCATCACCCTCCCCGACGAGGCGCAGCCCGAGGTCTACAACAAATCCATCGCCCCAAACCTCAAGGCCGGAAAGGCCTTCGGCGCAACCCACGGCTTCAACATCCATTTCAAAACCATCGTCCCCCCCAAAGACGTCGATGTCCTCATGGTCGCCCCCAAAGGCCCCGGCCATCTGGTCCGCTCCGAGTTCGAGCGCGGCGGCGGCGTCCCCTGTCTCCTGGCCGTCCATCAAAACGCCACCGGCAACGCCCGCAACCTCGGCCTCGCCTGGGCCCGCGGCATCGGCGGTGCCCGCTCGGGCGTCATCGAAACCACCTTCAAGGATGAATGCGAAACCGATCTCTTCGGCGAGCAGGCCGTTCTTTGCGGCGGCCTCTCCGCCTTGATCAAGGCGGGATTCGAAACCCTGATTGAGGCCGGTTATCCGCCCGAAATGGCCTACTTCGAGTGTGTCCACGAGGTGAAGTTGATCGTCGATCTCATCTACGTCGGCGGCCTGGATTACATGCGCTACTCCATCAGCAACACCGCCGAATATGGCGATCTCACCCGCGGCCCGCGCATCGTCAACGCCCAAACCAAGGCCGAAATGAAGAAAATCCTCTCCGAAATCACCTCCGGCCAATTCGCCAGGGAATGGCGCGCTGAGTACGAAGGCGGGATGAAAAACTTCAAGCGGCTCTACGAGCAGGACAATTCACATCCGGTCGAGGTGGTGGGAAGAAAGCTTCGGAAAATGATGCCCTGGTTGAAGGCGAAAGAGCCGCCGAAGTAATATTTGCCGACAAAAACCCTGAAACGGGCCCTTGAGTTATCGTAAGATCACTCACTTTATGCGCCCTTCAGTCCTCGTCATCCTCCTCGCGCTCACTGCGGTTTGGACCCTCGCCGCACCGGCGGCCGAACCTCCGGCCGGCCAGTCCCCCCCCATCTCCCAGGAAGGCGTCGAACTTTTCGAAAAACACATCCGCCCGGTGCTGGCGCGGTACTGCTACGAGTGCCATTCCACCCAGGCTAAGAAGATCAAGGGCAAACTCCTCCTCGACTCGCGCGGGGGCATGGTCAAGGGTGGCGAGAACGGGCGGGTCATCGTGCCGGGCGATCCCGAGGTCAGCCGGCTGGTCACGGCCATTCGGTGGAGCGACGCCGATCTGCAAATGCCCCCCAGGCAGAAGTTGAGCGCCCAGCAGATCGAGAAGTTCGAACAGTGGGTCCGCATGGGCGCGCCCGACCCACGCGATGATGCCGCCGCGACCAGCAAGGTCGCAACGATCAACATCGAAACCGGGCGCAAGTGGTGGGCGTTTCAAAGCGTCGCGGAAATATCCGGGCCCGCGGTCAGGCAAAGCGCCTGGCCGAAGAAAAAGATCGACAATTTCGTGTTGGCCCAACTCGAGGCGAAACAACTCGCCCCCTCGCCCGAAGCCGACCCGCGCACGTTGATCCAACGCGCCTACCTCGACCTCACCGGCCTGCGGCCGACATTCGAGCAAGTCGAAGCGTTTGCCAAAGACTCGTCGCCCGCTGCCTACGAGAAAGTCGTTGAAAGCCTTCTGGCCTCGCCGCAATACGGCGAGCGGTGGGGCCGGTATTGGCTGGACGTCGCGCGATATGGCGAGGACAACCCGACCACCGAGGCCACCAACCCGCCGTATCCGTTCGCGTGGCGTTACCGCGACTGGGTCATTCAAGCGATTAACCAGGACGTTCCGTATGACCGCTTCGTGAAGCTGCAACTGGCAGCGGATCTGATGAGCGGCGTGCCGCGGCGTGATTTGGCGGCCCTGACTTTTCTGGGGGCGGGGCCGGTTTATCACAAGGATGGGCGGCTCTCGAGGGATGTGATTGAGACCCTGTACACCGACGACTGGGACGAGCGCGTGGACACGGTGAGCCGGGGGATTCTCGGGCTTACTGTCGCCTGTGCGCGGTGCCATGATCACAAGTTTGATCCGATCTCGACGCGCGACTACTACTCACTGGCGGGAGTGTTTGCGTCCACGGTCGCAGCGCCGCGGCCGATTGCTGAGGTCGATGCTCAGACGGAGACGCGTTTCATGGCGGCCGCGCAGCGGATTTTCTATCTCAGCTACGTGGCGAACTTGCTGCGGACTGAGCCGGGGAGCAAGCCGCGCGAAGCGCGAGTGAAGGTCGAGCGCTGCGTGGTCGAAATGGATAAGACGCTGGAGGAGATGTCGTTTCTCTCGGAGAAGCACCCTGAGATGTATGTCTACCTGGCCAAGCTGGCGACGCGTCCCGATTCCTACGACGGCAAGCCGCGCCCTCGGCCTGCTTCGCGGCCGGCCGACACGCAACCGGCGGTGGCTGGGGGTCAGGGGCAGGGGCAGCAGTTTGGCCGACGCGGGCGTGGGCGAGGTGCTTCTGTCGAACCGTTCGTCAATGCTGTTTACGACGCCGGGCTCTGGGTCAACGGCTCGGACGCGGACCTGACGATGATCGACGTGAAGCCTGGTCAACCGCACGACATGAACATTCTGCCGGGTGGCAATGTCTCCAAGCCTGGCGCGCTGGTGCAGAGGGGATTTATCGCCGTTCTCGCCAAGAGCGATCCCGCGTTCCACAACGGCTCGGGGCGGCTCGAACTGGCCGAACGCATATTCACTGATGCCGCGCCGCTGGCCGCACGCGTGATCGTCAACCGCGTCTGGGCCTGGCACTTTGGCAAACCGCTGGTCGCCACGCCCAGCGATTTTGGGGCGCAGGGCGAGCGGCCCACCCATCCTCAGCTACTCGATGACCTGGCCGCACGGTTCGTCAAAAACGAGTGGTCCCTCAAGTGGTTGCACCGGGAGATCATGCTCTCGGCCTCCTACCGGCAGGCCAGCCAGCCGCGCAAGGATGCGCTCAAGCTCGATCCGGCCAATCGCCTGCTGTGGCGGATGAACCCGCGACGGCTCGATGTCGAGGCTTATCGCGACAATCTTCTTCAGGCCGCGGGAATGCTCGATCGCGGGGTGGGTGGGCCTTCGATGGATTTGGATCAGCAGGAGAATCGCCGGCGCACCGTGTATGCTCGAGTGAGCCGCGGCCGACTTAATCCGTTGCTCCAGCTCTATGATTTCCCTGAGGCGACGATGCACAGTCCGTCGCGCGAGACCACGACGACGCCGCTGCAACAATTGTTCGCGATGAACAGCCCGTTCATGCAGGAGCAGGCGGCGGCGCTGGTCAAGGGAGTGGAGAAGGAGCCCGATGCAACAGCGAAGGTGCGCGCGATGTATCGCAAGGTGCTGGCGCGCGATCCGAGCGAGGCCGAACTCGTCCGCGCGGCAACGTATCTCACGAGCGGGACGCCGGCGGAATTCGCACATGGGCTGCTGTACATGAACGAGGTGATATTTTGGCCTTGATCTTGCCGCCAATTTCGCGACGTGACTTCCTTCGCTCGCTCTCGGCGGGTTTGGGCTCCGTGGGCCTTGCCGGCATGTTTGCCGGCGACGCGCGCGCTCTCGCCGCGACGGCCCTTTCTCGATCACCGCAGATCCTTGCCAAGCCGCATTTTGCCGCCCGTGCGAAGGCCAACATCGTCCTCTTCCTGCCCGGGGGCCCATCGCAGGTTGACCTCTTTGACCCCAAGCCGGCCCTGGAAAAACATGCCGGTCAACGGCCGGATTCGGTGAACCTGCGCACGGAGCGGACGACGGGGGGACTTTATCCATCACCGTTTAAGTTCGGGCGGCACGGGAAGTCGGGGTTGGAGATCAGTGAGCTGCTGCCTCAGCTCGCGGGGATCTCGGATGAGCTGTGCGTCGTGCGGTCAATGTACACGTTCAATCCGACGCACACGCCGGCGCGCAGCCTGTTTCACTCCGGCAATATCGCGGCAACCCGGCCGTCGATGGGGTCGTGGATTTCGTATGGGCTGGGGAGCGAGAACCAGAACCTGCCCGGCTTCGTGGTCCTTGGTCCGGGTGGCGGGGGCGGGCCGGGGTTGCGCAGCGGCTTCCTGCCGGCGCGGCACCAGGGGACGGCCATCGACGACTCCGTGACCGACCCGGAGCGGATGATCCGCTACCTGCGGAACAAGCAGCTCGATCTGGCCGCGCAGCGCCGCCAGCTCGACTTCGTGCAGCAAGCCAACCGCGAGCACGAGCGGACTTTTGGCGAGGATGAGTTTCTCGAGGGGCGGATTGCGGCGATGGAGAGCGCATTCCGAATGCAGTCGGAGGCGACGGACGCGTTTGATCTGCGCGGTGAGCCGGCCGCGGTGCGCGAGGAATATGGCAGCACGCCGTTTGCCAATGGTTGCCTGCTGGCGCGGCGACTGATCGAGCGGGGGGTTCGCACCGTTCACGTCGTCTATGGCCCCGGCCAGCCTTGGGATGATCACAGTCAGATCAACAAGAACCTGCGCAACCGCTGCCCGGATATGGATCAGGCTTCGGCCGCGCTGATTCGCGACCTGAAGCGCCGCGGCCTCCTGGATCAGACGGCAGTGGTGTGGGGTGGAGAGTTCGGCCGGACGCCTGTGTCCGAATCAGGTGATGGGCGCGACCACAACCCGTATGGCTTCACCATGTTCATGGCCGGCGGGGGGTTCAAGGGGGGCGTGTGCCACGGCGCGACCGATGAGTTTGGGTTTAAGGCGGTGGAGAACCGCGTGTCGATCCATGACCTGCACGCGACCCTGCTGCACGTTCTGGGGATCGACCACGAAAAGCTCACCTACCGCTACGCCGGCCGCGACTTCCGCCTCACCGACGTCTACGGCGAAATCGTCAACGAAATCCTCGTGTAGAGACGAGGGTATGCGCCGGAGTTTATTGTTGGGGGTTAGTGATGATTCGTGTGGCGGAGCTCGGGGTGGAGTTGGCGGAGGTGGGTGAGCATGGAAGTGAAGGTGTCCTTGATGTGCTGCATGATTTGATTGCTTTTCAGGTGGGAGACATCGAGAGGGGGGCCGTAGAGGAGCCGGATGGGGTGGTGGTGGGGGATTTTTTTTCCGCGCGGCCAGGCGCGATAGGAGCCGTCGATGACGGCGGGGATGACGGGGACCTGGGCGCGTTTGACGAGCAGGGCGATGCCGGATTGCATGGGGAGGAGATTGCCGTCGAAGCTGCGAGTGCCTTCGGGGAACATGGTGAGGATTTCGCCTTCGTGGATTCGGCGGAGGGCTTCGCGCATGGCCGAAACATCGGACTCGCCGCGGCGGACGGGGAAGGTGTTGAGCATTTTGATGAGCCAGGCGAGGGAGGGCTTTTCGAAGAGCTCGGATTTGGCGATGAAGCTGATCTGGCGGCGGATTTGCACGCCCAGGAGGACGGGGTCGAGGTAGCTCTGATGATTGGAGATGAGCAGTGCGCCGCCGCGTTTTGGGATGTTGTGGAGGCCGTGGGTTTTGAGGTCGAACATGCGGGTGGTGACGATGCGGCAGAGGCCTTTGGCGGGGTTCCAGAACCAGGTGGGGCAGGGCTCTTTGTAGGAGGTTTGGGTCACGGGGGGGTTTTCCATTTGCGATTTGCGATTTGCGATTGGATATGGGTCAGGGTTTTTGGAGTTTGCGGGCGCTGGCGACGATTCGGGCGATCACCTGGTCCTCGGACATGAGGGTGGTGTCGATCACCTGGGCATCGCGGGGGACGGCGAGTGGGCCGACGGTGCGGGAGGAGTCGCGCTGGTCGCGGGTCATGATTTCGTTGAGGATTTGATTGAGGTCGACGATCTCGCCGCGGTCGCGAAGTTGTTTGACGCGACGGCGGGCCCGTTCCTGAGGAGAGGCATCGAGATAAAACTTGAGCTGGGCATCGGGGAAGACGACGGTGCCCTGGTCGCGGCCTTCGGTGACGAGGTTGTCGCGTTCCTGGCCGATTTGCCGCTGCTCTTCGACGAGCTGGGCGCGGATGGCGGGGACGGCCGCTACGTAGGAAGCGGCACGGGTGGCATCGGAGCCGCGGAGAAGATGGCCGACGGGCTCATTGTTCAACAGCACGGTGGGGGGGCTGGCGGCGAAGTCGAAGGTGATGCGGCAGTGTCTGGCGATGAAGGCCAGCTCGCGTGGGTCGTCGAGGTTGGCGTTGCGGCGGAGGGCTTCGAAGCCGATGGCGCGGTACATAGCGCCGGTGTCGAGGAAATCGAAGGAGAGCTGCTCGGCGACGATGCGGGCGACGGTGGACTTGCCGGTGCCGGCGGGGCCGTCGATGGTGATGATCATGTCGGGGGAGAGATTAACTGAAGAGGATGGAGGATAGAAGATAGAGGATAGAAAGATCAGGTGCGGGAGGACCAGAGGAAGCCGCGGGAGAGGAGGGTGGGGATGGGTTCTTGCTGGAGAAGCTCGGGAGTGTGGCCGAGGGAGAGGTAGAAGATACGGCCTTTGCCGTAAAATTTGGTCCAGAGGACGGGCATGTCAACGGGGCCGTTGGGAGTGTGGGGGCCGGGGGCGGTGGGGAAGCGGGTGGTGGCGAGGATTTTGATCGCGGGGTCGATGTGCATGTAGTACTGCTCGGTGGTGACGGTGAAGTCATCGATGGCGGTGGTGATGGGGTGAGTGGGGTCGGTGATGTGGACGGTGTAGGTGACGCGGTCGTTGCCGGGATGGGCGACCCATTGGCCGCCGGCGAGGAATTGCCAGTCGGGGGAATCGCGGAAGGCGTCACACATTCCGCCGTGACAGCCGGCCAGCCCGAGGCCGGATTCGACGGCGGAGAGGAGAGGAGTGAGCTGGTGGGGTTCGATGTGACCCATGGTCCAGTTGGGGATGAGGAGGGAGAGGGAGTGGAGATATTTTTCGTCGGCGAGAGAGTCGAGGGAGGTGGAGAGATCTACCTGGAAGCCATCTTGCTGGAGGAGGTCTTTGAAGAGTTGGGAGACGGTGGCGGGTTGATGGCCTTCCCAGCCGCCGGAGAGGATGAGGGCTTTGCGGGGCATGGTGAATCAGTTGTCGGGGGGCTCGAGTTTGCGGCCGGCCAGGAGGTACTGGTAGATGGCGTCGTACTGGCGTCGGGCGTCGCCGTCGAGGGTTTCGCGGAGGGAGGTTTTGCCATCCTTGTCGGCGAAGGCGGGCATCTTGGTGTCTTTGTGGACGCGCAGCGGGTTGTAGACCCAGCGGGCGAAGTAGTGGGGGTTGAGGCGCTCCCTGACGTACTGAAGATTGGGGCCGGGGGCCTCGAAGACGCCGACGGGCTTGAGTGCGGCGACGCCGTGGCAGGTGGTGCAGGCGAAGCCGCCATCCTTGGCCAGGAGTTTTCGGCCGAAGGGGGCGAGATTTTGATCGGGGGTGGG
>DASYUA010000009.1:0-8302 GCA_036001665.1 Tepidisphaeraceae bacterium
GCGGGTGGCCAATGACGGTGGTGCTGACGCCGGACCTCAAGCCGATTTTTGGGGGGACGTATTTTCCGCCGGAGGATCGGGATGGGATGCGGGGATTTCCGACGGTGCTGACGAAGATTCACGAGGCGTGGGAGAAGGACCAGGGGAAGCTGGCGGAGATGGCCGAGGGATTTACCAGGGCACTGCGGGCGGACCTTGCCGGAGAGATCAAGCCGGCGGGGCCGATGCGGCTGCCGCTGCTGGCGAAGGCGACGGCGGAATACAAGCTGCAATTTGATGAGGAGCGCGGCGGGTTTGGGCGAGCTCCCAAGTTTCCGCGGCCGGCCGTGCTTTATTTTTTGCTGCGCTATCACTGGGGCACCACCGATGGTGATGCGCGGCGGATGACGCTGGCGACGCTTGCGGCGATGGCCAAGGGTGGGATGCACGATCAATTGGGCGGGGGGTTTCATCGTTACTCGACCGATGGGCGATGGTTTCTGCCGCATTTTGAGAAGATGCTGTATGACCAGGCGCAGCTGGCCGGCGTCTATCTGGATGCGTATCAGCTCACGCACGATGAGTTTTATGCCAGTGTTGCCCGGGACATTCTCGATTATGTGCTGCGCGACATGACCGGCGCCGATGGGCAGTTTTTTTCGGCGGAGGATGCGGATAGCGCGGTTGATCGGGACCGGCCGAAGGAAAAAACGGAAGGGGCGTTTTATGTGTGGGCGGCGCGGGAGATTGAGGGGCTGGTGGGGGAGAAGGATGCGCCGCTCTTCAATTATGCTTATGGAGTTTTGCCGGATGGGAATGTGGTGGTCGATCCGCGCGGGGAGTTTAAGGGGAAGAACGTGCTGTCGGCGGCGCATTCGGTGGAGGAGACGGCCAAGCAGTTTAATCGGCCGCTCGCAGAGGTCGGTGCGGCGCTGGATCGTGCCAAGGGGATTTTGCTCAAAGCGAGATCGGGGCGTCCCCGGCCGCATTTGGATGACAAAACCATCACCGCCTGGAACGGCCTGATGATTTCGGCGTTCGCCCGCGCTGGGCCGATCCTGCGCGAGCCGAAATACACGCAGGCCGCCACGCGCGCATCCGAGTTTATTCGCACCCGGCTTTATGACGAGAAATCGAAAAAGTTGCATCGCCGATTTCGCGACGGGCAGGCCAATGTCGATGGATTTGCGGACGATTACGCGTTCTATATTCAGTCGCTGCTTGATCTGTATGAATCAACTCTCGATGTGAAATGGCTGAAGCTCGGCTTAGAGCTACAGGCCGCTTTAGATTCGCTTTTTTGGGATGAAACCGGCGGATATTTCGCCTCCGGTGCATCGGATCAGACACTTTTGCTGCGAATCAAGGAAGCCTCCGACAATGCCGAGCCCGCGGCCAGCTCTGTGGCGGTTCTCAACCTGCTCCGTCTCACGCAGATAACCGACGACAAAGCTCTGCGCGAAAAAGCGGACAAAACACTGGCCCATTTCGCGTCGCGCCTGGCCGATCATCCCAGTTCGATGCCACAGATGCTGGCGGCGGCGCTGTTTGGCATGTCCAAGCCGATGCAGATCATCATCGCATCCAATGGCGATACGCCGGATCGCCAGGCGATGCTCCACGAGATTTACAAGGAGTTTTTGCCCAACCGGATCATTCTGGCGGCCGATGGGGGTGAAGGTCAGCGATTCCTGGGTGAGCGCGTGGCGGTCATCAAGGATGTGTCGGCGATCGATGGCCGGGCGACAGCGTATGTGTGCGAAAATTTCGTCTGCAAGCTTCCCACAACGGACCTGGCCGAGCTGCGAAAGATGCTCTCGCCGGCCAAACCGGGCTTGCCCCGCTGATCAATCATCATCGCCCAACACCCGCATATCAAACGTGATCAGAAAATGGTCTGACAACTTCCGGCGGAATTGGTCGAGGCTCATTTCCGGGGATGGCACGCGCCTGATCTGAATCGCCTTGGCGAATTCCGGTTGATCTCTGGGCACGAAAACGCGGTCAAAGGGCGCGCCGCTGATGTAGGTCAGCTCATCGCTGCTGTTGAGATCGCGAAAACCCTGCTTGGTCAGGATCACCACCGTGGTCTCGCCCGAGCCCATCGAGTTGAAATCGCCCGCGAGCACCAGGTCGTTGTCGGCAAAATGCTTTCGAACGCCCTCCAGTTCCCCGGCCAGCAGCCGTATCTCGTGAACCCGGTGCGAGCTGTCCGCATCGCCCAGCATGCTGGCGTGGGTGTGAATCGCGGCGATCACAAAATCATTTCGGCCGGTGGAGAATTTCACGGCGTGCGGAATGCGATCCCAGATCAACGTGTCATCCAGAGCCTTCTGCCCGCGGGGAACGGGAATCGCATACGGCTTATCCACGATCGACAACCACCGCTTGTTCCACATCACGCCGGTGCAGCCGCTGCGGTCGCGGGATTGCGTTGGGAAAAGCAGATAGTCCCAGTCGCCCTGCCCTTCGCTGAAGAGGATGTGGGCGACGCTGTTGAGCGTGGTATTTCTCCCCGGATACCCCGGCGTCTCGCCCACCAGTTGCAGCGAAATCACCGCCGCCCCGCTGCGGGCGATGTATTGAGCCAGATCCTCCGGCGTGCGCCGCTCGGCGGGAGTGTGATTGGATGGGCCGAGCCATGCCAGGTTCCACGAGCCGATGCGGATCACCTCCGGAGGGACCGCCGCCTCCTGCATCAGGCCGGCCATCCGCGGACTGGGCTTCGGCAAATTCCCCGACGGCTGATGCTGATTCGAGCACGATGCAACCAGCGGCAGGATGAGTATCAGTGTTCCGATCCCAAGACGCACGATCATGTGGAATGCTCCTGATGTTGCCCCCCGGCGTTCAATTGGGCAGAAGCATACGTCCAGCGGCGTCCGGCGGCAAAAGATGTGGCCCATTTGAGCAAGGTGGGAGGGGGAGCTATAGTATCCCGCCTCTTTTGACACAAGTTCGGGGCCGTAGCTCAATTGGGAGAGCACCACGTTTGCAACGTGGGGGTTGCCGGTTCGAGCCCGGTCGGCTCCAGTTTCCCGTCCCGGTCTAATTTACTCTTCCTGAATTCCCGTCTCGCCGTGCGTTGGCAGCACCTGCTCATAGCGCTGGGCAATCGGCATCCGCCGGCCAAATCCGAAGGCGCGGCTGGTCACCTTCAGCCCCGGCGCGGCCTGGCGGCGCTTGTATTCACTGCGATCGACCAGGCGGATTACCCTGCTGACGGTGGCCGAATCGAAGCCTTCCTTGACGATCTCCCCAGTGCCTTTTTCTTCTTCAATGTAACGATGCAGAATCGCATCGAGGAGGTCATAGGGCGGGAGCGAATCCTGGTCGGTCTGATTCGGCCGCAACTCCGCCGATGGCGCTTTGGTGATGCTGTTTTGCGGGATCAGCTCGCGGCCGGATTGTTGGTTGATGAATTTGGAGAGAGCATAAATGGTGGTCTTGGGCACATCGCTGATCACCGCCAGGCCGCCACACATATCGCCATAGAGCGTGCAATATCCCACGGCCAATTCGCTCTTGTTTCCGGTGGTCAGCAGCAGGTGATTGAACTTGTTGGAAAATGCCATCAGGATTCCGCCACGCACGCGGGCCTGGAGGTTTTCCTCGGTCACGTCGCGCTCCCGCCCGGCAAAAACCGGCGTCAGCGTCTCCTCATAAGCATCATGCACCGTCTTGATCGGCACGATGTGAAATCCAATCCCCAGATTCTCGGCCAGTTTTTTCGCATCGGCAATGGAATGATCGGAGCTGAATCGGCTGGGCATGGAAACGCCCACCACTTTCTCTCTCCCAAGGGCCGCCACCGCCAGGGCGGCGGTTACGGCCGAATCGATGCCGCCGGAAAGGCCGAGCACGACGCTGCTGAAGCCGCATTTTCTCACGTAATCGCGGAGGCCGAGGATGAGCGCTTTATAGATCGATTCGATGTCGGAAACAGCGCCCAGGGTTTTGGGTTCGGGGTTCAGGAGGTCAACAACAAGCAAATCTTCTTCAAAATCTTTCGCCTGCGCGATGACTTTGCCGGATGCATCAAAGACGACGCTGTTCCCATCAAACACCAGCTCATCATTCCCCCCCACCTGATTCACATAAACCAGCGGCTTGCCAAACTGTCTCACCTGCGACCCAAAAAGCTCCACTCGAAACTTGTGCTTTCCCACCACAAAAGGCGAGGCACTCGCATTGATCATCACCTGCGCCCCGGCCGTGTTCAGGTCGGCAATCGGATTCTGGTGATAGAGCCGCCGCGGGACCATTTTTTCGTCGTTCCACAAATCCTCGCAAATCGACAGCCCCATCGGCCGGCCGGCTATGTTGACAATGTTCTGCCGCTCATCGGCGCCCGGCTCAAAATAGCGGCTCTCATCAAACACGTCGTAGGTTGGCAAGAGCGTCTTGAAATGCCGGCTGATGATCTTCCCCTCGCGGAGAACCACCACGGCATTGTGCAGCGGCCGCCCAATCGGCTGGGAATTTTTCTCCGCATACCCGACGACGGCATCAATCCCGCTCACCCGCGATGCGATCAACTGCACGCCGCGAATATTGTCATCCACAAACTGCGGCTTGAGCAGCAGGTCCTTGGGCGGATAGCCGATCACCGACAATTCCGGAAACACCACCACCTTCGCCCCCCGCGCCTTGGCCCGCTCGATAAATTCCAGAATCTTCCGGCAGTTCCCGGTGATGTCGCCGACGGTGGGATTGATCTGGGCCAGCGCGATCTTCATTGCTGAATTCTATGTGCCCAAAGAGCCGCACGCACGGGTGGGTCGGGCACTCCTGGTGGGTCGGGCACTCCTGCCCGACATCCTTGGATCATTCCCGAACCGGCTTAACCCGCAGCCTCGGCGGCGCCGGCGGTGGCGCAAGCACCCCTGGATCTTTCGCCTCCATCGGAATCGGCCTGCCGTGCCTGACGATCCGCCGCTCGACTTTTCGCGTCGATATGTGCCGCTGGAACGCCCATGGAAAATTAGCATGGCAACTGCGATAGAGCTGCCCCAGCACCCAACTGAACATGTGCAGCAGATAAAGCCCGATCGCCAAAAGGCCCAGCCCCCAGCCGATCGGCAATGGCGGCCGTTTTGGGACAAAAAATGCCACGATGCTCATCGCCCACAGGATCGAGCCGATCATGCCCACATAATAGATTCCCGCCGCGGCGCACCACAGCAGCACCACCAGCACATACCGAATCCCAATCGCGCCGATCAGGCCCAGCACCCGGTCCGGCCGGAGATTCACATAAGTCCCGCTGGTCGTCGTCGTCAGCAACACCGCCGGGAAGAAAAACGTGCCGAGGATGAAAAGCGCGCCCGCTGTTCCCACCGTCACCGACGGCCCGGCCCTCCGCCACATGTCCGGCGAGCCCAGCACCAGAAATGCCGGCCAGTAGGACAATGAAAAGGCAAACAGAAAGTGCCAATAGGGCAGCCAGATGTCGTCATACCACGACACCCCACGCATCGGCGTTGGCAGCTCGTCCTTCTCCTCCGGCCCGGTTTCCTCCACGATGTTCGCCAGGTGCGCAACCGTCAGCATGTAAACAAAAAACGGCACGAAGCTCGCGAAGAACAAACCGCCCCCGATCAGCACCCACACCCCCAGCGTCATCAGGTGTACCGCATACATGATGAGCAAAACCGCTGCGCTGCCCGGCGTGAACAGCAGCATCGGCGCCTTCCAGATCGCAATGCCCGGTGACTGATAATTTTTTTCGTAATGCAGCGTCGCCGGGCCGGCCGGAATCGGGATCACCGTCTGCGCCTCATCCCCCCGCACCGTCAGCGGCTTGATCAATTCACCCGTCACCGGGTCATACTTGGGCGCGCCAGGACGGACCTGGTCCTTCAGCTCCATTGGAACTTCGTCGGCCCCCGCATTGACAACCTCCTGAAACGTCGGCCGCAGGTCATATTCCTCACCCGAATCATCGTGCCGCCGCGGCATATAGGCGCGCTTCAGCTCCGCCTCGCGCTTCCCATCCTCTTCGAGTTCAACCGGCTCGAGGCGAATCGTGCCATCCCGCTCGAGCTGATTCACGTCGCTCAGCAGCGGCACCTCATTGAGCAGCATGCAGCGCGGACATTGCAGCGGATTTCCCGACATCTCTTCGGGAACTTCAAACTCAAACCCGCATTTACACGGAAATTTGATCATCGTCGCGCTCGTGGTGCCACTGGCAGCGCTCGTGGTGCCACTGGCAGCTTGCTGCCAGTGCTGTGTCCGCCGCAGACGCATGGGCAAACGTGCTACCCATGACACTCTTAGTATATGTCCACACAATACCCCCCACCCAACATCCCTGCCACCGCAAACCGTCGGCCGCCCAACCTGATAAAAAGTTGGCTACTTCTGGAATTCCCCCGCACTTACTCGCTTCACGTTTCACGTTTTACGTTTTACCTCACTACTTCCCCACCTCTACCCTCACGAACTCCACGATCCGGCCATTGCACCCCTGCATCAACTCTCCAATGGTTCGCGTCGGATCTTTGATGAAACGTTGCTCCAGCAGGGCCCTTTCGGCCGCGTCCTCGGCCACGGCGATGTCGCGGGGAAGGTGCTGGCGGCTCAGCCCCAGCGGCGGGGGATTGTGGCCGGCGATGTGCAGGCACAAATCCTTCAGCAGCTCATCGCCGATCTCCCCGCTCACCGACACCAGCACGCCGATTCGGCCATTAAAATGATTGTAGGTGCCAACTTTGCCCTCTTTATTGCGAAGAAACGCGCTGCGCCCGACGCGCACGTTCTCGCCCGTCTGCTGACACACCTCGTCGATGTTCAAATTGGCATTGGCCGCCTGCGTGATGTCCGCATCCGGATGCCGCAGGAGCAATCTTGCCGCCATCGCCGCCAGCTTCACCACCGGTCCGCTGCGGGCGGCCTCTTCGCTGTTGCAATTGATCTCCACCAGCGCCCCGCAGTGCCCATCATCGCAATTCATCACCGCCACCCGTCCCTCGGCCGACGTCCGCAGCACCGGAAATATCCCCCGGCTGCGAAACCAGTCGATCGCCTTCCCAAGATGTCCATCCGACTCGACCAGCGCCTTCTTACACTCCAAAATCGGCTGCCCGGTCCGGCCGCGCAGGTCGTTGATGAGCGAGGGGGTGATCTCAGGCATGAGAGAGGCTCCACACCCCAGAATAATCCCGAAAAAGCCATTAGGCGAGGGCGAAACGTCCGCGGATGACGACTTTCGTTCCGCCGTGCCTTTATTACGTCACGTCTGTGCCCACAACAATCCGCATAATCCGCAACAACGGATTAATGAAGCACCACATCCAGACGATACCAGACTCATTGACGTTTTGAAGTGATTCGATGGAACTTCAGATGGAACTCTATGTCGATGCGCTCCAATCCATTTAGCCAGCATTTCCTTCGCCGCGGTTGTGCGCTGGCCGTGCTGCTGCCGATGCTCATTCCTCATTCGGCAAGGGCGCAATCAGATTCAAAGGCAGGCACGGATCGCAGCCCACTGGAGAAGCTTGGCCAACGGATTGACGCGCAGGAGGCGCAGATCCGGGAGCTGCGAACCGAACTCCAGGAAGCGCGCTCGGAGAAGGATGCCGGGCAATCAGTTCCGCAGACGGCGGCGGTCGCGCCCGAGGGTTACCCCAACCTTCAGTTTCATGGCTTTGGCGACGTGAATTACCGCGTGAGCGATGAAAACGGCGATGCGAATTCCTTTATGCTCGGTCAGCTTGACGCGTTTATTACTTCGCAATTGTCAGCGGACTTCGGGATCCTCTCCGAGACGGTCATCGAGGCAAACTCCGAAAATGAATTTGGGATCGAGATCGAGCGGCTCCTGTTCCAGTGGCGCCCGAGCGATTACTTCAATATTGATCTCGGCCGCTATCACACGGCTTTGGGCTATTACAACACCGCCTTCCACCATGGCACCTGGTTTCAGACAGCGGTTGGCCGGCCCTTCTTTCTGGATTTCGAGGATGGCGGGGGGATTATCGCGGCACACAACGTAGGCGCTTCGATCCATGGCGCGATTCCTTCAGGAAAACTGGGGCTCGGTTATGTCCTGGAGGTGGGGAATGGCCGGAGCTATGTTCCACCCGGCCAGGAAGCGAATCTTGTGCTCTCGGTGAAGGATGATAACAACTATAAGGCCTTTAATTTGGCGTTCATCAGCAGGCCCGACTGGCTAACCGGGCTGGAATTCGGCGCCGGCGTCTACAACGACACGCTGTCACCACAGGCATTACCGAGGATCAGCGAGATCATGCTCCACTCGCACCTGGTGTACAAGAATTCCGACTGGGAGTTCTTAAGCGAAGGTTATCTGATT
>DASYUA010000010.1:0-9045 GCA_036001665.1 Tepidisphaeraceae bacterium
CTCCCGGACTACTTTTTTTCTCACCCCCCCCCCCCACCACCAACAGCCAACAACCGGCCACAGACCAGCCCGAAGGAAAGCCACCGGGCAAAAACAAACCCACCAAACGAACCCAAATCCCCCTCCAGCATCCCAAAATCGCCACTTTTGCCCATTCCCGCGCCGAGTTTTTCGACGAATCAAACCCACCGCCCCCACTTTCGCTCCCATCCATTGCAAACCGCCCCCGAAAATCGAGAATTAGCCCCATGAACCCGCTCTACTTCCTCCTGTGCTTCACCGGCTGCTTCATCTTCGCAACCACCTGCGCCCTCGCCGACCCGTTGGCCAGGGAGGCTTTTCCTTCGGTCGATCAGCTTCCATCCATCAAGGACCTTCCCGATCCGCTTACCTTCCGCGATGGGAGCAAGGTCAAGAGCCCCCAGGATTGGCCGCGCCGACGCGAAGAGCTCAAGGGGCTGGTTCAGTTTTACGAGTATGGTCATCTGCCGCCCGCGCCCGGGAATGTGAAGGCCACCGAGATCGGTTCCCAGAATCTGGCCGGTCTGGCGGCGACCGAGAAGCGGCTGAAGCTGGAGATGGGGCCCAATCAACAGTTGGCGGTTCATCTGGACCTGACGATTCCCAATGGCGCGGGGCCGTTCCCGGTGATCGTCTGCGGGGATTTGTGCTGGGGGAAAATAAAGCCGGAGATCGTGGCCGCCATCATCAAGCGCGGCTATGTCCTGGCCGAATTCGACCGCACCGATCTGGCGACGGATAAGAAGAATGTTCCTTATGCTCTGAATCTGGCGTATCCCGATTATGACCCCTCCGCGCTGGCCGCGTGGGCGTGGGGATTTCATCGGGTGGTGGATTATCTTTACACGCTGCCCAACGTGGACAAGGCGCACATCGCCGCCACCGGCCACTCCCGCGGCGGCAAGGCGGTGCTCCTGGCCGGGGCGATGGATGAACGCATTGCCCTGACCAATCCGAACAACTCCGGCTGCGGCGGCGCGGGGTGCTATCGCTATCAGGCGGCCAAGAGCGAGGACATTGTCGCCATTACCAAAAGTTTCCCGTTCTGGTTCCACCCGCGATTCCAGGAATTCATCGGGCAGGTGGATAAGCTGCCCTTCGACCAGCATTCCATCAAAGCCCTGGTTGCCCCCCGCGCGCTGCTGACCACCGAAGCGCTCGGAGACCTCTGGGCCAACCCATCCGGCACGCAGCGCACGCATCTGGCCGCCAAATCCGTGTACGACTTTCTGGGAGCATCTGAGAAGATTGCCATTTACTTCCGCGAAGGGAAACACGAGCACAATCTCGACGACTGGAATGTGCTGTTGGATTTTGCGGACAAGACCTTCTTCGGCAAACCGGTCGAGAGAAAGTTCGACAATCTCGCCTTCCCCGTGGCGGAGGCCAAATGAAATCACAGGGGGGATTATGCGGAACTTCGCTGACGTAGGGTCCGCTTCAGCGGACGGCTTCTATTCTGAGCACTCGATTGTTCTCACTATCCGTGATGTAGATCGTCCCATCCGGCCGCGCGCAAACTCCGTGCGGCTTATTCAACTCCAATTTCTCCGGCGGCCCGCCAACTCCGCCGGTTCCTTTCGTGCCCGTCCCCGCCACCAGCTCAATCTTTCCATCCGCAGGCTTGTAGCGGCGGATCACGTGATTCTCCGTATCCGCAATCAACACATCCCCGCTCTTCTCCACCACCAGATGCTTTGGCCCATTCATGGCTGCCTGCAATGCCGGCCCGCCATCGCCGCTGTATCCTCCCTTTCCCGTCCCCGCGACGGTTTTGATCTTCCCCTGCGCATCCACAACCCGCAGAACATGCCCGGAGCGCTCCAGCACATAAACATTGCCATTCCCATCCGCTGCCACTGCGCGCGGATCCACCAGCGGCTCCTCCTTCGCAATCGCGCCATCCTTCGGCACTCCCTTCTTTCCGTTTCCGGCCACGGTGTTGACGATGCCCGTCTTCATCTCGATCATCCGAATCCGCCGATTGTCCAGGTCGGCCAGATACATCCGCTCAAACTTCGGATCGAAAGTCGCCGAATAAATGTTCCCAAACTGTGCCTGCTGGGCGCTGCCCCCGTCACCCGCGAAGCCCTTCTGCCCCGTTCCGGCAAAGGTCGAGATGATCCCACTCTTCGCATCGATCCTGCGCACGCGGCAGTTGTTGGTGTCGGAGATAAAAAGATCCCCACCCGGCCCCACCGCGATGTTGTGCGGAGAATTCAATTGCGCCTTGTTCGAAGGCCCGCCATCTTCGCCAAAACCCTTCTGGCCGTTTCCCGCCAGGACCTGCGGCCGGCCATCGGCGCCAACTTTGATCAGCCGATGGCCGCCGTACTCGATAATGTACATGGCCCCCGATTGATCGAAATCTGTCCCAAACGGCTCGGACAGTTGCGCATTGACGGACACGAGCGATACCTTCAGTTCGGCCGCCCGGGCGTTTATTACCGTGATGGCGAAGCACAAGGCCGCACTCAGCAGTTTGATCAGGCTCATTCCCCCATTTCACGCCAAAAGCCCTTTGAGCTCAACCCGCACGCCTGTGTGCCGGTTATTCCGGCTGTAACGACTCCATCCCACCGGCCCACCGCGAAAAAGCCAAGCATGGCCGCGAATTCGACGTATAATTGCCCACCCGTGCCGTCGAGGGCGTTGATTGTCGGGGCTTTCATGAGGTTCACATAGCGATGCGATTCAGGCAGTGTGCGACCGCTTTGGCCATGCTCGTTCCCGGCGCAATCGCCAGCGCTGCCCTTCCAAGCAACGACGAGCAATACTTCCTGGAAATCACCAACCGCATGCGCCTCAACCCCCAGGCCGAGCTGCGGATTCTGGCCAATATCAACTTCGGCCCACCGGCCACCTGGGGCACGCCCAAATCCAGCGAGCCCAACACAGACAACGCCCTTCAATATTTCAATACCAACGCCAATACCCTCGTGACCCAATGGAGCGCCCTCACGCCCGTGCCCGCACTCGCCTGGAACACCCTTCTCAATCAAACCTCCAGTGCCCACAATGCGCTGGTCATTCAATACGATCTGCAATCCCACCAGCTCCCCGGGGAGCAAGACCTCGGAGGTCGCCTCACTACGGCCGGATACGGCTGGACGGCGGCGGCCGAGAATCTTTATGCCTTCGCCTACAACTCCTTTCATGGCCATGCCGGGTTTGCGATCGATTGGGGTCCGAACCCGGACGGGAGTGGAATTCAGAGCCCCCCCGGCCACCGCAATAACATCATGAGCGCTACCTATAAGGAGGCCGGCGTCGCCATCACGCCAGAGAATAACGTCGCTACTCAGGTCGGTCCCCTCGTCATCACCATGGATTTCGGCCGCCGCACCGGCGCTGCCTTTCTCACTGGCGTCGTCTTCAATGACACGAACACTCTCGATCATTTCTACACCCCCGGCGAAGGGATCGGCGGAATTACCGTCGAAGTCTATAACGCAGGCACTAACACGCTGCGATTCTTTACCAACACGTGGAACAGCGGCGGGTATGTGCAGCAGTTGCCGGCGGGAACGTATGACGTGAAGCTCAGCGGGCCCGGCCTGAGCAGCGACATCGTCTACAACGGCGTGGTCATGGGCACCAGCAACGTGAAGATCGACACCCAGACCAACTGGCTTCCGGTCGTCGGCGGGGACTGGAGCAGTGCGGCGAATTGGAGCGCCGGAGTGCCCAACGGCATCGGCACCCGAGCTTTTCTCACCAGCTACCTGGGCAGCGGCGGCGCGATCAGCGTCAACAGCCCGATCACCGTCGGCACGCTCGACTTCGATGCCACGGGTGCTTTCACGCTGAGCGGGAGCGGATCGGTGAAGCTGGATGTCTCGGCCGGGCAGGCGCGGATCAACGTGGTCGGCTTCAATCACGCCATCAACACGCCGGTCATCATGAACGACGACACGGCCATCAACATCAGCGGCGCGCTGGCGCTGAACGGGGGCTTGCAGAATCCACTGGGCAGGACCATCACCCACTCCGGCTCGGGGACGCTGAGCATCGCGGGCCCGCAAGTTCATGCGGCCGGCTCGATGCTGGCGATCACCAGCGGAACGGTGAGGCTCCAGAGCGACGCCGGCGCTGCGGCAAGCGCGGGGAGCGCTGCGACAGCGAATCTTGGCATCGACATCAACGGCCTCAACTCCAAGCTTCTGCTGGAGGCGGATCAGAATCTTGGCAATCTCACCATCGCCCAGGGTGGCGTGGGGACGCAATCGGTTGATCTGGCCGGCCACGCGCTGCACATCTACTCCCCTGCTCTTGTGGCCGCGAAGAACTCGCTGTGGGCCGCCGTTCGCAATGCGGCCGCTTCGCCGCTGGACGGCATCTTCGACTCGACGCTCGCATCCCACATCAACGCCCGCGTTGGCCTGGCGATCGTGCCTGATGTCCACGGCGATTCGCACCTGCTGATCAGGCCGACGCGCATCGGCGATCTGAACCTCGACGGCAATGTGACCATCGCCGACTTCATCGACCTGGCCAGCAACTTCAACGTCACCGGCACGGCCACCTGGCAGGAGGGCGACGTGAATGCCGATGGCAACGTGACCATCGCCGACTTCATTGATCTGGCTTCCAACTTCAATACCAGCTACAGCGGCCAGGTCTTCCCCATCAGCGCGGCCGATCAGCAGACGCTGGCCAGTTTCGCGGCGTCGGCCGGCGTCGCGGTGCCGGAGCCGGCGAGTCTCTCGCTGCTCGGTGTTGGAGCGCTGCTGCTCTCTTCCCGTCGTCGCAAGTAGGGCATGCTTCAGCATGCCGCGGTGAGGCCAACTGCATGCTGAAGCTTGCCCTACATGAGTAGCCAGCTTCGCGTGCCCAATTTTGTCGCGTCCGAAGCAGCGGCTATACTCGGCGGCATGTTCACGGCTCGCCTTTTCTGCTTCGCTTTCGCGTCGATTTTTATCTGCAAACTTGCCGCCGCTCAGGAGAGTCGCCCGGCGGCCGGGACGGCGCTGAGCGCGACGATCACCGCCATTGAAGGGATCGTGCAGGTGCGGCAGAACGAGGATGCGGCCTGGCAGAAGGCCACCGTGGGCATGAAGCTGGGGGAGGGGGCGGAGTTTCGAACCGGGCCCAGATCGGCGGTGCGGTTTGAGATCCCGCCGGATCAGACCATCACGCTGGACCGGCTGGGGACGGTGAAGCTGATCGAGGCGATTGCGAAGAACGATGCGGTGAAGACGGATCTGGGGATGAAGTATGGGCGGGTGCGCTATGACGTGGAGGCCGCGGGGTTGGCGCATGACTCGACGATTCACAGTCCGGGCAGCGCGTTGGCGGTGCGGGGGACGCGGGTGAGCCTTTATGATCAGCCGCCGTTTGCGCCGCAGGCGACGAGCCTGACCGGCCGCGCGGCGTTTCGGAATACGAAACGGCAGATGGTGGGATTTGGGGGGAAGGCCAAGGCCAAAATCGCGGGAGATGGTGTCTCGCCGGCGCAGACGGCTTTGGTCGATTCGATCCTGCGCATGCCGGAGTTTGAGCGGACCGAGCAGCAGATCCGCGAGTTGAGGTTCCTCTTCACGCACTCGGGCGCGGTGCTGGGGAATGTGGCCACGAGCAATGTGGCGGTGCGTGACGCCGAGTTGCCAGGGCTGATCGGCGGGAAGCTGGACTTTGTGCTGCGCTGGAGCGATCCGCTGCACGAGGGGGCGGACCTTAACCTGTTCGTGCGCACGCCGCTGGCCGAGACGTTCGGCAATCCACCGTTCATCCTTTCGTTCTTCCCGGGGAACAAGGAAGTGGGGCAGTTTTTGGCGACGACGTTCCCACAGTCCTCGCCCAGTGGCGGTAGTGTCGGTCTCAATCACATCGGGCCGGAGGGGATCGAGATCGCATCGTTCTCCAACAAGCCGCCGGCGGGGCTGTATGTGGTCGGGGCTTACAACTTCATCTATTCGGAGAAGCCGGTGGATACGACGGGATTGCCGAAGGTTCCGTTTCGGCTGGAGGCGTTTCTCAATGGCAAGCGGCAGCAGTTGCTGCTGAATCTGGATGAGGCGGTGGCGGGGACGGAAGCGCCGCGGTTTGGGCCGGTTTATAAGGACTCGATTGCCATCACGGAGCTGGCGGCGACGGCGATACAGATCAATGTGGGACGGACCAGTACTGCGGCACGGCATGTTCCCCCCTCTCCTAAACCGACTCCAACTGCGGTCAGCGCGCCAAAGGTCATGCAGCGCAGACCGTAATGCACGGGCAAGATGCCCGTGGTACGTGTGCCCAAGACACGGGCGAGGCGCCCGTGCCACATTTATTGAATCACACGTCGCAAATTTTCACGGCCTGGGAGAGAGAGGCGATCATGTCTTTGTTTTTGGGGATGAATTCCTGGGCGACGTAGCCTTTGAAGCCGGTTTTGACGATGGCGCGCATGATAGCGGGGTAGTTGAGCTCCTGGGTGTCATCAATTTCGTTTCGGCCCGGGACGCCGCCGGTGTGGTAGTGGCCGAAGTACTGGTGGTTTTTCTGGATGGTGGCGATGACGTCGCCCTCGTCGATCTGCATGTGGTAGATGTCGTAGAGGAGAATGAAGCGCTCGGAACCGACCATCTTGACCAGCTCGATGCCCCAGGGGCTGCGGTCGCACATGTAGTCCTTGTGGTTGACCTTGCTGTTGAGCAGCTCCATCTGGAGATTGACCTTCTTCTCCTCGAAGTAGCCGATGACTTTCTTGATGCCCTCAGCGCAGTTTTTCATGCCTTCCGCATCATCCATGCCATTGCGGTTGCCGGAGAAGCAGATGACGTTGGGATAGCCGTTGGCGGCGTTGGCATCGCAGAGCTTGCGGAGGGTGTCGTTGATCTTGTCGTGGTTTTCCTTGCGATTGAAGCCGCTGGTGATGCCGCCGGCGACGCCGGAGGTCATGGAGCAGATCAGGCCGTAATCCTTGAGCGGGGCGAACTGGTCGGGGGTGAGGAGATCGATGGCCTTGAGGCCGAGGCGCTTGGCGTGGGGGGCCATGTCCTGGGACTTCATGTTTTTGTAGCACCAGAGGCAGACGGAGTGGTTGATGTTGCCCTTGGTGGCGCTGGGGGCCGCGTCTTCGGCGGCGCGGGCGGTTGGGGTGCGATTCAATAGTGCCGTGGCCGCCGCGGTTCCGGCCGCCGTCAATACGCTCCGCCGGGTCCAGGCATTTTGATTGGTGCTCATGATTCGTCTCCTATTAGCTTCTCCACCGAAATGACGCCGGGACATGATACTGCGCGGGGGTGGTGGTTTGAAGTTGGTGGAGGGCGATGGGTTTGTTTCTTCCAAAAAACTGGCTTGGCGGGGTCCAGAAGCGGCGTTTTTGGAGTGGTGGAGGGGGATTTGGGTTCGTTTGGTGGGTTTGATTGGCTTTGTTTTGTCGAAGAGGGAGGTGGGAAGAAGAAAAAAATGTTTCGAGGGGCTGGCGGTACCGGTTTTTTGCATGATTCGTCGGGGACGAGGGTTATGGAATGGTGAGTGCAAGAACATGAGAAAAAAGCGGGGGAAAACCGGTACTTTCCGGTACCAAAGCGGTACTTTTCGGTACCGGAACGGTTCTTTGGGGGAGAAAGCGGGTCCGGGGAGAAGAAAAGCGGGTCCCGGGTGAGAAACGAAAATCGAGGATCGAAGATGGAGGATCGTGGGCGCGCGGAGGGGGTGGGGGTATGGATGGGTGGGTGAGAGCAGAGCATTTCCTTCCCCCATTCGGGTATTGGTTCCTCGCAGGGTGAATACGTTTTAGATTGGCATTTGCTCAGGTAAAAATCCGAAGAATTTGGACGGGTAACTGTTTGGCGGCAATCTGGATTTGGGGCGGGTTCTCGATGGGGGAGTTTTAGAAGGTGAGTGGGGAACGGTTGAGGCGAATTTTGAGCGTCAGGGCGATGCGGGGCGGGCTTCATTTGAATTCGCAGACGCGGGGGACACCCCCGCACCTCCGAAATCCGGGAGATAACGTCACCTGCGGTGACTGACTGAAGGCAGTTGAATCAATGCGGGGGAGAAAGAGGGGAGGGGGGATGAAGGAAGTGAAAGGGCTGGCGCGAAGAGGGTTTCGCTGCCTCCGGTGCCCGGTCATCACGGCCCAGCCAGGCGGACAGGTAGCGGGTTCATGGGCTTGAGAGATCAATGGGTGGTGAATGCTCGATGGGCGGGTCAGTATGAAAGAGGCCAGGTGCGAAGATGGCGAGGCGGTAGGCAGTTAGTAACCGCAGCGAAGCGGGGACGCGGAGGGGATAATTAGAGAGGTGGAAATGTTTGTTGTCGACGCAGCAGCCCAATATGACGAGCATGTGGGCCCAGGGACGTGCTGGCCGAAGGCACTCATCATTCCGACGATATTCCTGGTCGCGCGCAATCGGTGATTAGCAGTGGGGGAGCCGTGGTCGTGCCGCCATGCCCCCGGGTAAATTTGGGTGAGAATGCAAGTTGTTGGGTTTGGCGGGGGAGTGATATGGTGCGGATGTGGCCCCGGCGAACGACGCAGGAAAGGCCCAGATGTGAAGGGTGTTTACAAGGAGTTTGTATGCGAAACGTGATTTTTGGACTGGCGCTGGGGATTCTGGCGCTGGGGCTGGTCGGCTGCTCAACCGAGCCCAAGACGGAAGAGGCAAAGGCCTCGCTGCATGATGATGCACAGGCGACGCTCAACCAATTCATGCGCGAGGACAGCGGATTCGGGAAATTCCTGGATGGCGGCAAGGGATATGTGGTCTTCCCGTCGGTCGGTAAAGGCGGCCTGGGCGTCGGCGGGGCGTATGGCCATGGCGAGGTGTATGAGAATGGGAAGATGATCGGCTATGCGGACCTGACGCAGGCCAGCATCGGCCTCCAGGCCGGTGGGCAGGCTTATTCGGAAGTGATCGTCTTTGAGAACCAGGAGTCGCTCAACAAGTTCAAGAACAACAAGCTGGAATTCTCGGCCAACGCATCGGCGGTGGCGCTGAAGTCCGGCGCGTCAGCGGCGGCGCGGTTTGAGAACGGCGTGGCCGTTTTTGTGAAGCCCAAGGGCGGCCTGATGTTCGAGGCCTCGATCGG
>DASYUA010000011.1:0-1794 GCA_036001665.1 Tepidisphaeraceae bacterium
ATAACATAGATTCTCGGCACTCTTATTCGCCACTACCCACGTTAGGCATCCGTTTACCCATTGGCGGGGATGTTGACAGGGTGGGGTGCCTGGGCCTTCAATCAGATCTCCTTAAAAACAGAGTCAAGCCGCTGACGAGATTTGTTTAAGCCGCCGTCGAATAAACGAAATCGCAAACTCGTTAAGCCCCTCCCCGCTTGTGACGATTAATCCGTCTGTATCGCCAACGACAGAGGATGGAACGAACATGGCTACGACTGATTTTCTCCCCTCCCGTGAAGCCGACCTTTTGAACTGGTCGCTCAACTTCAAAACCAAAATCACCGCCGCGCCGACCACCTATGGATTGGTCGCTGGGCAGGCGACGACCTACGGCACGCTGCACGATGCCTTCAACACCGCCTACATTGCCGCGGTGAACGATGCCAGCAACTCCTCCTCCGCCATCGTCGCCAAGAACACGGCCAAGACAGCTCTGATTGCCAACGCGCGGCTGCTGGCCCGGATCGTTCAGGCCACGCCCACCGTCACCAACGCGCAGAAGTCGGACCTGGGCCTGACCGTCCGCGACAACCAGCCCTCGCCCATTCCCCCGCCCGCCAGCGCGCCCGATATCGACATCATCTCCGCCAGCGGCAACACCGTCCGCATCCGCCTGCACGATCCCGCCAACCCCACCCGCCGCGGCAAACCGGCCGGCGTCGATGGCGCGGCCATCTTCAGCTTCGTGGGCGCCAATCCACCCAGCGAGGAAGCGGATTGGAAATTCGAAGGCAACATCACCCGCACCAGCGTGGATGTGATCTTCCCCTCCGGCACGGCGGCGGGAGCCAAGGTGTGGTTCACGGCCTTCTGGTTCAACGAGAGAAAGCAGAACGGCCCGGCGGCGACGCCGGTGGGCATTAATATTCCCGGTGGCGCGGCCATGGCGGCTTGAGCGATTTCCGTGAACCCCAAAAGGCACGAGGCCAACCATGATTAGCACCAGCGATCAAGTCTTTGAATTTCACGATCTGGATGCCTTGTGGGACCGGGTCAAGGACCTGAAGTCCCATCTTGAGGTTCGACGTCCCGGACAAGGGGCGCAAGGCGCAATAGACGAGATCGGGCACGATGCGCGCTTCAAAGACTTCACAACCAGGGGCGGAAAGTACAACAGGCAGTTTGATCCAATCGACCTGACGGTGTTCACAATCTATAGAACTCCCAATCGGCGCCGGTGAGTTCAGACGGACCAAGGTACGGATGGAATACGCTGCGCATTCCTGATTTCCCATGCTCCTCCCCGCCACCCCCCAATTTCGCCGCAGACGAGGCGGGCCAAAGAAGGCCACCGCCACCGCTCCCCCCGGACCTCAACCCCTCACGCTGGTGAGCGCAAGCTATGACAGCACGGAGCCGCAAACCCTCACGCTGGTCTTCGACCGGGCGGTGAATCCCGCCGGCTACATTCAGGAGGCGTTTACGGTCTACGATGCCCAGGAGACGATGCACTGGTACCAACCCAATGGCTTGGAGCAGCTTTCTCCCACCACCATCCGCTTCTCGCTCCTGGCCATCGAGCCGGTCAGCGGGTCGTACCTGAGGATGGATGCCTGGGCGGAGAATGGCCTTGTCGCTGTCGATGATGGCGGAATCTGGCCGGGCTGCACCAATCTTCCGCTGCCGTTCCCCTGACCCCCCTACACCCGGTTCTGAATTCTGCTTTCTCTTCTGGAGTGTCTCTGCGCCCTCTGCGGTTAATTTCCCCTTCACGCCGACTTCTTCACCGCCCGCATTGGATCGGGCCGGCCC
>DASYUA010000012.1:0-2683 GCA_036001665.1 Tepidisphaeraceae bacterium
CTCGCCAACTTAAACTTCGACATCTCCTCCAACGCCGGCAGCGCAGAACTATTCCTCATTGGCGCATGCAACGTTTCCACCACCGAATCCAACCCCTTCGCCGTCCTCACCGCCTCCGGCAATTCCACCCCCGCGCGAGCAGTTTTCTCCACCTTCCCAATCGGCCGATCCAGCGCCCACAAAACCCCATTGCTCAGCAATTTCCGAAACTGCGGAATCTTGAAATCCTCCGGATGCCCCAGCGCCAGATAAAACGCCCGCCCTCCGTTGTAGGTATTGATCACCGCCACCGACTCCACCGGATTATCCTTTGACTTCCCAAATAAAAGCGGCCGCGCTGACTCCATCAGTGGCGACAGCTTGTACAGCGACGCCACGCTATGAAACTCCAGCGGCGTCACTCCCCGCAAAATCGGATGCTCCAGCATCTTCGCATTCGGCGAGACATCAATCTCCTCCTTGTTCGAGTAATGCTTCCCATATGTCACCCCCAAAACTTTCTTATCAATCTCCAGCCAGTTCTCAAACGCATGCGACCCCGTCCGCACCGCCACCACCGGCCGCCCGCCATCAAAATACTCTTTGAACCTCTTAAACTGCTCCTCCGGCAGCGTCGTCCTCCGCATAAACAGCACCAGCACATCCGCCGAAGCAATCGCCTCCGTCCCCGGCAGATTCTTCACATCCTCACTCTTCAAAATCGTCACCTTCAGCCCCAGCGGCTCCAACTCCGACTTCGCAAACTCCGGCATCGTCTCTTTCGCGTGATATTCCGGCTCATCCAGCGCCATCACCACGTGCAACGGCTTCTTATCCCCCAAAATGTCGCTGCTCAAAATCGACGGACACCAATTCCTCTCCACATGCGCGATCACCAGATCCGTCCCCCGCGCGTGCGGCACCAATGGCGCTTTCCTCGGGTTATACATCGTGTCCGTCAGGTCCCGCACCAGCACCACATCAAACCCATCGCTCACCATCTCCCGAATCCCAAAGCTCCTCCCCAGCACGCACATGTTGGTGTGCACCCCGCACATGATCAGGTGCGAAATCCCCCGCTGCTTGAGCAGGTTGTAAATTTCCTGCCCGCTATCGCTGATCGCATCCCCCTCGACGATCTTGATGGCCGGATGCTCCCCCTTCCACGCGCGATAATTCTTGCACTGCGGCTCATCATCGCACCCCCCATCCGAATCATCGATCGGCAGCTTCCCCTCCTTTTCCGGCTGAAGATATCTCCACTTCCCAATCGGATTCGCCGACGGCGCGGCCGGCGCACTCATCGCCAATTTCCTCCCCGCCGTCCCCTCATACGTCTTCATCGTGTCCGAAGGCGCATGCACCACCAATCCCCCCTTGGCCCGAACCGCACTCACCAGCTCATTAATTCTTGGCGCAATTTCCCCACACCGCCGCGTCGCACTCGCACACCAGTGCTGGTCCCACATGTCGCAAATGATGACCGCCGTCTTGGAAGCCTCCCACTCCAGCTTCTTCTCCAACACCTCCTCTCCCTGCCGATACCTCCCCGTAAGCTGTAGTGTCTTCCCCTCCTCACCAAAGGCCGTCCCCAGCGACATGAACAAGGCCGCCAAAACCGCAAGATAACGCATACTCCCACCATCCTTTGCAACAGGAATTGATGGCAGCAATGATAATCCCTCCCCTGACAGCCCGCCAACGCAATTGATTCTTTGCGTCTCTGCGCCTCTGCGATTGAATTTGGAGTCTACTTGGTCACTGGCTTCCGAAACGCCACCGCCATCTCAAACTTCCCGTTGCTCAGCGGCCGCGCCCTGGTGACCTCGCAGATATGACTCGTCAGCATCCCATTTTGAATATCGATTCGGCAAGTCTGTCCCACCGCCAGCGAGCACCGCAGCAAAAACGAAATCCCGCTGAACGACAGATCCCTCGTCTGAATATCATGCACATCCCCCGCTCCTACGCCGTCGAGGATGGTCAACGTCGCCCTCCCCTGCACCGGCTTGCGGTTGTCTCTTCGCCGTTCGCGCCCATTGAGGGATGGCATTGAAGCCGCCGCGCTAAATTGAGGAACGTTCATGATATTGAGGTGGCCCACCTCATGGATCGGCATGAATTATCGGAACACTTGAGAAAAAATCCTCACCGCCCCGGCCCCAACCCAAAAACGACCCTCCTGCCACCGCCATCGCCCCTTTTTGCATACAATCCCCCTTTCCGGTATTAAATGCAGATGCGTCACGACCAAGTCATCCCCATCCTCGATTTCGGTGCCCAATACGCCCAACTTATCGCCCGCCGCGTCCGCGAACAGGGCGTTTATAGCGAACTGGTCCGTCCCACCATCTCCCCCGATGAACTCCGCAAAATGAACGCCGTCGGCCTGATCCTTTCCGGCGGCCCCAGCTCGGTTTACGAACCAAACGCCCCCAAATGCGACCCCAAAATCTTCGAGATGGACCTCCCCATCCTCGGCATCTGCTACGGCATGCAATTGGGCGCCCAAATCCTCGGCGGCCAGGTCAAACCCGCCAAAGCCCGCGAATTCGGCCGCGCCAAGCTCCACGTCACCTCTGACGACCCCCTCGTTCACGGCCTGCCGCAGGATACCTCTGTCTGGATGTCCCACGGCGACCAGGTCATGGAACTCCCCCCCCAATTCGAAGCCATCGCCACCACCCCCACCTGCCCCTACGCC
>DASYUA010000013.1:0-16388 GCA_036001665.1 Tepidisphaeraceae bacterium
CTGTAGCTCGCGGGGTTTGGCGGCGTGGCGTCTTTTTAACTTCCGAGTCCAGCGGAGCCGGACCGAACCCTCACCCTGCCCTCTCCCGGCGTACCGGGAGAGGGTAACTCCTTAGCGTGCTGGGTTCGCTTGAGCGGACCGCACCGATGCCATCGGTGAGCTTTGGGAAGAAGGAGGAGTGGATTGCGCCTGCCGCAATTTTCGGGCGTGATAGCTCAGCGTCCTGAGGGCGAGGTTTACCTGCTTCGAGATCTGCGCCCAGCTGAGTTTTTGGTCGCGGAGCGATTGAATTTTCTGGCGAAGAAGGTCGCCCTTCGAGATGAAGGACACATTGAATTTCTCGGCGAGGGCGCGGCGGGCGTTGTGGCCGTGGGCTTTGATGCCGTGGAGGCGGTAGATGGCGTTGATGTCGCGGCTGAGGGTGGAGACGTCGAGTTCGAGTTGTTTTTTGATTTGGGTGCGGGAGAGGCCTTCAAGCAGGAGGTCTTTTACTTTTGAGCGGCGGAGGCGGGCGAGTTCGATTTGATTGAGGGGAGGAGGGGTGGATGCGCGGAGTTTGGCGGCCAATTCGTGGCGGTTTTTGACGTTTTCCTGGGCGCAGAGGTGGGTGATGTGGATGTGGATGCAACCGGGGGCGACTTGAAGGTCTTTGGCGATGCGATTTTTGGACCAGCCGTTGAGGAGGCGGCGGAGGACCATTTGGCGGCGCGGGGCGGGGCGGTGGAGGTGGCGGGAGCGGGTGTTTTTGCGCTGGGGGATGAACCAGGAGGGTTTTTGGACTTCGTGGCCGAAAAGCAGGCCGGCGGTGAGTTGAAAGATGAGGTAGGTCCAGTCATTTTTGTCGTAGCCGGTAAACCAGCGGATGCGATGGCATTTGGAGCAGGCGAAGGTGGGAGGGGGAGAATTGGGGAGGTCGGCGTCGGTGAGTTTGAGTTGAATTGAGGGGTCGGTGAAATCGCAGTCGAAGAGGGTGCGTGGGGGGAGGGGATAATAAATCGTGCGGACTGATTTTTTGCAGGAGGGGCAGAGCCAGCGGTAGCCGAGGAACTGGGGATCGTCGTCGGGATGACGGGCGAGGGAATTTTTTCGATGAGGGGCGTGTGGATGACGGGCAGGAGTGCCCGATGTGGTGGGGGTTGGGAAGAAGGGGCGGCGGATGAGGGGTTGTTGGAAGTCGTTGGGGAGGAGGTCGGGGAGGAGTTCCCACATCGAGCCCCAGAGGGGATGAGGGCGGGCGTGGAAGTTGGAGGCGGAGGGATCGAGGGCTTCTCTGGTGTAGATGACGGGGACGCGGACGCCGGGTTTGCCGCCGAGCCAGGAGTAGGAGCGTTCGGAGAAGAGGCCGCGAAGGCGGGCTTCACGGAGGGCTTTGGGATTTACGCCAAGGAGTTTGGCCACTTCGTTGACGGTCAGGCCGGGCGAAGGGATGCGAACGGGGCGGCAGAGGCGGCGGAGGGTGTGGGGGACGAGGAGGACTTCGTGTTCGATGGGCTGGTAGGGGTGAAGGGGATGGTCGAGGTCCAGCGCGTGGGAGGGGGTGATGATGGCGTTGGTGAGGTTGATGCGGGTGTCGGAGGCGCGGAGGGCGATGCACCAGGCGCGGGGAGGACGGGTGAGGCTCTTGAGACGGCGGCGGGAGAGGCGCTTTTGCAACTCGTAGGGATCGGAGAGGATTTTGTCGCGCAGCGAGAGCCAGGCGTTGCGGATGGCTCGTTCGAGATCTTCCATTTGATACCCCCTTTATAAGATAGCGGACGGAGTATAAGGGGGATGTTAGGTGTTGGTCAAGGGGTGGGGGGATGGAAAATTTGTGGCCGGTAGAGTGGGAGCGTTAGCGAAATGCCCAATGCCGCAATGACCAATGACCAAAGAAGCTTCAATGCCCAATGACCAATTGGGGGTTGGGGGTTGGTCATTCATTGGACATTTGGGCATTGAACATTGGGCATTGGGATCTAGGCATTCATGATCAGGAGCGTTCGACTTTGTCGGGGAGTTCGTTGATGTCGTCGGGTTGCCGCGGAAAGTGTTGCGAGAGGACCTGGCCGGCGGCCCAGACGCCGTGGACGATGCCGTCGGTGAAATGGCCGGATTTGAAGTGGGTGGTCATTTCGGCGGCGATGGAGCGCCAGAATTGTTCGCCGCATTTGGCGTGGACGCCTTCGTCGCCGATGATGGCGAAATTGCGGGAGCGGGGGGCCACGAAAATCAGCACGCCGTTCCGGTCCTTGGTGTTGGTCATTTCCATGCGCTCGAATTGGAGCTTGGCGCCGGCCAGGGGGTCGGCCGGTTCGGCGTCGCTGATGAAGACGCGGATTTCGCCGGAGGTTTTGGATTCGGCGGATTGGATGGCATCGACGATTTTCTGGTCTTCGAGATTTTTGAGGAAAGGTTTGGGGATCATATTGTTACTCAGGTAGCGAACTTCTTTCGCCCCTGCCGGGGCTGATTGTCTTTCACATTCATCACCCCGAGCTCGCGCCCGGGGCTACCATCTGTCGCCGCGATGCGGCTGAAAGCGGCATGCTGAAGCATGCCCTACGTGCGGCGCCACAAATTTGGTGGGGCAAGCCCCACCCTACAGGGTGCCCGTGAATTCACTACCAGCTTCCGCTGGCGCCGCCGCCGCCGAAGCTGCCGCCGCCGGCGGAGAAGCCGCCGCCGCCACCACCTCCCCCCCATGAGCCTCCGCCACCGCCACCGCCCCACGATCCACCACCACCGCCGCCCCAGGAGCTGCTGCCGATGAAGTAGCCGGGCCAGAAGCCACCGCCCCAGCCGCGGCGGCGATAGGCGCCGCGGCCGCCGTAGATGGCGCCACTGACCTGACGTCTGATCCAGGCGATGAAAATCCAGATGCCGATGAAGGCCAGCAGCGGGCCGAACCAGGCGGCGCGGTGGGCGGTACCCCGGCCTTTGTATTCGCCTTTGGTGGCTTTGATGATGGCGTCGATGCCAGCGCGGAGGCCACCGTCGTAGTCGTTGGTGCGGAAGCGGGGTTTGATTTCATCTTCGATGATGCGCTTCGCCGTGATGTCGGGGAGGGGGCCTTCGAGGCCGTAGCCGACCTGGATGGTCATCTTGCGGTCCTGGACGAAGATGAAGAGGACGACGCCATTTTTTCGGTCCTTTCGGCCGACGCCCCAGGCTTGGGCGACGCGAATGGCGTAGTCGTCGATTGACGAATCGGATTGCATCTTTGGATAGATGACGACGAGGACCTGATTGCTGGTTTGGGTTTCAAAGTCCCTTAGTTTGCGGTCGAGCTGCGAGACGGTCGAGGGCGAGAGGATGTGGGCGTAGTCGTTGACATAGGCTCCCTGGGGGCGCGGGGGAATGACCTCGGCGGCGATCAAAGCTCGGGAGCAGATCAGGAGCATCGCGATGCCAACGAGCACTGGCAACAAACTGCCAGTGGCACGAAAGGCGGGACAAGGGAGATGGGGCGAGGAACAAGGACCCCTCACCCTGACCCTCTCCCCGGAGTACCGGGGCGAGGGGAGAAAAGGGGAATACCGGGGCGAGGGGAGAGAAGGAGTACCGCTGCCCATGCCACCCAATGTTTCAGGTCGTCGCATGGTTAAATCAGCGCGAGGGTTTGTTGCCGTTATCAAATTGGACTTTAGGGACGGTCTGTGCCTCGGGGGCGGCGTTGAAATAGGGTTTGGTCTGGAATCCCATGCGGCCGGCGACGATCACGTTGGGGAAGGTCTTGATCGAGGTGTTGTAGTTGGCGACGGCGTCGTTGAAGCGGCCGCGCTCGACGCTGATGCGATTTTCGGTGCCTTCGAGCTGGGCCTGAAGGTCGCGGAAGTTGGCGGTGGCTTTGAGGTCGGGGTAGTTCTCGGCGACGACGAGGAGGCGGGAGAGGGCGGAGGAGAGCTGGCCCTGGGCTTGTTCGTATTCGGCGAGGCGGGCGGGATCGGTGGGGGCGGCGGGGAGATTGACGCGGCCGACGGAGGCGCGGGCGTTGGTGACTTCGGTAAGGGTGGATTTTTCGAAATTGGCCGCGCCGCTGACGGTGGAGACGAGGTTGGGGATCAGGTCGGCGCGGCGTTGATAGACGCTCTGGACCTGGGCCCATTGCTGATCGACGGCCTGGGATTTGTGGACCAGGCTGTTGTAGCTGCAACTGGGGACGACAATCAGAATAAACAGGACAATGGCTGCTGCTGCAATTATGGGGGTTCGTCTCATGCTTACTCCGGTTAACCAATAACCTTTGGCGCGTCCGCTGAAGCGGACCCTACGCGGACCATGCACAACGATAGCCGGGGGAAGGGAGCGGGCCATTATAAATGGAGGGGAAGATCGGAAGCGTGTTGCGATTCAAATACAACAGGCGGGACACCCGTTTTACGCCATGGCGAGCTGACGGATGCCTTGAGAGGAACGGAGCTGGGCAAGAGCGTAGACGGCGGCTTCGCGCTCGCAGGCGCCGATTACGGTGCCATGGCGCTCGTCGGCGACGTGATCGACGTCGAGGCGCTCGTCGGCAGGGGCCCAGGTGGCGCGGTAACAACTGAACATCAGGTTGTGCTTGATGGACAGTTGGAGGCTGGCCTGCGCGAATTCGCGCTGGATGGCGGCCATTGAGGGAAACCAGCGGCCATCGGGCAGGCGTTCAACAGCAGTGTCGCCGGCCGGGAGCCATCCCGCTTCATACAAACGATCAACGGCGTAGTCGAGGTTCATGGGACCTTCCCATCTGGATAAGTGGTCTGCTTCCGCTGTGCGAAACGTATTCTATCTTTTGTGCCGCCGGGGGGCCAGTCAATCGGGCCAAAGCGCCACGGCCGAGGGCAGCGGGGAGGACGAATAAACCATCCAGATCACACGGATGGCGTTGCGTCCGATAATGCCTGCGAATTATCCTGATGCGTTCAATCGGGTCAACCTGCCGGGCACGATACGGCTGAGGCGACATGCCGGTCCTCCGCCACGGAGGCAGAAAAAGCAAATTATTTGTCGGCGCTGGCCGGGTCAGGATTAGCCTGAAACAGGCCGGGCGCGTCGGCATCGCCCATAAAGCGGCTGACAAGCTCGTTGATGCCGTCGGCGGCCTTGTCGATCTCGCGAAGGGATTCGACACTGGGTTTCTCACCACGCTGGCGATGCAGGAGCGCGGTGGACAGCTTGATGGTATTGAGATAGTTTCGGATATCGTGACGGAGGCGCGAGAGGGTCATGGCATCCCCCTCGGCAGTCGATTGGGCACCGTCGCGTCCGCCGGCTGGCCCCGTGTCGATCATTCCCGCACTCCCTGAAAACCCGGCAACAACATATCCAAACAACGCCATTTGGAGGTTGCAAGTTTAGCAGGATGGATAGTTGAATCAACGATAAAAGGGAAAATGGGCATGAGGCATTCCGGTAATTAGGGATCGCGCGGGCGGGCTGAGTCATAATGTTGTAAGTGTTTACACATCTCCCGCTAAGGGCGAAGGGACCGTATAAATAGATGACTTTGAGGCCGCTGCATGTCTGAAGGAACAGGAAAAAAGAGCGAGGGGCGCCGCAAGCGCAATCCGCGCCATGACTACCGGGCGAGGAGCCATGAATCCGCGCATGCGCTGGATGAGGGGAAAGCGGTGACGATTCCGGATCTCCCCTTGGTTTCCAAGACGCAGCCAGCGCTGCTGACGACGGCGGGGGAGGTGGCTGAGTTGATCGCGCATCTCCGGGAGGCAGGGCGGTTTGCATATGACAGCGAATTCATCGGTGAGCTGACTTACCATCCCAAGCTTTGCGTGATCCAGGTGGCTACGACGGAGCGGGTGGCGCTGATCGATGCGCTGGCGGGGCTGGATCTGAAGCCATTCTGGGAGCTGATTGTCGATCCGGATCTGGAGAAGATCGTGCATGCGGGGCAGCAGGATTTGGAGCCGGTGTTTCGGATCTTGAATCGGCCGCCGGCAAATATTTTTGATACGCAACTGGCGAGCGGGTTCGTGGGGCTTTCGTATCCGGCGGGTTTGTCGAAGCTGGTGAGGGAAATGGTGGGGGTGCATCTTGGGAAGGGGTTTACGTTCACGCATTGGGACCAGCGGCCGCTGACGAGCGTGCAATTGAGGTACGCGGCGGATGATGTGCGATATCTGCCAGCGCTGCACGCTGCGATTGTGAGTCGGCTGAATGAGCTGGGGCATTTGCGGTGGGCACAGGAGGAGAGCGCAGCGCTGTGCGATCCCAAGTTGTATCGGCCCGATCCAGCGATGGAGTACACGCGGCTGCGGGGGTCGAACATGCTGCCGCCGCAGGGGGCGGCGGTGTTGCGGGAACTTTATATCTGGCGTGAGGGAGCGGCGAAACGGTACGACAGTCCGCCGAGAAGTTATGTGCGCGATGAGATTCTGCTGGAGCTGGCGCGGAGGCCGGTGGTCGAGGTGGAGGGATTGGCGCGGGTGCGGGGATTGCCGCGGCCGGTGGAGAATGACGAAGGGGAAGCGATGGTGGAGGCGGTTAAAAAAGGACTGGCGCTGCCGGAGGCGGAGCGGCCGAAGCTGACGCAGTCGGAGGAATCGCCGCGGGAGCGATTCGCGACGGATTCGCTGTGGGCGACGGTGCAGGCGTGGTGTCATGGGAAGGGGATCGATCCATCGCTGGTGACGAGCAGGCAGGAGATCGCGAGATTATTAAGGCATCCGAGCCGGAATTCGAACCAGCAGGATGGGCGGCTGCTGCGCGGGTGGAGAGGTGAATTGATCGGCAATCCGCTGGCGGAGTTTCTGCGGGGTGATCGGCAGATCCGGGTGAGCTGGGCCGAAGGAAGGCTCAAAAGCGACGGAGGAAGCGAGTGAGGGGGTCGGAGTTGGGGGATTTGGAAGTCCAGACGCGGGTTTCATCGACGGATCGCTTGTGATGGCGGTGTTTGGAGCGTTTTGACGATTCGGATTGGATTACCGGGGGGACGGCGGCTGAAGCCGCGGCGACGGGAGCCGCGGGAGCGCCGGGGGCCGATTCGATGGTGGATGGGGATGAGGGGGTGACTTGGGCGGCGAGAGGGGCTTGTGGGGATTCAATCACTCCGCCGAGGGCCGCGCCCTGGGTGGAAAATGTGCGGTCGATGATGAAGTAATCATCGGAATTGATCGAGCCGCTCCAGTCGAAATCACCTTTGGCATAACCTGTTGCGTGGCTGGAAAAACCGGCGTCGATGGCGGCGTAATCGTCGGCGTTGATCTGGCCGCTGACGTTGGCATCACCTTCGTAGGTGTATTTCACGAGGATGCTGTTGATGTCGGCGGGTTGGCCATCGAAGGTGGGATAGAGGACAGCGCCAGCGCCGTTGTCGTTGAGAATCGCGGCGAGGCCGGTGATGCGAGTGGCGTCGGCGGCGGCGGCAGTGCTGGTGATTCCCTGGCCTTGCCAGCGGGTTGGGCTGGTGTTGCGGGCGGATTTGATCCAGTTGGCGATGGAGGCGAGTAGAGTCTGGCGAGTGGCGGGGGTGGCTTGAACGATCATGTCGTTGGCGGCGAGGTCGAGCGTAACAGCCGGCTCGAGGGTCAGGCCGCCAACGCGGAGAACATTGCCCGAGCCGGCGAAGTTGATTCGGGCGGCACTATTGAGCGTCAGCGATTTGAGAGTTTGCGAGCTGCTGAAATTGACCACGGAGGAAGAAACGACAGTGACAGCGAGGTTTGCGCCACCAAGGCCGCCGCCGGTATCGAGGTTGGTAAGGCCGTCGTTGATGGTGAGCGTGTTGTTGCCGGTGCCGGCAGTGATCACGAAGGTATCGGGGCCGGCCGGGACCGGGAGGGTGGAACTCATGGAGATGGAATCATCCCCGCCTCCGGCATCGTTGGCGGCGGTATCGAGGGTAAGGACCGGGGTGTTGGTGATGCTGATGGGCGGTAGAAGCGTCCCGCCCGAGGAGCCGGAAATGGTCGCGTTGTTGGAGGTGCGCGAGATGAAGATGGAATCGGTGGCGCCTGGCGTGGTGAGGGTGAGGCCGCCGAATTGATCGACGTTCATGACCTCCACACCCGTGTAATTGATGGAGCGGCCGCCGACGGTGAGCGCCCCGTTGCCGGTGGTCGTGCCGGGGGCGGCGGAGAGGCTGATGCTGCCATCGCCGATGATCGAGAGCCTGTCGCTGGAGCTGGGTGTTCCGGCGGCATAGCTCACGCCGCCGCTGGGAATCGGGCTGGTGTTGCTGAAATCGATCGTCAGCAAATCATCGCCACCGCCCCCGTCGATGCTGATGTTCGTCAGCGATGCCAGTGGAATCACAAACGTTGGTTGTCCCGGCGGTGCTGCGTTCTCATAGAACTCGACATTCGCATGCGTTGCATCAAGGCGGATGTAATAGTTATCCACCCCGGCCGTCCCCACCAGGGATGACCCGCGGACGGTCACGTTAAAGCTAACGGGCGTCGCCGCGCCGCCGTCATCGTCGGTGACGCGCACGGTTGCGGTGTAAAGACCGGGCGTGGCGTAAGTGTTACTGAGGGAGAAGGTGTTGTCGGGATTGATGGTCAGGGGCTGCTGGCCGGCTCCGTTGCCGTAATCAATGGTGGCGGTGAAGGTATCGGTCCCCGGATCGCTCACCGAGCCGCTGACATTGAGCGGGCTGCCCATGCCGATGGTTTTGTTGCTGACGGCGGCGATGGTCGGTGCGATGTTGCTCACCGTGACGACAGTGGTGTAATCGCGCGAGCCGGCATCGCGATCGGTGATGCGCACGCGGAGGGTTCGGCTGGAGGGGCCGTCGGCGAGGAAGCTGGCCGGGATAGTCGCGGAGGGATCGCTGCCGATCAGGTCAAAGTTGAAATCGTTGTCGAAGTCGTAGGCGTAGGTGAAGCCGGCGGCGATGTCGCCGGGGGTGTCGGCGAGGTTGGTGAGGCTGACGGTGGTGGTTGTGGAGCCTTCGGGGGCCGGGCCGCTGTTGGCGATGGTGGCGGTGGGGGCGACGTTGTTTACGAGGATGACGGTGGTGTAAGTGTTGACGCCACCATCCTTGTCCATGACGCGGCCGCGGATGGTGCGGGAGCCGGATTCGGCCAGCAGGCTGGCGGGGATGCTGGCGATATTGGTATTGCCAGCGCTTCCGGCATAGGTGCCATCGCCGATGTCGAAAGTGCCGTCGTTGTCGAGGTCATAGGCGTAGCGGATCGACGCCAGGTCGGCCAGGACGTCGTTGACGATGCTGAAGGTGACGGTTGCGCCGGCCGCGCCTTCGTTGACGTTGCCGCTGTTGATCAGGGTTGCGGTCGGGGGATTGTTGTTGTTGACGGTGATGTTCTGGAGGAAATCGCGGAAGCCGCCATCCTTGTCGATCAAGCGGATGTGGATCTGACGGACGCCGGGGCCGTCCATATAGGCGGCGGGGACGACTATGGATGGCGTGGTGCTGTTGACGGTCTCGAAGGCGCCATTGTTGTCGAAGTCGAAGTTGTAGAAGAAGCCGGCGGTGGTATCGAGGGAGGAAACATCGGTGCGGGTGGCGACATTGACGCTGCTGGCGATGCCTTCGTTGACGGCCGCGCCGCCGGTGGTGGTGCCGTTGGGGGCGACGTTGTTCACCGTCACGGTGACGGTATCGATGCCGAAGAGTTTGCCGGAGTCGGTGACGGTGACGATGATCGTGTAGACGCCGTTGTCCACGTAATTGTGATTGAGCGTGAAGGTCTTGTTGGCGTTGAGCGTGAGCGCCTGGGTCAGGCCGCTATCGCCCCAGTAGACCGTGGCGGTCCAGGTTTCACCGGCATCGAGATCGACAAATGAGCCGTTGGCGGTGAAGAGGGCCGCTTCGTTCACGCTTGCATCCGGCCCGGCGTTCACAGCCGGAGCGTTTTTGAGCAGATTATTGGCGCCGGGGGTGCCGCCGGAGGCGCTGGCGCTCCAGTTGGCGAGATCATTTGGGTAGGCTGTAGCGGACTTGCGCTGGAGCGATGAGCCGCGTCCATCGGCATAAATTGGCCAGGAGCCGCCGTCGTTGTAGTTGACACGATCGACCTGAACATAAGTCGCGGGAAGTAATCCGGGGATCGGCTTGCCCAGGGCCAGTTTTTCGCCGTTGTTGCTGAGTGTGCCGATGTATGGGCCGAAGATTTGCACGGCGGCGGGGATGCTGTATTTGGTTCGGAAGACGGCCGGGTCAATCGGGACGATTAGGGCAATTTCATCGGTGGCCAGAGAAGCGCCGGGGGCGAAGGTGAAGCCGACGCCGCTGGTAAATTGCCAGCCGTTGGCGCCATCGTGGAGGGCAATGGGCGCGCCGGACGTGTTCTTGATCTCGATGTACTCATCCGCGCCGTTGGAGGGGTTGTACATGACCTCATTGATCACGACGGGCCCGACGAGCGGGGCGGAATTGGCCGCGCCGGGGGTGGGAGAGGTCATGGCGGTGAAATCGCTGCCGCCGGTGCTCTTGATGTAACGGCCGAAGCTCACTTCCGGATCGGCCGCGGCGAAATCGACGCCATCGCGATACCCACCGAGCTGACCGCCGCTGTAGGAGGAAGAGAGTTTCAGCTCGCCGCCGATGGGCGAGAGGGAAAACGCAGCGCCGAAGCTGGTCGATTGAAAAAGGGTGAGATAGCCGTTGGCGGGCACGATGCTGTTGGCGGGGAGGGCGTATTTGATCAGGTTGAGCGGATCGTTGGTGAGGAACCATCCGCTGATGTCGATGTCGGCGCCGGTCTGGTTCTGGAATTCGATCCACGGGTCGGTGGCGGTGTTGTTGAGGACTTCGCAGATGACGATGGAGTTGTTGTTGAGGCCGGGATCGGAGGCGCCGGGCGCGCCGTTGATGGTGGTGCTGGCGCGCCAGCCTTCCTGGGTGCTGAGAACGTCGTTGGTGGCGTTGGGATCGACGGCGACCAGTGAATAACCATCGCCGTCGGTCTGGTTGTACCAGCCATCCTTGTAGGTGAATTGCTCGATAATCTGGCCGAGCGCGGTCTGAAGGGTGATCTTTTCACCGCCGTGATCCAGGCGTCCGACGAACACGCCCGCGATGGGCAGGCCGGCCCCATAGACCGACTCAAACGCGGCTTGATTGGCGACCACCAGCGTCGGCGCCCCGGGCGAAAGCATGATGTTGGGGAAGATGAAGTTGTCCACGCCCCTGAGGATGATGCCGTTGAGATTCAGCGGCGTCAGGCCGGTATTCTGCAATTCAATGTATTGGTATTCATCATCATCCAGCAGGCTCCCCAGGGGCTTTTTGGGGTTGTACATCAGCTCGGTGATTCGCAGCGAGGGAGGCGGGGACACGTGGAAGTTGTAGTCGGTGATGGCGCTCCAGACATGGCTGACGGGGTTGTAGACCCGCGCCTTGACCTGGGCGCTGCTGTTGATGGCCACAGGACCGGTGTAGGTGAGCACACCCGGGGCGACGTTTCCGCCGGACAGGCGGGGATCGGAGCCGTCGAGCGTGTAGTAAACCGTCCCGCCGCTGACGTTGGTCATGGTCAGCGAGAAACCGGGGCTGACGGCGCCGCCGAGCTGATTGAACTCGGGGGCATCCATGTTGGGGTACAGGTTGAGCGTCCGCATCTGTTGGAGGATGTTGAAGGTGCGGATGGGGAAATAGGTGGAGAGGATGCGGTTGGTCTCGGTGACCCAGTGGATGTCGCGCGTTAAAAGGATGCCGGTGCCGTTGAAGTTGGGGGCTTTTTGATTGACGTCTTTGCGATAATCGCCCCAGCGGGCCGATTCGCCGATGACGGCCGGATCGACCTGGGCCATTTCCATGCGATAGCGAGCGGCGGCGACGGTGGGAGTGAGGGCGCCATCGTTGAAGAAGGTCGCGTGAATGCGGTCGCCGATGAGCTGGCGGAAGTCGGCGTTGTTCTTCAATCTCTGGAAGAGCCGGGTGGGACGATGATCGGTATCCAACGACAACGGTCCATAGTCCGCGGTGCCATTGAGGATGTTCTCGGCGTCGTAACTGAAGAAATGGAAGCCGCCGACATTGGTGGGGACGCCATTGACGCGGGAATGGCGGGCGGCGTACCAGTTGTGATCATCCCAGTCGAGGTTGCCGGCGTAATAGTTGAGAAGGATGTAGTCGATGAAGCTGGGCATGTCGAGGTACTGCTTCACTGCGTTGTAATTGGCAGTTTGAGAGAGGTCGGTGTTGTTGACGAGATTGAACATCTGATCCCAGGCCAGGCGGTTGCCATCGATCAGCTTGTCCTCGTTGTTCATTACGTCGTAGTCGTCGGCTTCCCCGCCGAACTGGCTGGCGGCGAAGTCGGCTTCGGGGCGCTCCATCACGTCATACACGCCCCAGTAGATGCCATTGAGATAGAGATGGACGAACTGGCCGTGCTTGGAGACGTCGCCCATGGCGATCTGGGTGTCGCTGGCCCAGCGGTCGGAGATGAGGGTTCCCTTGCCGCGTTGGGCGCCATCCCAGTGAATCCAGGAATTGTTGAAGCCGGCCTTGAGGATCAGTGAATCAAACGAGTTGGCGCCGGCGTCGCCAAAAACAGGATAATCGAGACTCGAAGCGCCGTATTGCGTCTTGAAGAGCAGCCGGAAAGAGTGTTTGCCGGACTTGTTGGGCTCGCGGCTGGCATTGCCCTGGATCTGGATGCCGGCATTGACCTGGAAGCCGTTGCTGCCGTCGGGATTGATCCATTCGACGGAAGTGCCGCGCTCCCAGAGCTGCGGCGTGTTCTTCTTCTGGGCATAGATGGGGCTGCCGGTGGCGGTGGTGGCGGCTGTGCTTGGAACGTTGTATTGGAACGTATTGGCGGTGACGCCGAAGATGGTGAACGTGCCGTTGAAATCGGCCTGATTGGCGTTTTGGATCCAGATGCGATCGCCGTTGACGTAGCCGTGGGCGGGGAGCGTGACGGTGGCGATGGTTCCGAGGCGGACGATGGAGGAGACGGTTTTGAGGGGGACGTCGGCATCCTGGCCGGCCAATGAATAGGGGTAGATGCCGCCGGTGCCGGCGGGACTGTTGGCGTTGTTGAAGAGATCGTTGATGGGCATGACGATCGAGAGCGAGGGGATCGAGCTCATCGCGTCGATGATGCGATTGGCGTAGACCGGATCATTCACGACTTCCGGGTCCATTTCATAATCGGCGGTGGCCGGGGTGCCGTCGGCATAGGTGAGCCAATTGCCCGGATAGCCGGGAGGATTGCCAATGCGAAGGTTTACCCCGGTGGCGGGGGTCACGGCGGTGTTGACGACGGTGTAGGTGAATGTCGTGGAAGTGGGAACGCTGGTGATGGTGAAGGGAGCGCCGTTGGCGGGGGTGTTGTATTGGGTCTGGTCAGCGCCGTAGATGAGGATGGTAGCGCCGTTGGTGAAGCCGTGGGGGACGGGCGTGGTGACGGTGGCGACAGTGCCGATGCGGGTGATGCTGGAAATCTTCAAATTGGGCTGATTGATGACATCCTTGAGGAACAGATAAGTCTGGGTGTCCACGTCGGAGGAGATGTAGCTGGTTTTGAAGGCGGCAGCGCGGATGGTGGTGGTGTGGTCGATGGTGATCGGGCCGGAATAGACGGTGCCGGTGGTGGCGGTGGGAGGCGAGCCGTTGGTGGTGTAGCGGATGGTTGCGCCGGCGGTTGTGGTGGTGATGTTTAGCTGGAAGGGCGCATTGAAGAGCCCGCGATCGACGTCGAACTTGGTGTCGGCGACGAGACCGCTAGCGCCGTCGATGTTGGCGGCGCCGGGCGTCTCGCTGGTCATGTATTGATAGACGCCGGTGGAGCTGAGGCCGTAGGAGGTGTCGTTGACCTGCTCGGGATAGTTGGGGTTGAACTCGGTTGCGGGTGTGTTGTCCGGCCGGGTGAGGGCCAGGTATTCGCCATCGGGATCGAGCTTGAAGGAGGCCTGGGGACGGGTGGGATCAACCTGATTGCAATCGCCGGCCCAGACGAGCAGGTAGCCATTAGCGTTGATGTTGATGTTGGGGAAGGTCCACTGATCGGGAATGGCGATGTCGTTGCTGAGGTGCCAGCCGGCCATGTTCACGGGGGCGGCGGTGGGGTTGTAGATTTCGATCCAGTCGGAGGTTTGGCCGCAGAGGTCGGTGATGCCGGTCTTGTTGCTGGCCATGAACTCGTTGATGATCGGTTCAGTGGCGGCCAGAAGCTGGCGATTTTCCAGCGCCTCGACGAAGCGATGTCGAGCGTGGCGAACTGCGCGTGGCAATGCGCCATTCTTCGCGCGTTCTTTATACTTGGAGCGCGACTTCCGCTGTTCGATGCCGTACATGGGTGCTGATCCCTCCGCCGTTCCAACAAAAAAGCAGGCGGCTCCCGCCTCCAGGGCGAATCCGCCGTATTTCCTGCATCCGAGATGACTTGAAGCTAAAGGTCGTGCCGCATCCTCAGCTTGCGGAAAGCTACATCCCAAAAGCACTTCCGTCAACAACTTTCCAACGGCCGCGCAGGGCCGGTCGATGCTGGCATTACGACCGCTTCATGTGGCAGGATCGGAATAAAAGTGACGGCCGGACCGGCCTGTAATGCAGACCACCGAGAGTCGGATGTCAGGGACGCTCATCCGGCATTGCGATGCGGAGGTCGAATGGCTTGAGGTCGATGGAATCGAGGACTTCGATTTCGGTGGCGCAGAAATTCCGGTCGCTGAAAATTAAATAGCGCACGTAGCGGGCGGAGCGGGGCTTATCGGGGATGAGGCGGAAGGTGTGGCCGGCCAGAGTCTCTTCATCCGGGAGCATGAAGTTAACGGGAATGTCTTTGCGATGGAGGGCGGTTTTGAGATGGCCTATGGAGGTGAAATTCTGGCCGTCGTCGGAGATTTGCACCTCGACTTTGTCCTTGATCTGAGCCGTGAGGGCATCCCACCAGGGATAGCCGTGGAAATTGAGGCCGAATGAGGCGCAGGATTTTTTTTCGGCGAGGTCGAGGGTGATGGTGGGATTGGTTTTTGGGTTCCAGATTGCGCCGTAGCGATAGGAGATGCCGCCGACATAGGTGGGGCCGACGATGCCGTCGGTGAGTTTGGTTTCATCGGGGTCGCCGGCGTCCCAGGTGGTTTTGGAGGGGTGGGAGAGGGTGTATTTTTTGTGGAGGGCGAGGTTTTTGCCCAGCGTCTGCCACACACCAACGTATTTCTCGCCGCCGACATCTTTGTCGTCGGAGTAGCCGTATTTGACTCCCGCCCGCGCGCCTTTCAGATTTGCGGTGAGCGACTTGATCACTGGGTGATCGTCGCCACCGATGTTGATGGTGTATTTGAAGGGTAGTTTCTCGACGAGCTGTGTGTGCGAGCGCTCCTGGCCGCCTTCTTTCCAAGCGAAGCTGATTTCAACTGATTCAACACTCGTTTCGATAGGCTGATGATTGGCCTCGATGCGCAGGGCATAGATGCTGCACGCGTCGTGAGATGGGCTGGGAGAATTCATCAGGTATTTCACCAGCACGGAGCGGCACCCCGCCGGAATCTGGACGGTTTCGTAGTGGATGACATCCCAAGGCTGAGCAGTGTCGGTCAGCGACCAGGATTTGGTCCAGGTCTGGCCATTGTCCAAGGAGTGGAAGAGGTCGATGTGGCTTTTTGTCGCGCGGTTGTAAAAGCGCCCGCCGTAGGTAACGCGTGTGAGGTCGCGCGACCCGTCGATTCGATAAACGACATAGCCATCTTCTTTGGGTTTGGTTGGATAGAGGGTGCCTTGATAGCCGTTGTGCTTCTTCGTTGAGGCAACGTTCCTCTCTTCAACGATCATCTGCTTGTATTTGTCGCCTTGCAGCTCGGGCCAGAGGACGATTGATTCGGTTTGTTCGCCTGCGCCGACGTAGATGGTGTTTTTGCCGAGGTTGAGGTGCGGCTGGGCTTTGGAGTTGATGGCGGTGGAAGTAAGGAAAGCAAGCTCCTTTATGACGACCCGTTGAGTGAGTTCGAAGCGCACAAGCACTTCATAAGCGCCCTTCACCTGCTGGTCGGCATAGACCTTTGTTTGCCAAGGAGGTGTTGGTTCCCGATGGGGCTTTTCCCAATGCAAGCCGTTATCGCGGCTCACGCCGTAATAGATGATGTCACTTTCGCCGCCGAGATTGAGAGTAATGTCCAAACCGGTCATCACGTTCGCGGAGCTGATTTTGAATATGGTTGTGCCGCGCTCGGCACCTTCAGCGAGAGCGAGCCCACCTTCTTCGCCAGGTTTAATGGTGACGTTTTGAGCTGAATAAACGACACGATCAAATTCCTTCTGATCATGCAGATTCGGTTTGAATCTCCACTCGCCGTTGCCGCGCAGGCGGTAGCGCTCATTGATGGACTCGGGATCTTTGCCGTTGGCATTGGGCACAAACGAATCCGGTTCCTTGTCACGTGCGTGATAGAGGCGAATGTATGACTCCCCAGGACGCAGGTTGAGTATGTACCGATGCCCGTTGTCCCAATCATAAAAGTATGTGCGGAGTTTGAGGCCGTTGGGGTTGAAGCAGCGA
>DASYUA010000014.1:0-34201 GCA_036001665.1 Tepidisphaeraceae bacterium
TCCTTTCTAAGGGATACTTAGAGTTCCCGATGAAGTCCAAGGACAAGTCGCAAGACGAATCTGGAAGACCTTTTGCCGCAAGGCCGTCGGGACACAAGTCAGCACAGTCTCGTTGGAGTGCTTAACTGAACTCCAAAATCCCCGCCGGCGACGGTGGGGGAATGGCGATTCGATTATTTAGTTGTTTAATGAGCAACAGAAACGTGAGGCCCGGACCCCAAAAGTCCGGACCTTACGTTTTTGCAGTGGAGGTTTTGTGGACCCTGAGATTCTGCTCGCGCGTATCAAAGCTCCGCAGATGAACTATGCTGCCGCGGTCAAAAGTGTTAGATCGGTGCCCGGCATTTACGCGTTTTTTGGAGGCGTCTTTGATGATGCGGCATTCAGCACGCTGCCTGTTCCCGGAGCCAGTACGCGTGATCGTGATTCGGATTGGACATCGTAGCGAGGTGTATCAGGGTTGGGAGCCGTACTAACTCGCGGGATACCAGTTGCCGGGTTATAGTCGCGTTGCTTGATCATCGATTGCCACGTTCACATCTCCGCACTGACTCCCGGCCATGGGTTGATGTCGCAGAAGCTGCTGAACAGCATCGCGTTTCGGTTCATGCAGCGGCGATTGGGGGTGCCGGGGCGGGATGAGGCGACGGAGCGGGCGCTGGAAGCGAAACTGGCGGCGACGATCGATGGGACCGAGAAGCTGGATGCGGCGGTGGTGCTGGCGTTTGACGCGGTACACAATGAAGAGGGGGCGATGGATCTGGGGAATACGCACCTGTACGTCAGCAATGATTATGTGATCGAGCTGGCGAAGCGGCATTCGAAGATGTTGTTTGGGGCGTCCGTGCATCCGTACCGAAAGGACGCGGTGGCGGAACTGGAACGATGCGCCAGGGCGGGGGCGGTGCTGGTGAAATGGCTGCCGTTGACGCAGAATTTTAATCCGGCCGATCCGCGGTGTTTTCCGTTTTATGAGGCGCTGGCGCATTTCAAGATTCCGCTGCTGAGTCATACGGGGTTTGAGCAGTCGCTGCCGACGATCCGGCCGGATGTGGCGGATCCGATGCTGCTGAAGCCCGCGATCGAGCGCGGGGTGACGATCATCGCAGCGCACTGCGGGACCAAGTCGATGCCTTGGAACCAGTGCTACCTGAGCAATTTCGTCCGGCTGGCTCGGGAGTATGAGCATTTTTATGGCGATACCTCGGCACTAAATCTGCCGACGCGGTCGTACGCGTATCGGACCGTTACCAAGGATCCGGTGCTGCGGAGCAAACTGGTGCATGGGAGTGACTGGCCGATTATTCCGGTGCCGCCAGCGCGATCGGTGGGGTGGCGGGAGGGATTGCGATTGTGGAAAGAAGGAAACTGGATGCGGCGGGATGTGTTGATCAAGGAAAAGCTGGAGCTGGATGATGCGTATTGGCAGCGGGCTGGAAAGATTCTCCGCCTCAAGCCGACGTAGCGCCGGCCGCGCCGGGGATTTCCTCGCCTTCGCAGACTTTGATCAGCTCGACATCCATGGCCATGGCCAGATAGAGCGCTTCCTGGCGGGGTACGCGCGTCGAGGGGCATTCGATGGATTCGCCATCGCAGAGGATTTCAATCCGCGAGTCGCATAACCGGCTCCTGCCACGGAGGAACAGTCGCACGGCCCGCACGCTGCGAAATGGAATGTGGCGCTCGAACCAGATTCGGCCGAGGGAGGTTCGCAGATGCAGATCGCCGGCGGAGGGGCGGACCGCCAGCTCATTTTTCAATCGCAGGGCAACCGCGGTGGCGATGGCGAAGGCAACTCCGAGGACCGCGCTCATTTCGCCTTCGATTCGGCCTTTCCAGAATGCGCCAAGGCCATTGATCAGATGCAGGAAGGACATGCAAGCGAAGAAAATGACGGCCGTCCAGTTGGGAGGATAGCGCATCACCAGATCGGTGGGGCGGCCCACACCTTCGCGCGTGAGTTCGAGTTGAAGCTGGCGATCAGACATACAACCAGCACGGACGATTCGGCCCGTGCGCATCTCAATCCTATCCCTCGATGTCAAGGCGAACAACGATAAAACTTGTAGGGGCGGCTTCAGCCGCTGAATTCCCCGAGCTACCTGCGCCGTCGGCCAAGCAAAAACGCGGCAAGTGCCACAGCTAGATCAGTGCCCGGCTCAGGAAAGATCGCCTCGGCCGCAAATACATACACATTGGCACCGCCGAACATTGTGGGCTGGTTCGAAATTCCCAGGTTGCTGACCGATTGATCGCTATTGGAGACAAAGAAGCTGATATCAGAGATTGCGGCTTTGTTGATGTCAATAAATCCGCCGCCACCTGGGCCTGTTGCATCCATTCCACCGATGAATGAACTCCCGCCGCTGAGCCAGTTGGGCACCGGTTGCTCGTCGTAGAGAACAGCATGCGATTTATTGATTGCCAGCTTAAGATTCGTAAAAGGGAAGGTTCCATACCCATCGTCCCGTGCGGCATAGATGTGCAGGAGGAAGGAAGACGACGGGACATTCAGCAGCACACCCCTTGGTTAGGCCCCAGGAGCAGCGCATTCTTTCCGTTGTATGGTCCGAGTTGAACATTGCCAATCAAGCCGCTGTCGGGAAGCCCGCGCGGGCTGACAGAATCGTTGGCCGCCGCGTATGACTGTGTGACAAAAGCCCCGCCGTTCACTCCGATCCCGAAAGCGGTTCCTCCCGGCTCGCGGACGACATCCACGTTGTAAGGGAGCGTGTATTGCAGATGATCTGCGCACGCCCACAACGGGGAGAAGGCGACGACCAGCACGCCCACCAGCGCACAATGACGCATCAACATTAAATCCTCCCCTTCCCCGGAATATGCTGAAGCCCTGACTGCCCGCTTATCGTACCAGCCCTCGGCGATTACGATCAATATGAAAACAATGAATAAATATTGATCGTCCTTATCGCGGCAACTCCGCCAATTCCCGCCGAATCGCGTCCATCAGCGGCCGAATCGTCTGCTCGGAAAAATCGAAGCGGATCCCAGCCGTCTTGAACAGCTCTGGCAGCGGGCGCGTGCCGCCGAGTTTCAGGGCTTCGCGATAGTCGGCGAGCGCTTTGCGGCCATCCTGGCGGGACTTTTGCCAGAGTTGAAGTGCGCCGAGCTGGGCGATGCCGTATTCGATGTAATAGAAGGGAGCGTGGAAGAGGTGGAGCTGGGCCTGCCAGTTGGATTCTTTGGTGGCCTCGTAGCCGGTGTAATCGACATCGCGGCCGAAGCGTTTGATGAGTTCCAGCCACTGCTGTTTGCGTTGCTCGCGGGTGTGATTGGGATGGGTATAGAGCCAGTGCTGGAAGGAGTCGATGGTGGCCATCCAGGGGAAGAATTTGATGATGCCTTCGAGCATGGTGCGTTTGGCGCGGGCGGAGTCGGCGGATTGGGAATAGAAGATGTCGAAGTGATCGGCGCCGAGAAGCTCCATGGACATGCTGGCGACTTCGCAGAATTCCATGGGGGCGGAGCGGAGGAAAACCAGCGGCTCGGTGGCGCAGGAGGCGAGATGATGGAAGGCGTGGCCGCCTTCGTGGAGGAGGACTTCAACATCGCGCTGGAGGCCGGCGGCGTTCATGAAGATGAAAGGGACTTTGGATTCCTCGAGCGACATCTGGTAGCCGCCGGGCTGTTTGCCTTTGCGGCTTTGCAGGTCGAGGTTGCGGTTGCGGCGGAGGGATTGGAAATCGTCGGCCAATTCGGGGGAGAGCCGGGCGAAGATGGCCTGGGTTTTGTCGATGAACTGTTCGACCTCGCTGTCGGCGAAGGGTTGGAGGGGCGGGCGGTTTTTGGGATCGACGTTTAGATCCCAGGGCCGAAGTTTCGGCAGGCCGAGGTCGGCCTTGCGCTGCTCATCGAGTTCCTTCATCAGCGGGACGCACACGCGGGCAATCGAATCGGCGAATTTGAGGCAATCGTCGGGGGTGTAGTCGAAACGCTTGTAGGCTTTCCAGACATAGGCGCGATAGTCGGGCAGGCCGGCGTTTTTGGCGACTTTTTCGCGCATGGGGAGGAGCTGTTCGAAGAGATCTTCGATTTTGGTGCGGTCCTGCAAGCGGCGATTGGCCACCAGTTCCCAGGCCTCCTGGCGGAGCGGCCGGTCAGGCTTCTCGATGAACTTCTGCATCTGCTGGAGGGTGTAATCCTTGCCCTGGAAGTTGACCATCATCTCGCCGCAGATTTTGTCATATTCGGTGACGGTTTTGGTGATCTGGGTTTCGATGGGGACGTTTTCATCGCGGAAAAGTTCGACATCAACGCGCCATTTTTTGGTTAACATGGCGAAGCGGTGGCTGGTGAGCTCATTTCGGAAAGGGGATTCGAGGAATTTTTTCTGAAGCGCGAAAAAGATCGGCTTGATCTTGGGCTCGACATTCTCGACGAAATTCATGTAGGCCGCTTCGATGTGCTTGTCGTCGGTGTGGCAGCTTTTGTCGATGTATTTGCGGCTGCCGAATTCATCGACAGCGGCGGAAAGCTCGGAGAGATCGGCGAGCCAGCGTTCCAGGTCGGCCGCGGAATGGAGCTGTCGATCCAGGAGGGAACGATAGAGGGGATCGAGCTGGGAGAAATCGGAGGCATCTAATTGATGGGGAACAAACGTGCGGACCGGCGGATTGGCTGCAACCATTGTTTCACCTCGTTAATTCGCGTCCGTTGAAGCGGACCCTGCATTTTCTTCGAGCACGATGCCCCGTATTGTATGGACGTGACTGGCAATGCAAATAGCGGGAGTGAGCTGGCCATCGATCTGCGCGAGGTGGGTGTTTTGCGGTCGGGGCGGTGGATTCTTAAAGACATCACATGGGGAGTCCCGGTTGGTTGCTGCTCGGCGATTCTTGGGCCCAATGGGTCGGGCAAAAGCACGCTGGCGCGCATCCTGGCCGCCTACCTTTGGCCGACGGGGGGAGATGTGACCATTCTGGGCCAGCACTTTGGCGATTGTGATATGCCGACGTTGCGGCGGCAGGTGAAGATGGTGCAACCGGCCGGGCCTTACGATGTCGATCCGAATCTTAGTACGCGGGAGGTCGTGCTGACGGGATTTTTCAATTCGATTGCGCTTTATCAGGTTCCCACGGAGATGATGCAAACGGAGGCCGATCGGTTGCTGAAGCAGGTTGGGCTGCTGGAGCGCGCGGGGCAAACGTATGAGACGCTATCCAGCGGTGAGCGGGTGAGGGCGCTGATTGCGCGGGCACTGGTGCAAAGGCCGAGGTTGCTCATTCTGGATGAGCCGACGGCGGGGCTGGATCTCCTGGCTCGGGAGCAGATTCTGGCGACGATTCAGATGCTTTTTGAATCGGACCCGCGGCCGCCGACGACGGTTCTGATCACGCATCACATCGAAGAGCTGCCGCCGGCGACGTCGAACGTGATGCTTTTGTCCGGGGGGAAATCGGCGGCGGTGGGAAGGCCGGAGGATGTCCTCAGAGAGGACATCCTCTCGGCTCTTTATGACTGTCCCGTTCAGGTTCGCCAATCGGGCGGGCGCTATTACTTAGAGGTGCACCCAGACTCGTGGCGCGGACTGATTTAGGTCCGGATTAGAGGACTTCAATCGGCTTGTCGGCGAAAACTCCGGGCTCTGTCTTCTTCGCGACCGTCGTTTGGTTGCTGCCGGCAGAAGCAGTTTGCTGGTTCGACGCCACATTCAGCGGGGGCACATCTTCCTGTCCGTCGGCGGCGGGGACATGGGTGTTGATGAGAAGGAGCTGGCCGAATTCCACCAGCTCGGGGTCGGGGTTGGCGGTGTGGGCCTGGACGTCGGCCAGATACCAGCCTTTACCGAGGATGTCCGAGAGGTCGATGATGCCGGAGGATTCTTCATCCTGGGTGATGAATTTGGGGCCATGCTGGCCAGCACCCAGGAGGTTGGGGTCGAAGAGGTGGGGATTGTGGTGGGCAATTTCAATCAAATCGCCGGCGGAGGCGTCATATTCCCAAACTCTGCCTATGTATGGCTGGCTGCCGGTATCTTCCTGAATGAGGACATCGGAATTGTAGTTGACGGTGATGTTGTCGAACATTTCGCCGGGTTTGCTGGCGGGGGAGTCGACGGCGATTTCGATTTTGCCGCCCAGCTCCGGCTGGCGGATATCGTCGAAGGTGAGTTTCCAGAGGCGGGTGTCGCCGCCGAAGATGTCGGTGGTGACGAAGTAGTAGACGTTGCGATGCTGGGGGTCCCATGCGCCATCTTCAGGGCGGCGGAACTGGGTGACGCCGGCGGCGATGGAGTCGGCCTGGAGCTGCTTGTCATCTTTTGCGCTGACATCGCCGAGGCTGACGAGGGAGAAACGGTCGCCGGAATGGACGGCGGCCTCGTTGGCGGCGTCGCCGACTTTCAAGCCGTTGAGAATGCCGCCGGTGAGGCCGGCTTTATCGAGAATCGAGCCGCTGGTCTTTTTCTCGCCGATGTAGAAGTAGACTTCGCTGGCGGGTTCGGTGGGTTTTCCGGTGACGGGATCGATGTCGCCAGCGCCTTCGCTGGTGAACAGGCGGCTGGAATCATCCTGGGCAGCGACGATGGTGAGGTCTTGGGGGAAGGGGCTGGGAACGACGTTTTCGAAGGCATAGTTGCCCATGCCGGCCAGCTCATAGGATTGGCCGCTGGAGACGATGTGTGCGAAGGCGCGGCCATCCACCGCTTCTTCGCCGTTGGTGAAGATGCGCTCGTGGGTGCCTTTGCCGGTGGCGGGGTTGAAGAAGGCGGAGGGCTCGGCGAGGGTGGCGGAGCAGAAGCGGTTGAAGGCCGGGGAGGCGTTGAGGTATTGGCCGGTGGCGGGGTCGTAGAGGAAGACGGTTTTGATCTGGTCCTGGCCGGAGAGGACCTGGCCGGATTTCTTGTCGATGATCCACTTGGAGACGAAAGCGCCTTTGCCGCCGTGGGCGCGGATTGCGCCCTGCGTCGGACGCAACTCGTGGTTCATGAGGACGGTGAAGGTGCCATCGCCGTTGTCGAATGCGCCCAGGCCGTCGGGGATGCCGACCATGCGGTAGCCGTTGACGGATTCGCCGGTGGTGATGAGCGGTTTGATGGTCACGCCGGGGCTGGTGGGCACGAGATAGGCCGGGGCGGCGGTGCTGAGAAGCTGTCGGGATTCGAGCTGTTCGATCTGAGAGTGCAGAATTCGCTTGGTCATAGATCCTCCAGTTTGAGTGATGATTGGTTCTTAGAATTCCCTCACGTGGGGCGGGAAATTAGCGGGGGGTTGTTAAGGTTGGATGGGGTGGATTTGTGATTTTGATGAGGTGGAAAATCATCAGCGATCGAGCGGGGCTGCGCCCAAGCGGCTGTTTCTTGACACCCCCTACAGGGGCCGCTAAAAGGTTTGTTACTTTTTTCACGGAGGTTCGGCGAGTTGAATGGGATCGCGGGCATTCTGGGTGCGGGACTACAGAGCGCAGGAATTTTGAGCGCTGTCGAGCCGCGCTCGTTCTTCGAAAAGCTGCTGTTGCCGGGTGATCCGGGGCAGCCGGTGGATTCGCTGACGTTGATCATCTACTCGGTCGCGATCGTGGGGGTGGTGTTTCTGCCGTTCATCTCCGTGGTGGCCATGTTCAGCATCTGGGCGGAGCGGAAAGTGGTGGGGCATATTCAGAGCCGGATTGGGCCGAATCGCGTGGGGCCGATTGGGATACTTCAGTCGCTGGCGGATGGGGCGAAGCTGATCCTCAAAGAGGATTTGATACCGAAGGATGCGGATAAGTTTTTATTCCGGCTGGCGCCGTACCTGGCGTTTGCGCCGGTGTTCGCGGCGTTTGTAGCGCTGCCGTTTGGGCCGGAGATGACCTTTGAGCCTCGATTGAATGTGGGGGTGTTTTATGTACTGGCGATTTTGAGCGTCGAGGTAATGGGCGTGATTCTGGCAGGCTGGTCGAGCAACAACAAATGGTCGGTATATGGCGCGATGCGCATGGCTTGCCAGATGGTCAGTTATGAGATTCCTCTGGGAATCTCCATCATCGTGGCGGTGATGGCCGCCGGCACGCTGAATATGGTGCAGATGTCGCACATGCAGGGAGGGGGGATTCACACGTGGATCATCTATCGCAATCCGTTCGTCTTTCTGGCGTTTTTCATGTATTTCATCGCGTCGCTGGCTTCGAACAAGCGTGCGCCGTTTGATTTGCCGGAGTCGGAGTCGGAATTGGTGGCGGGGTTTCATACGGAATATAGCGGGCTGAGATTTTCGTTCTTTTTCTTCGCCGAATATGCGGCGATGTTCGTGGTGGGGGGGATTCAGACGGCGCTGTTTTTGGGAAGCTGGCATGATCCGTTTGGGTTGATTGGGTATTACCACCACCAGCTGACGAAAGATCCCAACAGCGTCAACACCGGCGGATTGATCCTGCTGAACCTCATCGCGGCGACGATTTTTGTGACGAAGGCGGGAGTGATCATTTTTGTGCAGATGTGGCTGAGGTGGACGCTGCCGCGGCCGCGGATCGATCAGGTTTTGTATGCGTGCGTCAAGGTTTTGCTGCCGCTGGCGTGCGTGATTCTGCTGGGGGCGACGTTCTGGCAGTTGCTGGTGCCGGAGCGGATGGGGATTCCATGGGTGGATTACAACCCGGTGAGCTGGGGCGATCTTTCCGCTCCGGTGACGTCGGCGGATGGGAAGATTTTGGCCGGGAGCACGGGATTTTCGAGCGTGGTGCAGATACTGCTGGCGATGGTTGGCATCGGCGGGTTTTTGGCGATTTGCGGATGGATTGGGTATGCGGCAGTGAGCGGAAGGAATTTGAAGCAGAGGTTGACGGATCCTGCGCCGATTGATCAGGCGCCGGAGAGTCTGGTGAAGGCGTAGGGCGGAGTTGGTGGGTAGTGCCCACCCTGAAGTCTATGGGCATATTGATGGCACAGGCTGATAGTTCTTCGACCAGCGCAGCGCTGTTTTGGCTGTTTGCGCTGCTGGCGGGGGCGTCGGCGCTGGGGGTGGTGATATCGAAGAATATTGTGCGGATGGCCGTGTTTCTGCTGGGGACGCTGGCCGGAGTGGCGGGGCTTTACTTTTTGCTGTCGGCGGAGTTTTTGGCGGCGGTGCAACTGGTGGTCTATGCGGGGGGCACGCTGATTTTGATTATTTTCGGGGTGATGCTGACGAGTAAATCGCCGTTCAGCCGCTTTGCGCCCAAGCCGGGAGAGGTTGTCATCGCGCTGGGAATTGGCTCGGTGTTGATGGTGTCGTTGATCTGGGGGATCAATCGCGCGGTGGCGGCGGGTGTGTTTGGGAATGAGGCGTTTGCGGCCGACAGTTATCCGATGGTGGCGCTGGGGCAGGCGCTGCTGGGGGATTTTCTGGTGCCGTTTGAGGTGGCCAGCGTTCTTTTGCTGGTGGTGATGATCGGGGCGGCGTATCTGGCCAAGGCGCGGCGGCGCGAGGCGGAAGCGAGAGGAATGTAATGTCGGCGATTGGGTTGAATCATTATTTGATGCTGGCCGCGCTGCTGTTTGTTTGCGGGCTGCTGACGATTCTGACCAAGCGGAATGCGATTGGGATTTTAATGGGGGTGGAATTGATCCTCAACGCCGCGAATGTGAACCTGGTGGCGTTCAATCGATATTCGCACGGAGTGTCGGCGAGCGGGGGAGTGCTGTTGAGCGGGCAGATCTTCGCGATTTTTGTGATCGTGCTGGCGGCGGCCGAGGCCGCGGTGGCGCTGGCGATATTCCTGAATTTCTACAACAACTTTTCGACGATCGATGTTGAGCGGGCGCAGAATTTGAAAGGATGACGGGCAGGAGTGCCCGTCCCACCAATGCCACTACCGGCCATATTGCTCATTATCGCGACCGTGTTGCCGCTGGCTTCGTTCACCCTTTTGGTGTTCGTTGGGAAGCGCATCGGCAAGCCGCTGGCCGGGTACGTGGGCACATTCGCGATTGGGCTGAGCTTTCTGTTCAGCATTCTGGCGATGATCGCGTGGGTGCAGGGTGGGAAATACACGCCGGGGGGGGAGGCAAAGCCGATCGACTATGGGATGGGGAAATATCCGATCAACCTGCCCATGCAATGGGTGCCAGCGGGATATGCGGCAGGGGTGAAGACGACTTTAAAGGTGGGGGTTTATGTAGACAGCCTGACGATCGTGATGTTCGCGATGATCACACTGGTGGCGACGCTGGTGCACGTTTTCTCGCTGGCGTACATGGCGGATGACAAGCGATTTCCCAGGTTTTTCACGTACCTGGGGCTGTTTTGTTTTTCAATGCTGGGGCTGGTGCTCGGTGGGACGATTCTTCAATTGTTCATCTTCTGGGAGCTGGTCGGATTGTGTTCATACCTGCTGATTGGGTTCTGGTATGAGAAGAAGACGGCTTCCAACGCGGCCATCAAGGCGTTTGTGGTGAATCGGGTGGGGGATTTTGGGTTTTTGATCGGGCTGGGGATTTTGTTTTATCACCTGGGAAATGTGACGCTGCCGGATGTGTGGAATCTGCTGGAGATGGGGAAATTGACGGCCAATGGGATTCAGATGCCGGGCGGCGTGTGGTTTGGGCCGACGCTGCTGACGGTGATGGGGGTGGGATTGTTTTTTGGAGCCGTGGGCAAGAGCGCGCAGTTTCCGCTGCACGTGTGGCTGCCGGATGCGATGGAAGGACCGACGCCGGTGAGCGCGCTGATTCATGCGGCGACGATGGTGGCGGCGGGGGTGTATCTGGTTGGTCGTATATTTCCGATTTTGACGCCGGATGCGCGGCTGTTTATTGCGATCATCGGGCTGGTGACGCTGACAATGGCAGCGCTGATCGCGATTGCCCAGAGCGATATCAAGAAGGTGCTGGCATATTCGACTCTGTCGCAGTTGGGATACATGATCCTGGCGATGGGGGTGGGGAGCTGGATCGGGGGACTTTTTCACCTCATTACTCACGCATTTTTCAAGGCGCTGCTCTTTTTGGGATCGGGATCGGTGATTCATGCGGCCCATCATGAGCAGGAGATGCATCAGTATGGGGGATTGATGCGGAAGATACCGGTGACGGCGATCACGTTTGCAATCGCGGTGCTGGCGATCGCGGGGACGCCTGGACTGTCGGCGTATTACTCCAAGGACATGATTTTGGCGCACGCAGGGGGATATGCGGGGTTGGGGGCGGCGTATTCGAAGTGGTACTGGGTGTTCTTTGTGGTGCCGAGTGTCATCGCGGTGGTGACGGCGTTTTACATGACGCGCTGCTGGATGCTGACGTTCTGGGGGAAGCCGAGAAATCAGCATCTTTACGATCATGCCCACGAGGCGCCGCTGCTGTATATCCCGCTGATTTTGCTGGCGATTCCGAGCATCATCGGGGGGAAATACATGATGGTGCAGCAGTTGATTGAGAGCTCGATGGGGGAGGGATCGAGGTATGTTGCGCACGTGCGGAACGTGCCGGAGGAGCAGGGGAAGAAATACGATTTGTATGCGCAGGCGTGGCCGGGCGAGCCCGGGGGGAGCCATATCGCCACTGAAACGGCGGCGGGTGAATCAGCGAGTCAAAATCTGCCGCATTCTCAGGAGTTGTTTAAGCACGCGGAGCACACTGTGCACACAGTAGTCGTGTGGGCATTCGCGGTGGGAATCGGGATCGGCATTGCGATTTACTTCAATGGCTATGCGGTGGCCAATATGTTGATGAAGATTCCGCCGCTGCGGGTGATTCATACCTGGCTGTATCGGCGGATGTTTTTTGATGAGTTGTACGCGGCCGTTTTTGTGGCGATCACGATGGGGCTGGCGCGGCTGAGCGCGCTCTTTGACCGGGTGGTTGTGGATGGGTTGGTGAATTTCGCGGCCCATTTTGTGAAGAAGACGTCGGACCTGGCGGGATTGAATGACAAATACATTGTCGATGGCGCGGTGAATGGAATGGCCAGCGCGACGCAGTCGCTGGGAAGCGCGGTTCGAGCGCCGCAGTCGGGACGGATTCGGATGTATGTGACGGTGCTGCTGGCGGCGGTGGTCATCGGCATTGCCGCGATGATTGTGGTGGTGATTTCGAAATGACACTGGCGGCAAGCTGCCAGTGGCACTCGAGTGTGTCGGGCAGGAGTGCCCGACCTACCGAAGAATAGACGAGAGCGATATGGACTTTTTGAAACACTGGCTTTTGACCATCCTGATCTTTCTGCCGGCGGCGGGGGCGCTGGTGGTGCTGTTCATGAAGACGCGGGATGGGGTGCGCTGGATGACGCTGGGGACGACGCTGCTGACGTTTGTGCTGTCGATGATGCTGTTCGTCACCTACAAGTGGGACAAGGGCAGCGGCTACGCCTATGAGCAGGATGGCGGCGTGGTGCAGATGGTGCAGCACGCGAAGTGGATTCCGGCATTTAATATCGAGTATCGGGTGGGGATCGATGGATTGTCGCTGCCGCTGGTGATTTTGAGCACGTTCATCTGCGTGCTGGCGTGCATCGCCTCGTGGAAAATCGAGAAGATGACCAAGGGGTACATGGCGCTGTTTCTGTTCCTGGAGACGGGGATCATGGGGGTGTTCCTGTCGCTGGATTTCTTTTTGTTCTATGTATTTTTTGAGATCTCGCTGTTGCCGATGTATTTCCTGATCGGCATCTGGGGCGGGCCGCGGAAAGAGTATGCGGCGATCAAGTTTTTCCTCTATACGCTGGTGGGATCGATCGGGCTGCTGATCGTGCTGATCGGCCTGTATCTCTATAGCCGCCAGATCATCCCGCCGCCGACGCCGGGCGCGGCCGCGGGGACGTTTGACATGGTGCGGATGGCGACGCCGGAATTTCAGGCAGGATTGGCGCGAGTGATGCCGGGGGGATTGACGGGGACGACGGCCAGGACGTTCTTCATGCTGTTGATGGTGGGATTTTTGATCAAGGTGCCGGCGGTGCCGTTCCACACGTGGCTGCCGGATGCGCACGTGGAAGCACCAACGCCGATGAGCATGATCCTGGCGGCCATTCTGCTGAAAATGGGCGGGTATGGGATTTTCCGGATCGCCTATCCATTTTTCCCGGAAGCCGCCAAGGAGATGTGGCTCATTATCGGGATCATTGGGGTGGTGAGCATTATCTATGGGGCACTCTGCGCGATGGCGCAGACCGATTTCAAGAAACTGGTGGCGTACAGCTCGGTGTCGCACATGGGATTTGTGACGCTGGGCGCGGCGATGATGACGCCGGCGGCCGTCAATGGGGCGCTGTTCATGATGATCGCGCATGGGATCACCAGCGCGGCCATGTTCTTTGTCGTGGGCGTTGTGTATGAGCGGGCCCATCACCGGGAGATCGGCCGGTTTGGCGGGCTGGCGACGACGATGCCGGTCTATACGGGACTATCCACAGTGGCATTTTTCGCCAACCTCGGACTGCCGGGGTTGTGCGGATTTGTTGGAGAGGTTTTGGTGCTGCTGGGGGCGTTTGACGCGGCCAAGTCGGATTCGATATTGATGAGGAGCGGGGCGAATTGGAATGCGATTGTGACGCTGGCGGTGATTTCGTGTTTTGGAGTGATTCTGACGGCGGGATACATGCTGTGGACGATGCAGAGAGTATTTTTGGGGCCGGAGAAGCCGGAGTATCGGGGATTTGCGGAAGTCGATGGCCGGGAGCAGGTGGTGCTGGTGCCATTGACGGTGATGGCAATCTTGCTCGGCGTACTGCCGACGGTTTTCTTCTTTGCGTTTACGGAAGCGACGGTCAAAGGGATGTTTGGGTTGTTTAAGTTGTTCACATGATGAGCGGCATGCTGCAAATTCTCGCTGATATCGGCCTGCCGGTGATGCCGGGCGGGTCGGAGCTGGCGCCGTTCGCACCGGAGTTGATTCTGGTGGCGACGATCGTCGGCGTGCTGCTGACGCCGTTTTTCATCAAGCGATCGAATGCGGCGACGGCGCTGGTTTCACTGGCGGGATTGGTCCTGGCGTTGTTCTCGCTGATTTTCGTGAAGGATGCGGGACTGGGCGATCGGTTTGTGCCGATGCTGATCAACGACCACTACGCGGTGCTGTGGAAGGCGATGCTGTTCATCTTCACCATCGGCGTGATCCTGATGTGGTTCAGCACGACGGCCTCGATGATGCACGAGGGGGATGGGCCGGAGTTTTTCACGCTGCTGATTGGGGCGACGCTGGGGATGTCGCTGATGGCATCGACGGCCAACCTGCTGATGATTTTCATGGCGGTGGAGATGGCTTCGCTGCCAAGTTATGTGCTGGCGGGGTTTCGCAAGACGGATCGGATCGGGTCGGAGGCGTCGTTGAAATATGTGCTGTTCGGGGCGGCGACTTCGGCGATCATGGTGTACGGGCTGTCGATGCTTTATGGGCTGTATGGGACGCTGTCGATCACCAGTTATACGGTGGGGGGGGTGAGTCATCCCGGCTTGGCCGATCAGATTTTGAATACGAGCATCAGCGCGGGCGGCGTGCCGCTGATTCTGGGATTGGCGGGGATTCTGGTGGGGGTGGGCTTCAAGATTTCTGCCGTGCCCCTGCACTTTTGGTGTCCGGATGTGTTTGAGGGGGCCGGGGTTGATGTGAGCGTGTTTCTGTCGGTGGCATCGAAGGGGGCGGGATTGTCGCTGCTGCTGCGGATTGTGATGGGGCTGGCGCATGGGGCGGGATATGCGCCTTCGCCGACGCTGAGCGGTTTGGCGATCGTGATTGGTGTGCTGGGAGTTTTGACTGCCACGGTTGGAAACACCGGGGCGCTGGCGCAGACGAATATCAAACGGCTGCTGGCGTATTCATCGATCGCGCACGCGGGATATATGCTCTGTGCCCTGTCGCTGCTGGTGAAGACGGGCGATCAGGATGTGGCCAACGCGGCGGCCGCGGCGATATTGCTTTATCTGGCCATTTATCTATTCATGAATCTGGGTGCGTTCACCGTCGCCGGCCTGATTTTCCGCGTGACCGGGAGCGAGGACATCGACGATTACGGCGCATTGGGACGGCGCAGCCCGATCCTGGCCGCGTGCATGGCCAGCTTCATGGTGAGTCTCGTCGGCCTGCCGCCGTTTGCGGGATTCGTGGCCAAGTTCAATGTGATGGCGATCCTGGCGCACGGATGGTGGTGGGTTCTCGTGGTCGCGATCGGTATCAATACGATTATTTCGCTGGCCTATTACGTGCGCGTGCTGCGGGTGATGTATCTGACCGACAGCGATCAGCCGCCGATGCACGTGAATCCGCTGGGATCGGTGATCGCCATTGGCTGCGCGGTGATGCTGGTGCTGATGCTGGTGGCGTTTAATCCACTTTCGAAATTGACGACCAATTACGGGAAGCTGCACATGGAAAAGGCGGCCGCGCCCACCGCGGCAGCGCCGGTGGCGCAGCGATAGTTATGGCGATTGACTATGACATCGTCGATCTGGTCAGCGACCTGCTTCAATCGGAGCAGGCCGGGGCGTTTCATTTCATGACCGAGGCCGACCCCTATATCAACCGCGCCGAGGCGGAGATTCGCCGGCCGCTGGCGCAGATGATCAAGGCGACGCTGCGCCGCGAGGGGGAATTGGCGGCGTTGATCGATGAATTGGGTTCCACTCCGCCGCCGCCGGCCGTGTCGAAGGAAAATCAATATCTGGCGTTCCTGTCGGTTGATTTTCTGTTGCCCAAGCTGCGCGATGCCAAGGTGGATTCGATTCACAACTATGAGAAAGCCCTGCGCATCGCCGGGGACGCGGATGAGATGGTGGTCGAGGTAATGCAGGGGCATTTGCGCGAGCATCGGGCGGAGCTGGAGCAATTGGACCGGGGGCTGGCGCATCTGAAGAAATCCGCGCCTTTATCCACCACGCCGATGTAGGGTGGGCATTGCCCACCGTGGCGGAAAAATGTGCGATGGGCATTGCCCACCCTACGATTTCTTTGCGGTGACGACCCTTACCGGCGGAAAAATCCAGAAAATCAGGCCGCTGCGATTCACGCCCTTCATTCCCGCCACGCGCAAGTCATCCGCGTATTCGCCGGTATGGCGGATGTCCAGGAGGGAGACCTGGCCGCCCGCTTTGAGCACGCGGACGATCTGATTGATGGCCTGGCGACGTCCATCCCGGTCGTAAATATTGTGGATGGAATTGCTGGCGACGATGGCGTCGAAAGTGGCGTCGGCAAATGGCATCTGCCGCATGTCGCCGTTGTGAACCTCAATTCGATCGATGACGCCTTCGAGGCGGGCGTTTTCCAGAGTGGCGCTGCTGCGATTGTCGGCCAGGTCCTGCTGCGACCAGAGATCGAGGCCAATTGCCTTGCCGCTCGGCACTCGTTTGGCCGCGCCGATGAGCAACAGCCCCCGGCCGCAACCGACGTCGAGGATGGCTTCGTGGCCTTTGAGTTGGAGATTGTCGAGGAGGCGGTCGCGGGCTTTGAGCTTGCCGCAGCGGCTGCTGAAGATCATCAGCAGGCCTTCGAGGAAGAAAATCACGCCGGGGAAAATGAGGGTGAAGCCAATCGAGATCACGATTGGATTCTTGCGCCAGATCACCAGACCAATGCCGATGAGGGTGAGAAAGAAGCCGAGGATCAGGAAGAATCGCACCAGGCCGGGGGCGTCCAGGCCGTAGTTGGGGCGGGTGCGCTCGTTGCCCATGACCTTCTCCAGTAGCATTTTTTGTAGGGTCCGCTTTAGCGGACGTGCTATCCAAAACGTCCGCTAAAGCGGACCCTACATGTCCACACGTCATACTCCGTAAAGTCGTGCGGCCTTCTCTTTCAGATGTGACATCAGCGGCTGCCACGAGAGGTCGCGGCCGGTGACTTTTTTGACCAGATCACGGGCGGAATAGCGGCGGCCGTGGCGGTGGATGTTCTGGCGCAGCCAGTTGAGCAGTGGCGAGAATTCGCCGCGGGAGAATTGCGTGTCGAGATCGCCCAGATCGTTGCGGGCCTGTTGAAAGAATTGCGCGGCGTAGAGGTTGCCGAGGGTATAGGTGGGGAAGTAGCCGATTGCGCCGTGAGACCAGTGCACATCCTGGAGGCACCCTTTGGAATCATCCGGCGGCGTGAGGCCGAGGTATTTTTTCATCTTCTCATTCCACGCGGCCGGTATGTCGGCGACGGCGAATTCGCCGGTGAGCATGGCCTGTTCGATCTCAAAACGAAGGAGAATATGGAGGTTGTAGGTGGCCTCGTCGGCTTCGGTACGGATCAGCGAGGGCCGAATGTCATTGATGGCGAAGACCCACTGATCTTCCGCAACATCGCGAAGCGTTTCGGGAAAAGCGGCCTTAACCTTTGGAAAATAAAACCTCCAGAACGCGCTGCTGCGGCCGACCAGGTTCTCCCACATGCGCGATTGGGATTCGTGGATGCCCAGCGAGATCGATTCGCCGCGGGGCGTGCCCCAATGGTCGCCTTCGAGGCCCTGGTTGTAGAGGCCGTGGCCGGTTTCGTGGAGGACGCCAAAGAAGGCATCGCCAAAATAGCTCTCATCGTAACGCGTGGTCATGCGGCAATCGCCGGGACCAAGGCCGGAGCAGAAGGGATGCACAGAGATATCCAGCCGTCCGGCCGAGAAGTCGAAGCCGACCTTTTCGGCCGCCTCGCGGGAGAGCTTTTCCTGTAGCGCGGCCGGATATTTTCGTTCGAGGATTTCGACGGGGGCTTTTTTTCCGCTGGAGGTGATTTTCTGAATCAGTTCGACCAGCGGCCCGCGCAGCGCGGCAAAAACCTGTGTCAGCCCTTCGGCGGTTTCATCGGGCTCAAAGGGATCGAGCAGAGCATTGTAAATGTGGCCTTTGTAGCCGACGCATTTGGCTTCCTGGCGCTTGAGATTGAGGGTCTTGTCGAGCCAGGGCTGGAAGGCCTTGAAGTCAGCGCTTTTGCGGGCGCCGACCCAGGCCTCATGGGCGAGGACGGCCGTGCGGGACATTTCCTCAACCAGCGAAGCCGGGATTTTGGCAGCGCGGTCATAAAGGCGGCGGGTCCAGCGGATATTGACGGCCGGATCGGAGTCGCGTTCGTTCACCAACTCGCTGGATTCGAGCTCGCCCAGCGTGTCGTTGAGTTTTGGATCGGTGAACTTTTCGTGCGACATCCGGGCCAGCAGCGAGGCCTGATTGGCACGCAGCTCAGCTCCCTTTTTTGGCATGAAGGTCTGTTCATCCCAGGAAAGAAGGCTGGCGGCCGAATCGAGCGTGGAGATTTCCTTGAGGGTGGTGATGAAATTTTTGTAGGTTTCGGTGGCGTTGGGCATGGGGGAATTGGAACATCGAAGGTGGGATGCGTCCAGAGACTCGTGGTCAACGAAAACCGCGTGGGATTCAGAAGCGGATTTGCGATCAGTGTACGCCACCCCGAGACACAAACATCCCCACCAAAGCGCCGACGATGCACATGATCGCAATGAATTTCACCACGGCAATGCACACGACGCACACGAGCGTCTGCCAGCCTTTGATGCGGAACATGAAGGAGAATAGGCCCCAGTAGAGCAGGAGAAATGCGCCGCTGCCGACAACTTTGCCGACGGCATCATCGCCCATAGAGGCGGTGATCATGGCGCCGATGGCCGATGGAGCAACGTGCAACGCCGAGAGCTTGTAGAGGGCGGTTTTCGCCTTGCCGAAGTAGACGCCCATCAACTTGCCAGCGGCCATCACGCCCAGGAGGGAAAGGCCAAGCTCGACGATGCTGCCGATGATGAATCCAAGTACAAAAAAGCCGCCATATCCATGTGCCTCGGCCAGATCGGCAACCTGCCAACTGATCAGCAACAGGCCAATCGCCAGTAGAACAAAGGGGCCGTGAACATCGCGGACCGCATCGACGGGGACGGGAACGTCGTCGAAATATTCACCCAGTGCCCGGCGCTCGGCGAGGATTTTGGGATCGAGGTCGTCTTTGGGCAGCTCCATGGGGGCCGGGCCGCGGCCGCCGCCTTCGGTTTCATCAATGTTGCGAGGGAGGAACGGGATCGCCAGGGGGTCCTTGGGCTTGGGGTCGGCGAAGGGGAACTGAATCACCGCCCCGCACGTACAACGGGCCACCTTTCCTGCATATTCGGCGTACCAGATGTACCCTTTTTTGCACTTGGAGCAGATAAAGTCGGGAGCTGCGGTTACAGACATAGGATGATAGTGCATCGGCGAATAGTGAGCATGGGTTGATGATTCCGGCAGCGGCGCGAAAGGTTGAGTGGTGGCCGAAGCCGGTTTTGGCCGTTCTTCCGCGCATATTATCGACACGTTGATTTTGCGGCGGCCGCCCGCCGGCCGGGTGGCTCCAGGCAGTGGTTTATAGCGCGACTTTCACTTTGCTGACGCCTCCGATACCATGCCCGGCTTTGCCGCCGGCTTCATGAGTTTTTTCAGCAGGGCAGAGCACAATGTCCCCCGATAAAGATCAGTACAAAGAGAAGTTTCGTCCCGACGCCGACTCCACGCTCGATCGCGAGCTGAGTGACGCGCTGGGAGACCTTTCACTCGAGAAGCTCTATGGCTTTGACAAGCCCCAGGCGCGGCCGGGTGAATCGACCGAGCAGTTGGCCGCCAAGGGGCTGCGGCGCGGGAAGATCGTCTCGATTGGCAAGGATGATGTCTTCGTCGATATGGGCGGAAAGAGCCAGGGGATTGCGTCGCTGACACAATTTGAGAATGTGCCGACAGTCGGCGAGGAGATGGAGTTTCATGTCGAGCGCTATGATCCGCGCGAAGGGCTGTTGATCCTCACGCGGCGCGGCGCGGTGGCGACAAACATCACCTGGGACAATCTCGAGATCGGCCAGATCGTCGAGGGGACCGTGACGGGGATGAACAAGGGCGGGTTGGAACTCCAAATTAAGAACATGCGGGCGTTCATGCCGGCGGGCCAGGTTGATCTGGTTTTCCAGAAAGACATCTCGACTTTCATCGGCCAGCGGATGACCATCGAGGTCACCCAGTTTGATCGGGCGGCAAGAAACCTGATTGTCAGCCGGCGGAATATCCTCGAGCGCGAGAAGGAAGAAGCGCGGCAGAAGATGCTGGCGGAATTGACCGAGGGGCAGGTGCGAAGAGGGTCGGTGACCAGCGTAATGGATTACGGGGCTTTCGTGGACATCGGGGGCGTTGATGGACTTTTGCACATCAGCGAGATGAGCCATCGGCGGGTGAGAAACCCGGCCGAGGTGGTCAAGGTTGGCGATGTGGTGGATGTGATGGTGGTGAAGATCGATCAGGAGACCGGAAAAATCGGCCTGAGCTTGAAGCAGGCCATGGCCGATCCCTGGACGGATGCCGCGACGAAATATCCCGTGGGGACTGTGCTGACGGGGCGGGTAACGAAGGTGGAAGGTTTTGGCGCGTTTCTTGAGGCGGAAGAGGGGATGGAGGGACTGTTGCCGGTGAGTGAAATCTCCTGGCAGCGGATCAAGCATCCGGCGGATGTTTTGAAGGAGGGCGACACGGTCAAGCTGGTGGTGATTGCTCTCGATCCGGTGGCGCGGCGGATGACATTCAGCATCAAGCAGGCCGGCGGTGATCCGTGGGCGGGGGCGGCCGATCGGTTTCCGCTGCATAGCGTGGTGAATGGAAAGGTCACGCGAGTGGCGGAATTTGGAGCTTTTGTTGAGATCGAGCCGGGGCTGGAGGGGCTGGTGCATGTCTCCGAACTGGCCGCTCACCGTGTGAAGACGCCGGGGGATGTGGTCAAGAGCGGGCAGGAAGTGCGGGTGCGCGTGCTCGAGCTCGATAAGGAGAAGCGGCGGATTGCCCTGTCGATTCGCCGGGCGGAAGAGCCGGCGGTGGCAACGGCGGCCGCCGGAGCGCCTGCTGCGGTGGAGCCGGCGAAAAAGAAAAAGCGGCCGCAATTGCGGGGCGGGTTGGATCTGTAGGGCGGGCATCGCCCACCAAAAAAAGAAAGGTGGGGCAGTGCCCACCTTACGGGGAGAGTGCAGATTCTCAGTCCAGCCGCTTCACGCGGATGTTCTTGTAGTGAATCACGCTCTTGGGGTCGTGGCCCTGGAGCGCGAAAGTGCCTTCGTCGAGTTTGCGCGTGAAATCCTTGCCTGGCTTGGCGTCAGCCGGTTCCGTGTAATCCACAACCGTCTTATCATTGATCTTGATCTGGACCTTATTGTCCTTGACGATGATCGTCTCGGTATACCACTCGCCATCCTTCACGTACGTTTCCTTCACGTTCTGAACATCGTAAAGGCTGCCGGTGCGCTTCCAGTCGGAGTGGCTGTTGTTGACCTGCGCCTCAAAGCCATACTTGGGCCAGCTCTTCTCCTGATACTTGGTATGGAAATAGATCCCGCCATTGGAATTCGGCTCGGTCATGCAATCGACCCGCAGCTCAAAGTTCTTAAAGGGTTTTGGATCGCCGACGTAAAACAGGTGGGCCGTCGGCCCGTTGGCGATGATTTCGCCATCTTTGAGTTTGAAGGTGTCGGCATTCGCGCCCACCTTCCAGCCATCCATCGACTTGCCGTCGAAGATGACCTTGAAGCCCTCCTCCTTGTCCTCGGCCGCGTTTGTCGCCCTCACCACCAATGCCAGCGCGAGCGCCAGCACAATCAAGCCGATCCGAATCATGTTTTTCCCTTTCTCAAATGAAAGACACCGCACGCCACGAACGGTTAATTCGTACCACAACCGCCCCTGCCAGACAATCGGGCCGCCGGAGCGTCTGCCGTTCCAGGGCATATGTTGCCGATTATAAGAACTCAGGAACCTTGGAACCCCTTGTCGAGCAGCCGGCAAGACTATAATAATGCAACAGAAACTCTTGATTCAGAACGGAGATCAAAAATGAGCAGTTATCCCAATCCTTACTCCCAGCCACAGGCGCTGGATTATGGTAGCTCGGGCGTGGTTGCGCGGTTCATGAACAATGTGTATGCGTGGATGGCCGCTGGCCTGGCGCTGACGGCGGTCGTCGCCTGGTGGGTCTCGACGCAACGTCAATACTTCGCCACCATCTTTCATCCAGGCACCTTGATCTTCCTGTTTGTGGTCGAGATCGGCCTGGTGATGGCCATCAGCTATGCCGTCAACAAGATCAGCGCGGGAGTGGCAACAGCGCTTTTCCTCTTATACGCGGCCATTAACGGACTGGTGTTCTCGTCCATATTCCTCGCCTACAAACTTCCGGATATTGGCGTCAGCTTTGCCATCACCGCCGGAATGTTCGGAGGAATGAGCCTGATCGGGTTTGTGACGAAGAAGGACCTGACATCGATAGGCAGCCTTTGCATGATGGGGCTGCTGGGCCTGATCATTGCAAGTCTGGTGAACATATTCATGCATAGCGCAGCGCTTTACTGGTTCATCACCTATGCGCTTGTGCTCGTTTTCCTGGGCCTGACCGCTTATGACACGCAGAAGCTGAAGCAGATCGCTTATGCGACGGAGAACGATCCAAGGCTTGCCGGCCGCCTGGCGATTTCGGGCGCGCTGGTGCTTTACCTCGACTTCATCAACCTGTTCCTCCTCATGCTCCGCGTTTTGGGCAATCGCCGGAATTAAGACTATCGCAAAGTCGAAAGCAAGAAGGCCGCGCTAACGCCAGCGCGGCCTTTTCAATTGATTGATGCTGGGACTACGCAATCCGTCGGCGCCGCATCGAGAGCATGGCGAGGGTAGGCAGGATCAGGCCGATCAGCGCAGGTTCCGGCACGGCCGTCGCGACCATCTCGCCGGAGAACAGCGAGCTTTCTAACGAACCGGATCCACTGTTCAGCGAGCCGGGGCCGCTATTGCCGCCGTCGTGTTCGACGTCCGGAGATGTGAACCAGGCGAGCGAATACGGTTCGGGTTTGTCGCCGCGGACAATCAGCCGGTAAGCACCGGGCGCGAGATCGTTGAGCGTAATGGTCTCAACATTGTCAAAGTCGCTGTCGCTGCGGGTGACCCGCCGCCACTTTCCCGCCGACTTTTTGAGCAGGGACATCTCCAGATCGGCGAGGCTGCCTGTGAATGCCCCATGCATCCCGCGTTTGATCTGGCGGTTCCAGGTCAGAACCGCGGTGAACGCATCATCATCACCGTCATCATCAACACTGGCTGAAACGTTGAATTGATAGATGCGGCCTTTCTTCCTGGCCAGGGCCGTATCCCAGCCGGTGTCCGCGCCGCCCGTGGCGTGCCGGCCGGCGACGAGAATATCGAATGAATTGTCCACGCGCAGCGAGCCAGCGCCATAGTGATAATCCAAAGGCACTTTTTGATCGTCCTGGGCGCCCGGTGCGCCGCGCTCCCAGCCATCGGGCCGCTGCGCGCCGGCGAGGAGGAGGGCTTTGGTGGTCAATTCGCTCACCGATATCAAGCGGGCCTTCGCTTCGGAGCGAATCAGGGCCGCCGCGCCGGAGACAGCGCCGGCGGCCTCGCTTGTGGTGCCGAGATTTGAACTTCTGGGGACGACAATGTCAGGCTTGGCACGGGGACCGTTGGAATCGAACGTGATCGGGCCGCTGCTGCTGCCTGGGTCGCCCAATAGCCCGACGGCAATGCTGTTGTAGGCGGTGGCCAGGAGCTTGGGATATGCACTGCCAGCACCATTGTCCACGCTGCTGACGACCAGCACGTCATCACGGTTGATCATCAAATCAAGGCGACGGATGGCCTCCTGGTTGTCCGAGTCGGAAGTGAAGCCGGCAACCCAACTGTTGTTGAGCACCGACACATTGAATTTTGAGGGAGGCGGATGCTGGCCAACGCGCAGACCCGATCGGCCGATGAGGAAGGCGGTGCTGTCATAGATGTTGATCGTGGGCGTGGCCGGGGCGATTCCATCCTGGCCGTAGATCATCAGGCCGACCATGGTGGCGTGGCCGCTGGGGTTGGCAGGACTGCTGGGAATGAACTGTTTGCCGGAAAACTCGCTCCGTCCCCGATCGGGCATGTATGCCTGCTCAATTCGCGCTTCAACCTGGCCTACCCTGACATTGGCCCCTTTGGATATGAGGCGATGGTCATTCTCCAGGGACCGATAACCAATATCATCTTGATAGTCGGCCAGAACGGCTGTTGGGATGAGCAGTAGGGCGGCTGCGAGCGACTTGATCAGATCGAGTTTCATGGAGGGGCCGGCATCAGACCGGCCAACACAGTAAAAACCACGGCGACAATCATAAGCGATACCAGGCCCGGAGGCTGGAAGTTCTAAAAGAGATATGGCCGAATCCGGCGAAAACAGGGACAGCTTGGAGGGATTATACCTGTGGTGGATGTGCTGGTTGAGGAGGTGAAGAGTGTGAAAAATGTGAAATTCTGAGGAGAAGGAAGCATGGAAGTGGTTGTGGCTGCTGGGGTTGAGAAATAGGCGGCGATTCACATTTTCCATAGCCTCGACGTTCTCCTTCAAGTTTAGTCTTCAAGGTTACTCCCTGCGTCATCGATGATTATGCGCGGTTGTTAGGTAAATGTCAAGTATGTCGCGGTGTCGCGGTGAGAATTCAGAACTCAGAATTCAGAAGATTTGTGTGAGGTTGATTCGGTTGCCGGGGTTTTGGTGGTTTTTCCGCATTCGGGGCAGAGGGTGGAGGTGGCGCGGAGGTTGTAGCCGCAGTGGCCAAATGGAATCCTGGTCCTTGGGCTTTCTTCGTCCTTCGGAGCGCCAGATAGCACGAGATCACACCGGCAAAGGAGAAGATGAGCCAATATGGAATCTGGATTTGAATGCCCTGACCATTTTGGATTTTAAGGACGTCGAGGTCGGAGGCGGTCATGCCATCGGAGGAGATGGTGATGGAATCATTGGCGGACGTTTCGTTGGATGCGGTATCAAGGGTGAATTGTGAGATGAAGGAGAAGGTGAGGGGTGGGAAGGCGACAGCATCGCTTTGGCCGCTCACCGTGTTTTCGGTTGCGGAGGGGGAATCGATGGCGATGGAATCGGTGGCGCCGGGGCTAATCAGCGTGCCACTGTTGAAGTTTAGGGTGGAGATGGCATCGACGCCGGTGAAGGTCATGAGCTTGAAGCCGGTGCGCATGGAGCCAGCGTTGGTTTGGTTCTGGGCGGGGGTATAGACGGTGCGGCTGGCGAGAGTGGAGGGGCCGGTGAAGACGAGGGTGTCTTCTCCAGTTCCGCCGTTGAAGATTAGCGCATCGGAACGGAGGGGATCGCCATCGGAGTTGTCGAGAGTGAGGGTGTCGTCGCCGTCACCGGCGTTGATTTCGAACGAATCGATATCGTGGCCGGGGTAGCGGGTTGGATTCTCCTCGAGTGCGGTATTTTGCCAGAGGAGGATGTCGTCTGTTTCGGGATCGCGGCGGATGTAGAAGGTGTCTGAGCCGTTGCCGCCCTGAAGCGTGACGGCGGAGAGGAGCAGCCGCGGTTCCAGCGATTCGGCGAATCGTCTTGCTTTGCGGTTGGATCGCCCATCATCGAAAAGAGCGGTGCGAATCGAGTTTATGGTAGGCGCGATGGCGTCAAGCAATTGACGGATGTGACTCAATCTGTCAACACAATTCAGTGGCGACCTTGAGAGTACCTTCTCGATTATGGTCCATTGTATATGCAACAGATGCGAGAATCAGCTCCCCGCTGGTCACCCAAAGGCGCAGCAGGACGGCCAGGAACGCCAGGAAACCGTTGAGAACCACCGCATCGGCAAAGGAAGCGCGGACCGGAGCAGGCAACGCCACCCGCATCGCCATCATGAACACCGCTTCCCGCACCCCCAGCCCGCCCGGTGCCCAGAAGGCCAGAAATCCCGCGGACCAGGCCAGGCAATACGCACCGGCCACCACCCACCATTTGGTGAACTGTAGTTGCAGGGGGCCGTGGATGACCATCCAGATGGCCAGGCTTTGCCAGAGGAGGCCAAGGATGGCCCAGATGCCCAACCCAAAGAGCTCCCGCTTGCGAAGGTGTTGCTCGATCACGGGCTTGCGCAGCTTCCGCATCACCCAGTCGAAGATGCCATAGAACACGCGTGGATGCAGGAAGACCAGGAGCAGCGGGACCAGCGCCATGGCGGCATAGAGATATGGGCGGAGTTGGCGATCGGTTTTGATCCCCAACCACACGAGACACGCGAGGGCAACCAGCAGGTTGGCCAGGAGGAAGATTGCCAGCTCGAGCACCTGGCTGGTGGAGCAGACGCTGCCGCTGACGCCGTAGGGCTTGATCAGAATGACTCGTCCGACCACCTGCCAGATCATGCCGGGCAGATACCGGGCCAGTTCGCTGATCGACCAGATTCGCATGGCCGGCGCAAGCGGCAGTCGATGGCCAAATTTGGCCAGAGTCCACCACCACGACAGGACGCGGAAAACAAACAGGAAGACGGCGAACATTACCGCGCCCAGTGCAAAATATCCCCAGTTCAATTTCGCCAGCGGCTGCCTCACCTTGTCCCAGTGCAGATAAACCGGCCGGAACATCCAGTAGAAGATGGCGATGGTGATCACCAGCCCAAGGATGCGCTGCCCCCACAGGCGCAACGCCGCCCAGGTGCGCCACATCCGGTCGTGATGCCGCTCGTGGATTTCCAGGATGCCATCATCCGGCAGCGTGGTATGGCTTCGGCGACGGCGGCGGGGGGGCAACAAATCGAGCCCCTTACGGCGCATCCACGGCCGCACTTTTCGGCGGATGAATGGGATGCGCCGGAGGGCCCAATTGATCGCCCTGTCGCTGCGCAGGCCAAAGATCCACAGGACCGCGACCGAGCAGATATACATGAGAAGCTGCACCAGCCTGCGGCGGTCCATCGCGGTAAAAAGTTCACGCAACGTGACGAAGCGCAGATAAACCAGCACCATCGCCGGAAGGACGATGGCGATGATGGCGATCGTCGTGCGAAATGCGAAGCTGTCGCGCCGCACCGGGATGCCGCGCATCACGCGGGCGGTGAGGTGGCGCTTGCCCGGGAAGGTGACCAGGGCAAAGCCGATTAGAAAAAGCGGCAGCCCGCCCGGACCGGGGATGGCGATTCCAATCGGCCAGGCCAGGATGATCATCAGCCAGCCGATAATGTTCTTGACCAGGAACCAGACCCATTCTTTGACGCCCCAGCGCGGTGGGCCGACGGATTCATGCGCGTGATTGGCGGCCGGACCTTTTTTGGGCGCTGCGGGTTGTGAAGCATCGGTGCGTTCGTCCATAGGTCCTGTCCGCTGGCCGCTCCTTTTGGGCAGGCAGGGCAATTCTAACGGCCTGGCGATGGATCGGATACAATCGCGCTGTGCAGCGGGATATCGAGCGCATTCTCATTCCTCACGCGAAAATTGCCCTGCGCGTTGGTGAGCTGGCGAAGATGATCACCGACGACCATGGCGGGTCGGCCGCCAGGAGCGGGGAAATCACCATCATCCCGATTCTTACCGGAGCAATGATTTTTTGCGCTGATTTGATCCGCCATTTGCCGATGCGGATGCAAATCGGCCTGCTGGCCGTCAGCAGCTATCCGGGAAGGAGCATTCGATCTCAGGGGTCGAGCATTTTGGCGGAGCAGGTGGGTGATTTGAAGGGCAGGCATGTGCTTTTGGTGGATGACATCATCGACAGCGGTGGAACGCTGCGCACCGTGCTGGACATGCTCAGCGAGGCCGGCGCTGCCAGCCTGAAGACCTGTGTCCTCCTGCGCAAGCCGACCGATGGGGCCAAGCAAACGCCGGTGGACTACCTGGGCTTTGATATTCCCGATGCGTTCGTGGTGGGGTATGGCCTGGACTTCAACGATCATTACCGCAACCTGCCGGACATCGTCACGCTCAAGCCGCACGTGCTTCAGGGGATGGCGAATGCATAGGAATTCTCGATTTTCGATTTTTGATTTGCGATCGAGAAACTCGATCGCCCACAGCGAGGGCGGCGCGGCCGCCGCGCCGGTCGCGGCGACCAATCCCGTCTCCGCGCTGATGGCGGGGCAGGTCTTGCGGGATGGAGAACTGATTCTGCTCCTTCTGCGCCCCTCGCGCTGGTTCATTCTGCTGACCAGCCTGCGATTCCTGGCCATCGTGGCGATCCTGATGGCGCTGACGGTGATCTTCGACGACAAGCTCCACGGCCCAAAACGACAATACATCGAGGCGGAGACCCTGCTCATAGTGGGGCGGCTGACCTGGGCGGTGCTTCAGTGGATGGGGCGGCTCTATATCCTCACCGATCTGCGGATCATCCGCCTCTCGGGTGTGTTTCACGTGGACATTTTCGATTGCCCGCTGCGCAAGGTGGCGAGGACGCTCCTGGAGATCAGTTTTCAGGAGCGGCTGTGCCGCATTGGGACCATCGCCATCATTCCGCAGGCTGAGGAGGTGCCGATCGCCCACTGGCAAATGGTCGCCCATCCGCGCCAGGTGCATGAGCAGATCATCGCGACCATATCGCGCGCCAAGCAGGGCGGATCAGGCGCGTGAGCCGCCGATAAGCAGGGCCGAGAGTGCAATTTGTCCGTCGAGAATGCTCTCGAGTGGATTCGTTCCATGGGCCGGAAAAATCGCCATGTCCGCCAGCTTTCCATCGGTCAATGATCCCACGTCAGCTTCCAATTGAATCGCCCGGGCCGCGCGAATCGTCCCCATTTCCCAGATTGTCTGCACCGGTTGCTCGGGAGCGATCCTTCGCAGCAGCCGCAGCTCTTCCAGCAGATTCAAATCGCCCGACGATGCGGTGCTGTCCGTCCCAATGGCGACATTGATGCCTCGCGCCAGCATCTCCCGCCAGCGGTGGGGGGGATGCGAGAAATACGCGTGCGTTCGCGGGTTATAAACCACGCTGGCCTTGCCGGCCGCGAGAATTCCCATCTCACCGTCATCGCAGTAATTCACGTGCGCCAACAGCGTCGGGTAATCGAGCAGTCCCATCGCCTTCGCCAGCCGAATCGGACCCCCCGCAAACGTCGGTACCGCATCATCAAACCCGCCAACGAAATCCCATACCTTCATCAGTGCCCCCCGGTGATGCGCCAGGAATTCTCCCTCATCGGAAGATTCGGCCAGATGCGTCGCCAGCGGCAGATTTTTTTCCCTCGCCACTTGCAGCGCCCGTCGATGACCCTGCGGCTCGACCGAATAAGGCGCATGCGGCGTGATTCCAATCCGCACATTCGGCGCTGCGTCATTCATGTCCGCGGCGACGGCCAGCCGCTCTTCCAGCAGCGTGCGCCGCTGCCCCATCGCCTGAATCTCGCCATAGCTCACCACGCGCAATGGCGATCGCGACAAAATCGATCGCGTCAGCCGGCAACTCCTGCTGATATCCCCCACGGTGCTTACGCCGAACTGAAGACACTGCTTCACACCCTTCGCCACAGCCTTGGCGACCACTTTTTCCACCTCCCCGGCCACAAACGTATTCTGTTTGATCACCCGCACCAGCCACGCCGCCAATCCTCCCGACGGCGCGGGCTCGCGCTGGAGATGACTGAGTTCCAGGTGCGTGTGCGCATTGACCAGCCCCGGCAGGATCACGCTCGCGCCAAAATCCTCAACGCGCGTGCTGCGATGTTCTGATTTGAGTCTTTTTGCTTCCCCCACCTCGACAATCCGCTCTCCCTCAACCGCAATCCCCCCTCCCCGGATCATCGGCCCGTCCATCGGCGCAACCCATTCGGCCAGAATCAGCTTCTTCACAGCGCCTGATCTTCCCGCAATTCATCCAAAAGTAAATCGACCATCTGCGTCGCCCGTTTCAGCCGCTCGCGGGCCAGCTTTCGCACCGGTTCATAATGAAAACCATCCTTCAGACGCGCTTCCCAATAGCCATAGTCGCGGCGCTTCTGGAACCCGTCCGCCACCTGCTCGACCCCCGCGTTCTGCCGCGAAAGCTGCATCGCCTGCATGATCAGCCCGGTGATGCCAAAGTCGTCGAGGTTGACCGAATCGGCCAGCAGCTTGGCCTCATCCATTTTCGTGCTGCGATGCGGCATTTCACGGAGAATAGTGGTGGCCTGCTCCAGAAGCTCACTGTCAACGTGATCGGAAGCGGTGCTGATCAGCAGTTCGGCGGACTGCTCGCAACGATCCTTGAGGCTGACCTGCCCCATTTTTCCGGGAGGAAGAAGCTTGTTATTGTTCCGCGAGGGAAGCTGAAGCGCAAAGCACGCCAGCTCCAGGCCGACTTCATCGACCGAATTCTCCACCAGCCTCATGTTCACGAACTGATGGACGCGCTTGCAGAGGCGTTTTCCTTCCTCGACCAGTCGCAGACCTCGTGCGCCGCCGGCCTCTACGACAGTCAGCAGGCGGTGCAGGTGATGTTCGAGCTTCTGTTCCAATTCCTTCCCCACCAACTCGGCGACCGAAGCCATCATGCATGGCGCCGGCTGCGCAGTCAATCGTGGCCGCTTGCAGGATGACAAATGACTGTGACGCAGTAAGAATAAAGACATGCAACCACAGAGAACACAGAAGGCACGGTCGCGGAAAAGATCCCTGTTGGCATTGTTTTCTCTGTGTGCCCTTTGGCCGGGCAGTTCACTGATTGCACAGGAAGCGCCCAAAGAGCCCCTGGAAGATGTGACCCAACTAACCACCGGCTTTTCCCGCGCTGGCGAGGGATATTTCTCCCCCGACATGAAGTGGATCATCTTCCAGGCCGTCCCGCCCGCTCAGGAGCATTACCAGATGTACCTGGCCCGGCTTCACCTTATGGATGGAAAATCCGCAGCTATCGATACGCCGATCCGCATTTCGCCACAAAATTCGCGCAATACCTGCGGCTATTTCTCGCCCGATGGTAAATCGCTCATCTTCGCCTCCACCGCCGGCAAGGAAAAACCCGACGACCCCACCGGCGGCTATCAGCGCCAGGGCCGAAGCTATGTCTGGTCCTTCCCGAGCGGCATGGAAATCTTCCGCTTCGACGACTGGCAGGATGCCATCACCCAGGCCAAGGCCGGCGGCATCGTCGATCTGGCCAAACGGCCGCTCACCAACAACGACGTCTACGATGCCGAAGGCTCCTTCTCGCCCGATGGCAAATACATCTGTTTCACCCGCGGCGGCGGCAAAGATGCCGACATCTACATCATGAAGGCCGACGGAACCGGTCCGATCCGCATCACCACCGCTCCCGGCTACGATGGCGGGCCGTTTTTCTCACCCGATGGAAAGCGCCTGGTCTATCGCTCCGACCGCAAGTCCAACGATCTGCTTCAGGTGTTCGTGGCCGATTTGGAATTCAATCCCACCGGCGAGATCACCGGCGCAGGCAAGGAGCATCAGCTCACCAACGACAACAACGTCAACTGGGGCCCCTATTGGCACCCCGGCGGCAAGCACCTCATCTACGCCACCAGCGCCCACGGCCACGCCAACTATGAGCTGTATCTTATGCGCGATGATGGATCGCAGAAGACGCGCGTGACGTACAAAGAAGGCGCTGATGTGCTGCCCGTCTTCTCCCCCGACGGGAAATACCTGATGTGGACCGCCAAACGCACGCAGGACAATACCACCCAGCTCTTCATCGCCCGCTTCAAACTCGCAGGCACCCCATAGTCCTCGTCGCTCTTCCCCTCGCCCCCGTACTCCTCTTATCCCCTCGCCCCCGTACTCGGGGGAGAGGGCAGGGTGAGGGGGCGGGTGTACTCGCCCGCATTCTGACTTCTGACTTCTGACTTCTATTCGCCCCTGTACGGCACATATCCCTGCGTCGTCGCCGGACTGGTCCCCAAAAGCATCTCCTCATCCGGCCGAATGTCTTCCAAAACCTGCAACACCGCTTTCCCATCGATCTCCTCATCCATGGGAATATTCAGCAGATAACAGGCCGTCGCAAACGTGTCTTCGGTGTTCACGACCAACGTGTCCTTCGTCGTCAGATCGATGTTCTTGCGAATTCCCGGCCCGCTGATGATCCACGGAATATTCCTGCTCCGCGCATCATCCACCCCGTGCGAATAACCCGCCCCGCCATGATCCGAGCTGAGAATGATCGCCGTGCTCTCGCGAATTCCCGCATGTCGCAGCGCCGCCAGCACCACTCCCAGCGACTGGTCCGCGCGCTCAACCGCCATCGCCTGCTGCCGCGATCCCCACCCGCTCCCATGCCCCGCCGCGTCAACATCCGGAAAATGGATGAACAGCAATTGCGGCCGATGTTGTTCGATAATGTTCCGCGCCTCGTGCGCCACCTGAATCGCCTGCGCATACCCATCCGGCCAATAAGCCCAGTCCAGCGATCCCGGCTTCCCCAACGCTTCCAGTTTTCCCTTTCCCACCGCCAGCGCTGTGGTCAGCCCGCGCGCCTTGGCCAGTTCAAAAATCGTCGGCACCGACGGATAGCGCATGTACTCCTTATCCAGCTCAATGTTCCACCAGATCGCGTGCCGCTCCGGCACCACGCCCGTCAACATACTCACGTGCGATGGCAGCGTGATCGAAACTTCCGTGGTGCGCGCCCACATCGTGTAGCACCCCGCCCGCATCAGCGAACGCATCACGGGCGTGTTCGTCCGCAGCATCATGTCCGGCCGCAACCCATCCACGCTGACGATGATGACGTGCTTAACCGTCGGCTTCGCCTGCTCCGTCGGCCGGCCGCAACCGTGCGCCACAGCGATCATGCCCAACAAAAAAACCAGTTTTTGCATCCGATCTGCGCCAATCTGCGTCATCTGCGTCATCTGCGTTCAACTCTTCTCTTCTTCTCGTACGCATTTTGCAGCCCGCGGGCCAAAGGAGCAACCATGCCCTCTTCGCGCAGAGAAAAGACCCCTCCCGGCCGCAACCGCCGCGAAGACAATCCCCCCGGTGAGAAGAAACTGCCCCGTCGCACGGAATCGGCCAAGCCACAGATGCTAAACCAGCCGAAAAGTCCCTTCCCTCCCCAACATCAGGAAAAACCAGGCGTGGAATCAAAATTGAAGCCCAGGCCCGAGTATCGAGCGCCGTTTTACAAAGGCTCGGGAAAGCTAAAAGACAAGGTGGCCCTGATCACCGGCGGCGATTCCGGCATCGGCCGCGCTGTCGCCGTCCTTTTCGCCCGCGAAGGTGCGAATGTCGCCATCGTTTACCTCTCCCCCGAGCAGGAAGATGCCCACCAGACCCGCCGCGCCGTCGAGGCCGAGGGAATGCAGTGCAAATTGATCCCCGGCGATGTTCGCCAATCCCGGTTCTGCCGCGATGCCGTTAACAGGACCATCGAGGAGTTTGGGCGGCTGGACATTCTGGTGAACAACGCCGCCTACCAGAATGCCCAGGAGAAGATCGACCAACTCACCGAGGAGCAGTGGGACAATACCTTCCGCACCAACATCTACGGCTATTTCTACATGGTCAAAGCCGCCGTGCCCCATCTGCGAAAAGGAAGCGCGATCATCAACACCGGCTCCATCACCGGCCTCGAAGGCAGCAAGCAACTGCTCGACTATTCCGCCACCAAAGGCGCCATCCATGCATTCACCAAATCCCTCGCCCAGAACCTCGTCGAGAAGGGAATCCGCGTGAACTGCGTCGCCCCCGGGCCGGTCTGGACCCCGCTGAATCCTTCCGACAACCGTTCACCAAAGGAAATCGCCAAATTTGGCTCCGACACTCCCTACAAGCGCCCCGCTCAACCCGAGGAAATCGCTCCAGCGTACGTCTTCTTCGCCTCCGACGCCGATGCGAGCTACATCACCGGCGAAATCCTCACCCTCCTCGGCGGCGAAACAACCGCGGCGTGATCGCCAGAGTATTGATGATCTGCGGCAATCTCCCCATATAATCCGGGCATGCCGGAGCCGGAGAGCTTCCCCATCGCACCAGTCGCAGCGCAACACTTCTGCGCCTATTGCGGATGTCCCGTCAAAACCCAGTTCTATTTCTGCACCAACTGCGCCGCCCCCTGGCAACCCCCCGAAGCCGTTCTGCCGATCATCCGCCCGATTCCTCCCACCGAGGGCGAACTGATCGCCGCCTCCGCTCCCCACGTCCTCCCCCTGTTCTGGACCTATTTCATCGTCGTCTTGGCCGCCGCCATCATCGGCTCGGCCGCCTTTTCCAAAGACCGCCCCGACCTGCGGCTGTTCTTCGAATCGATCGCCATCACCCTCACCACCGGCTTCTTCGCCGCCTTCCATTGGAAATCGCTCGTCCCACAATTCCAGCGCCTCGGCTTCAATTCCCGCCACGCCTGGATCGCCCTCGCCCTCCTCTTCCCCGCCCTGGGATTGAATTTCGCCTGGCACAAGATGATCACCTACGTCTATCCAGAGGCCACCGACTCGATGAACTCCCTTCGCCAGCTTCACCTCTCCCGCCTGACGATGATCACTCTCTTCTGCATCTTCCCCGCCATCACCGAAGAAATCGCCTTCCGCGGCCTCGTCCAACACTGGCTCGTCAGCGCCATTCGCCCCATGCG
>DASYUA010000015.1:0-63835 GCA_036001665.1 Tepidisphaeraceae bacterium
CGCGGCCAGGGCACCGCCCAAAGCGACCCCAAAGCCGTCCTCTGGTTCCAAAAAGCCGCCCGCCTCGGCAACGTCACTGCCCAGAACATCCTTACCAACAACCATCTCACCTGGTGAGCGGCATTTCGATTTTCCTGCGAATAAGGGGGGGGCATCGCGAGCGACCCCTTTTGTGCCTATTCGCCCAAATTGGACCTATCCTCTATTCTTCGCCCTTTCTTACTGTAATGGCGTATTTTAGAACTCAGTTTTGCAAGCCATACTCCCGGCGTTACTATCACGGCTCTCGCTATGCTCCTCAGGTTCGGTCTTGCTGAGATAAACCTTGCCAGTCCGGGAGATGCGGATTCGTAGAGCGAGACAAATGCTCTGCCCGCAAAATTATTCGCTAAGAAATCATCCCTGAATGAACGCAGCAGTTGTACCTCCTGCGAATCTGCACCATGGACCGCCGTTGCTATAAAGCAGGGGGAAATCGTCACAGGCGGGAGTTTGCTGAACACACCGCCGAATGCGCCCAGCGCGCCACGCACTTCCAACACCAAAGTAGTACCGCCCGGAGGAACAGCGGTAATGCGTATCGATCGTATGGAGAGTATTACGCCCGCTGGCAAACTACCCCCTGGCAGCGATGTGCCCGCTTGCGCGACAATTGCGGCATTCACACGACTTTCTAATGTTTGCCTGATCTTGGGCTGGAATTCATGCACGATGAAAATGCGAAGGGAATTCAGGAGCGATGCCTCAATGGCGGAGAGTATGCTTGGGCCCGGTGCAAAAGTAATCACTGGATTCAATAAGCCAACGTTTATTGCCTCCATGCTCGCTGCTCTGACATCAGACGAAGGGGACAAAATGATCCGTCCACTATACGAAAAACTAACGATGACACCTGTGGCGTGCGTTGTTCCCGTCGCTGCAAAATCAATACCCCCAGGAACAAGAGTGGTCGCCGAAGCAAGAGAGGTTGTCATGAAGGTAATAACCGTCGTTGTTCCGGCATCAACAGTAATAGGCAAAGCCGGCAGCATCGTGGCCACTTCCGCGCTCGGGAACGTTCTGGAAGCGGTAATTATCTCGATCGGTGCAGCCGGCAGATCGTCGGGGAATTGGTCTGAGCGAAAGAGCCAGCCCATGTCATTGGCGACGCGATTGGTATCCTGAACGCTGAGTCCGACGCTCCTCGATGCATAAGCAAAATTTGTATTGCCAGGAAAAGAGATCTGAAGCGGGGCGGAAAGGTCTTTTTTTACAAGTCCCATGCTAAGCCCTTCTTGCGATTGTAGATTGCCCGTTCCGGTTCCTGTGCCTACTACAAACCAAAGCATCCATACTCTTGAGGTTATGTCGGCATCACTTGATGAGCCGCCTTCCGTATCCAAGAGCGTCACATTATTCGTGTATGCCATTGCTGGTCTCCCGCTGTGAAATTTCAGAACCCCTGACATGCCGCAGGATTATTCGCAAAATTCAAATCGCTTGAAGACATGGTGCGAACCAAAACCTGTCCGGTATTTGTGACAAACTACGTTTCGAGTATTGCGCCTAGCCGGACGGAAGGCCGCGCTCGCCAGGTGGATTCAAATCGCCTGGCAGGAGCTTCCCACCAGTCATCGATTCGACCGCATCTCAAGACAGGCCTGATGTCCTTCCCAAAGCCTCGAAGATGCCAACCACCCCGGCCACCGCCAAGGTACACATCATTCTACCCCCCCCTCCCCTCCACAACAAATATTCCCATCTCTCCAAATATCCCTCCGCGTCTCCGCGTCTCCGCGTCTCTGCGTCTCTGCGTCTGCGGTTGAATTCTCCGGATTTTTTGCATGCAACCCACCCCGGTTATACTCACCCTTCCGTGAATCCCCTCTCCGACATCCCCAAAGAGCGCATCCCCCGCCACATCGCCATCATTATGGACGGCAACGGCCGATGGGCCGTCAAACGCGGCCGCGAACGCATCGAAGGCCACCGCGCTGGCGCTGACACCGTCCGCACCGTCGTCACCGTGTCCGCCCGCCTCCGCAAGGAAATCGGCGGCCCCGTTTTCCTCACTCTCTATTCCTTCTCCACCGAAAACTGGAAACGCCCGGTCATGGAAGTCTCGTTCCTCATGCAGATGTACATCGATTACCTCCGCCAGGAACGGCCCACCATGATGAAAAACAACATCCAGTTCCGCCAGATCGGCCGCCTGGACAACCTCCCCGACCCCGTCCTCGAAGAAATGCAGGCCACCCTCGAAGAAACCAAAAACAACACCGGCCTCACCCTCGTCCTCGCCCTCAACTACTCCAGCCGCGCTGAAATCACCGATGCGGTGCAGGCGATCGCCGCAAAAGTCGCCAAAAAACAGCTCCGCCCCGATCAGATCACCGAAAAAACCATCTCCGATCACCTCTACACCGCCCGAATGCCCGATCCCGACCTGCTCATTCGCACCGCCGGCGAAATGCGCATCAGCAACTACCTCCTCTGGCAAATCAGCTATGCCGAGCTCTTCGTCAGCCCCGTCCTCTGGCCCGATTTCAACGAGGCCGAGCTTCACTCGGCGATCCGCTCATTCTCCACTCGCAACCGCCGATTTGGCGCGCTCGATCACACGAACACCTTGTCGATAGCGGACAAGAATGTCCGCCCCACCAACAAGAACGTCCGCCCTACCAATAAGGATGTCCGTCCTACCAAATAGAAACGGGCCACCAATTCGGCGGCCCGTCCGCATTCACCACTCCTCGGAGATCTTCACCTCGTACATCCCTTCCTCAATCGCAAATCGAAAATCGCAAATCACCTTCAATCCTTCTTCGTCAACTTCCAATACGCCTCCTGCGTGCTTCCCGCCAGCACCTGGTTGTACGTGCCGGCAATCGCCCGCACTCGTCCATCGCTGGTCTTCTCAAATCCGATCGTGTCCCCCTTGTTCAGCCGCTGTCGCACCTTGGGCGTCAGATCGCTGGCCGTGTACAGGGCATATTCCCCATCCTGCGGCGCCTTGATCGTCGTCGGCTCGTTTCCCTTCTCATATTTGATCTGCGTCGTGCCACCCTGTGCCCCGCACCCCGCCAGGACAAACGACAGAAGCAAAACCGATCCAAAAATCGCGCGTCTGCTCATTGAATGGTTCTCCTTTAAAGAAGTGGTCTTAATCGGACCTGTCAATTCACTCTACCCTCCGTTAAGCTCAGCGGTAAATGCTCAAACTCCACCAATCCCCATCGACCTTCCGCAATTCCTGATCCATGGAGCAGTCACTTCGCAATCGGCTGACCTACGGCCCGCTCATGATCGCCGCCCTGCTGGGGATGCTCTATCTCGATTGGTGGCTGGAAAAAACCCTCCGCATCCACGGCGTCAAGCCCCGCGGCATCGGCATCCTCGTGCTGATGCTGCTCATCCTCCCACCCGCCGTATACGAATTGGCCCACCTCTTCGCCGCCGAGCGCGTGCAACCCTACCGCACCATCGCCGCCGTCGGCTCGGCCGCACTGGTCATCCACGCCTTCCTCACTCAGTTCCGCTGGTTCGAGCCCATCGCCGCATCCACGCTGGCCTTCATCATCGTCTTCGTCATGCTCTTCGCCGCCCTCCGCCGGGTGTTCATGCGCCAAACCCAGGAAGCCATCCACCACATGGCCGGCACCGTCCTGGCCACCCTCTATCTCGGCGGCCTCGCCTGGTTTCTAATGGCCCTGCGCGTCAAGCACGCCGGCCAACACCTATTCCACGGCAGCACCATGATCCTGGTGATGGTCCTGCTGGTTGTAAAAGCCACCGACATCGGCGCCTTCTTCGGCGGCCGCGCCCTGGGCAAACACAAGCTCATCCCCTGGCTAAGCCCCGGCAAAACCTGGGAAGGCCTGATCTGCGGCATCCTCTTCGCCGCCCTCGTCGGCGCGCTCTTAGCACCCCTGATCGGCATCCCCGACTATCGCCTCACTTGGTGGAAAGGCCTGATCTTCGGCGGCGTCCTCGGCGGCATCGGCCAGGCCGGCGACCTCCTGGAAAGCCTCATGAAACGCGACGCCGAAGTCAAAGACTCCGGCCACCTCGTCCCCGGCTTCGGCGGCATCTTAGACATCATCGACAGCCCGCTCCTCGCCGCCCCATTCGCCTATCTGATGTTCAGTTTGTTTTAGCCCGGCCAGATGGTGGGATTTTATGAGGTCCACCCTCGAATTGTCTCTGAATAAATGCGAAAACGCTGGGCATGAGCCGAAATGAACACTCCCAGCAGACCTATCCAGCTTCCGAAGGAACTATCATCATGGTAGAATCAGCACAGGATTGGCCAGATTGGTGGAACTGGGAACTGGATTGCTCAAACTCCCACCTGGTCAAGAGAATGATCGATCGGTCGTTCAATGAAACAGACCTGCGCGAGATGCTACAAAAAGCTTATTCATTCCACGAGCAAATCGGCACCGGCCGATTCATAGTCGATACCGTTCACGCTTCCCATAAATGGAGAGTTGTGGTTGAACCAAATGCGACCGCTCTCGTTTTAATCGTTGTTACTGCTTACCCTCTGGATTGAACATGGCCCAACCCTACCTTGAGATCACTTACCGCCAGGGAAAACCCTTTGCCGCGTATCTCTATCTTGAGCGACGTCCCGGCGACAAATCCGCCCGTACCGAGCCCCATGACTCATGGATTGTCGACTTCGCTCCCGACGGACGCGTCATCGGCGTCGAATTCCTCCAAGTCGGCAACGTCGACCTCGCCGCACTCAACCGCGTCCTCGTCGCCGCCCATCACCCCCCCCTCTCAAACTCCGACCTGATGCCCCTTCAGGCGGCCTAGTCTGCCTTGGAACCAGAATAAAGGTTCGCGTCACATTTTTCGTTTCATTTTTCAGATAATTGGACCTATCCCCTTTTCTTCGCTCAGGTGTTGTTTGGGAGAAGCGCATCCAAGAATGGATCGAGCCAATCCCGCATGTAGAGCCCCAACACGCGGGAGGGAATCGATGCCGTCGGTAGGTACCTTTCCGATAGCTTCTTCGGCGCCGGATACCGACCGCTCCACCGCACACAGTCAGTGAGATAGGCAAGGATCTCACGAGTCGCAGTAAGATCGCTCTCGACCAAGAACAAAGTGGCATTCCCGGGATCAAGAACACCTGCGGCTTCGCCCAGCTTTAGGAGGTCGTGGCCGTCCTTCCCAAGTTCCACGCCGATCTTCAGAATCTGGAGGTCCACGACGTTACCATCGCCGTCCTTCTTTTCTCGGAACTCGATGCTCGCCGGATCGGCCTGGATGATATGCCCCTTCAGTGCTGTCTCCGTTGCCAACCCGTAGAGAAGCTGCGATGTGTGAATCCGGTCCGAGTAGCGATAGAGAATTGTCGCCTGCTCATCTTTGCTTCTCAGGTGTCCGGGATCGTCGCGGAAGAAGCTGTCGAAGGACTCCCACAGCGATTGTGCTGCACCCCGAAGCGTGACCGCTTTCGCGCGCCAGGCGACGGGATCGGACGCCGCTTCGCGGAACATGTCAGGGGTGAGTCGCATCATGAGGTACCTCCAATTGGCCACGAAGGGACACAGAACCTAGAACAGCGTGGGGCATCGCTTAGCGCATGGGGTTCGCGTTGATTTCCCTTAATTCTAGCATACGGTTATGACATGTTTCAGACGGCCCTTGGCAGACTGGGATCAGCAGTGATCGCGCCGAGCGAGTCGCTCGACCTTCACGTTTTCATTGATGCCGGTGGTCGCTCGAATTCGAGACGCGTTTGGGGTGGCCTCGCCTTGCTGAATGCGCGCGAGCTCTCATGGATTGATGCCGAACTCTCCCAGCTCCGCGCATTGCTTCCTGAGGCGCTCAACCAAAGCGGCGAACTGAAGGGCAAAAATGTTCCAACACAAATTGCCAAGGATGCCGGCCTTCGGTTCCGGCAGGAGAACCGTCGGATTCTATTCTGGGCGAATTGGTATCCTGAGTTTGACGGTCCTGAGCTTATCGAAACGAGGCGCCAGCTTTCACAATTCCTGGCGGACCTACGTCCGAATGCCACTCACCTTGAGCGTTCGGAAATTGAAGCATGGCACACCGACATGCGCGATTACTTCGATGGGCTTCTGCCCGTCAACGGCCATAAGGTCATTTCAATAGTAGCACACTTGAGTTGGTTGTTCGGCGAAATTGCGAGGGTCAATCTCGGACCTCAACTTCGCTCGGCGCATGTTGTGATTGATGAGGAAAACTTGCCGACTCCAGAGCTTACCAATCGCTTTCTAACTGGTTTTGTGGCGGCGGGCCTCCAAGCGGCGGGAATGTCCTTTCGCCGGACTGGCGGCTGCTTCAGGCGCCTAGATAGTGGCGGGTGTCATGTGACCATGGACGCGTCCGCCAAATCCGATGAGCATGCCGGACTCCAGTACGCAGATATTCTGCTTCAGGTTGTGCAGCGACAACTGCCCGGATTCACGAGGAAGGGAAATGGAACGGCGACGTAGTCAGAACTCTATGGAAGATCGAATAAGGGGGTCATCCGTACTTTTCTAGATCGCACCAGAAAGTGGGACAGTCCTACTGCCGGCAAAGGTGAACACAAAAATATTAAAAAAAATGTTCGATTCACCCGAACAAACGCCCCTCTAAAACGTACTGCTATCGATGAACCGGGGTAAGGTTCGCTCCGCGAACCTCTGGGCCAATCCGGCCCAGTTTCACAGGAGAGGGGGTCGCCATGCTCGCGCATTTTCCGTTCAGCCGTACCCGCGCCCGCTCCGCGCGCTTTCGCCGCCTACCGCGACGCTTTTTGCTTCGTCATTGGGACTTGGTCATTCTTTGGTCATTGGGCATTCGGCATTGGGCATTACCTGCGGTTGCTCCATCCGCGCAACACCCTTCCTCACCCTTCGTCGCTCCGTCGCTACGTCCCTTCGTCGCTCCCCAACAAAACAAAGCCACCGCGCAAACTCCAAACCCCCTCCAGCGCCCTCCAATCGCCATTTTCGCCTCTTCCCTCGCAACTTTTTTTGACGAAACAAACCCATCGCGTTCCCCGCTCTCTCGCCGATGCACTTCTCCTCCCTCCCCATCCCCAGCGCAATCCGCGCAACACCCATCTCCCTCCCCCCGTGGTCACAACCCTCCCAACCATGCTAAACTCCCCCCCGTGAACCTGAATATCTCCCTCGAACAGCCCGACAAGAAACTCGCCCTCTTCGGAGCGGCCGATAGGCATCTCAAGATGCTTCGCGAAGCTTTTGGCGTGGCCGTGGTCTGCCGAAATGATGAGCTTCATCTTTCCGGCGACCGCGAACAGGTCGGCAAGGCCGCCGCCGTCGTCGATCAGATGCAGCGCAAGCTCCGCCGCCAGGAATGGCTCAGCGTCGAGGATGTCGGCTCGGCCATCAGCACCGCCGTCGGTGTGGTCCGCGAGCGCTCCGGCGACGAAATCGATGTCTACGTGAAGGGCCGGGCCATCAAGCCCAAAACCTCCGGCCAGGAGCGATACGCCGAGGCCATGCTCAAGCATGACCTGACCTTCTGCGTCGGCCCCGCCGGAACCGGCAAGACCTATCTGGCCGTGGCCGTCGCGGCCAGTATTCTCAAGCGCGGCCAGGCCAAACGGATCGTCCTCGCCCGCCCGGCCGTCGAGGCGGGCGAGCGGCTGGGATTCCTCCCCGGAGACCTCCAAGCCAAGGTCAATCCATACCTCCGGCCACTTTTTGACGCCCTCAACGACATGATGGAATTCGAGCAGGTGAAAAGGTTTATGGTAAATGACGTCATCGAGGTCATCCCCCTGGCTTTTATGCGTGGTCGAACCCTCAACGATTCTGTGATAATCTTGGACGAGGCCCAGAATACCACCCCTTCCCAGATGTTGATGTTCTTGACCAGACTGGGCCATGACTCGAAAATGATTGTGACCGGCGATCCTAGTCAGGTGGACCTGCCGGAAAACCAGGAAAGCGGGCTCGTTGATGCGATCGAGAGGCTCCGCGGCGTCAAAGGAATCGCCCACGTTGAGTTGGAGCGCGGTGATATTGTCCGACATCGGCTCGTTCAGAACATCGTGAACGCGTACGAGCGGCAGAAGTGAATTTTCGGCCAGCGGCTGGACCCACTCGCGGCCGAAAAACTTATGTTTCAAATCAGAAAACTCCGGGCGCGGCGCGTCGAGATCCGCAAAAACCGCCCCGACATCACATCCTTCCGCGAAGCGGTCACGGACCCCAGGGTCCTGGGCCTGCTGGCTGTCGTTTTGGTCTTCTGGCTGTTGGCCGTCTTCATCACCCTCCTCCGCGAGCAGGTGGTTCGCTATCGCCCCGATCAATATGCCCAGCAGGACATCAACAGCCGGGTGGAGTTCTATTTCACCAACACCGAGCGGCTGGTCGAGCTTCAGCAGGCCGCACGCGACGCCGCCCCCCGCGTCTATCGCGCGGTGGCCAACCCGTTTGCCGACCTTCAGAAGACTCTCCTTGCCCTCCCCGAGGATGTGGCCCGCCTCACCCCCGAACAATTGCCCAAGACCCTCAAGCTCGATGGCAGCAGCATCACCGCACTCAAGAAAATCCACATGGAAACCCCGGAGGAATACAAGAAGTGGGTCGCGGCCTATATTGCCAAGCTGCTGGAGTTAAGAGACAAGGGCAACCTGATCGTATTGGATCAGGAAGACTGGCAGGAAGAACGAAACAGCCAGCAGCGCGACAAGCTCAAGCTTCAGGGCCCCGGCCCGGCGGCCGAATTTGTCACCATCGATGAGTCACGCACTTTCCCCGCCCGCCTACAGGGTTCCTGGTCGATGGATATCCAGCGCGGCGAGTTGCTCTCCCTCATCCAACCCATCGCCGAGCAGCATTTCTCCCAGCCCGCGGCCAACATCGCCGGTTACACCGTCGATACCCTCAAGAAAACCCATGACCTGGAAAAGGACCTGACCCTGGCCGAGCAGGATGCGGCGGCCAAACGGGTCTCGGTTGCCCTGGCCCGCCGCCATATCCTCGAGAAGGCGGTTCTCGTTCCCAGGGGCCAGCAGGTTACTGAAGAGTCCTGGCGCATCCTCAATGAAGAGCAGCGGGCATTCGTTGAAAACCTCGGATGGCAGAAACGCCTGGGGGCGCATTTCGGAATGGCCGGCATCGTTTTCCTCGTGACCTGCGCCCTGACCGGTTACGTCGTCCTTTTCCAGCCGCGAATCCTACGCAATCGCTTCCGAGCCCTCGCCATAGCCGCCCTTCTGCTCGCCATGCTCCTCCTGCCCCAACTGGCGGCCGTGGGCACCGGCCCGCTCCTGCTTTTCGGCATCGCTCCCACAATCCTCGTCGCCATGATCCTGGCCATCGCCTACGACCAGCGCTTTGCCCTGGGCATTGCCAGCCTGCATGGGCTCCTGGTCACCGCCGCCCTCGACCAAGGCATTGGATTTTTCCTGATCATGTGGGTCGGCATCCTCACCTGCTGCTTCCTGCTCGAAGAGGTGCGGACGCGCAGCAAACTGGTGGAAGTCGGCGGCCTGACCGCTCTGACCATGATCCTCGCCGCCGCCGCCGTCAGCGCGGCCGGCATGGAACCCGCCAATGTCCTCTGGCGCAACTGCCTCTACGCCGGCGCCGCCGGGCTTGGGGTTGGTTTCATCGTCCTGGGCATCCTTCCGTTCATCGAAAAAGCCTTCAAGATCACCACCAGCATTTCGCTGCTGGAATTGGCCGATGCCAGCCATCCACTGCTGCGTCGATTGGCCGTCGAAGCCCCCGGCACCTACAACCACAGTCTTCAAGTAGCGACTCTCTCCGAGGCGGCCGCCGAGGCCATCGGCGCCAACTCCCTGCTCTGCCGCGTCGGCAGCTATTACCACGACATCGGCAAGATGAACAAGGCCGACTATTTCGTCGAAAACCAGGTCGATGGCCGCAATCGCCATATCAATCTCACCCCCAGCGTCTCACTCCTGATCATCATCGGCCACGTCAAAGACGGCGTGGAACTGGCCCGCGAATACAACCTGCCGCCGGTCATCCAGAGCATCATCCAGCAGCATCACGGCACGACGCTGGTCGAGTATTTCTATCACCAGGCCTGCAAGAATTGTGGCGACGATGAGCAGCCGCCCGACGTGCAATATCGCTACCCGGGCCCCAAACCGCGCCTGCGCGAGACGGCCGTGGTCATGATCGCCGACGCCGTCGAAAGCGCCAGCCGCGCCATGGTCGAGCCGACCGCCAACCGCATCGAGACCCTGGTACACGATCTGATCATGAAGCGCCTGCTCGATGGCCAGTTTGATGATGCCGATTTCACCTTCAGCGAGTTGCAGATCGTCGAGAAGGCGCTCGTAAAGGCGCTGCTGGCCATCTATCACGGCCGAATGCATTACCCATCGACCGCCGCCACCACGCACGCCGCCCCGCAAGCCCAGGGGGCAACCGCCGCAACCAGAGTCGGATGATTACCACCGCACGCACACCGAAGCTGGACCTCAAAATTACCGCTCGCGCCGGCCGGCCGCATGTTGCATTCCTGCGCAAGATGCTTCGCCGCGCCCACGCGCTCCTGCGCTCTCCGCTGCGCGAACTGTCGCTCGCACTGGTTGGCGATGCCCGGATGTCTCAACTGCACAGCCGGTTCATGGACGATCCCTCCCCCACCGACGTTCTCACCTTTCCCCTCGAGCAGAATTCACGCGCCCAGGCGACATCCGGCGAAGTTGTCGTCAATTTTTCGGAAGCGATCCGCCAGGCCCGCCGCCGCGGCTTTGCGGTCCAAAATGAGCTGCTCCTCTACGCCCTGCACGGCATGTTGCACTTGATGGGGCTGGACGATAGAACCGACGCCGACTATAGACGGATGCACAGGCTCGAAGACCGCATCCTCACTCAACTCGGCGTCGGGGCGGTCTTCAATCCATCCCGAAAAACTTCCTCCAAAACCTCATGATCCTCATCCTCGCCGGAATCCTCCTCTCCACCCTGCTGACGCTCTTCTTCTCCACCCTTGTTTACGCGCTTCGCGATTACTCCCGCGCCAAGCTCGAAGATTACCTGGCCAAATACGGCCGCAGCGAACTGCTCGAGAAAACCGTCGATTGCAGCCGCGAACTGATCTTCATCACCGCCGTATGCCGCCTGGTGGCCAATGTTTTCATCGTGGCCTTCAGCCTGCGTCTCTTCGAATACATCACCTTCCGCATCAGCAGCCGCTACCTGGGCGCTATCATCGTTTCCACCCTGCTCACCTTCATCTTCTCCACCGCAATACCCACCGCGCTCGCCCGCTATGTCGGCGAGCCCATGATCGCCATCTTCGCCCGGGCCCTGCACACCCTCCGCTACATACTGTTTCCGCTGGTGAATCTCATGCACCTGACCGAGCGGCTCATCCTCCGCATGGTCGGCAACAAATCCGAGCCCGAGCCCGAGCAGATCGAGAAGGACATCCTCTCCGTCGTCGAGGATGGCGAGAAGGAAGGCGTCGTCGATACGACCGAGCGCAAGATGATCGAGTCGGTCATCGAATTCCGCGACGCCCGCGCCGGCCAGGTGATGACCACCCGTCCCGAAGTTGTCGGCATCGAGCTGGGCGCGACGCTCGAAGAGGTCAAGCATACTCTGGACCAGTCCGGCCATTCCCGCCTCCCGGTCTATGACGGCACCCTCGATCACATCGTCGGCATCCTCTATGCCCGCGACCTGCTCAAGCATCTCGGCCTGCCACCCGAGCAGTTCGACATGCGCAGCGCCATGCGGCCGGCCATCTTCGTCCCCGAAACCAAGCCCCTGCGCGACCTCCTCCGCGAATTTCGCATTCAGCGAGTACACATCGCCATCGTCCTCGACGAATACGGCGGCACCGCCGGCCTGGTCACCATCGAAGACATCCTCGAGGAGCTCGTCGGCGAAATCAGCGATGAGCACCCGCCCCACAGCACGACAATGATGAAGAAGGTCAGCGACAACGCCTACGAAGTCGATGCCGCCCTCGACATCGATCAGATCAACCGCACCATCGGCCTCAATCTTCCCGAAGACGCCGGCTACGAAACCCTCGGCGGCTTCGTCTCCGTCATGCTCGGCCGAATCCCCCAGAAGGGAACCACCTTCGAGCACAACGGCGTCCGCTACACCATCCTCGACGCCGAGCCCCAGCGCGTGAAGCGCCTGAAGATCGAGCTCCTCCCCCAGCCCGCCGAAGCCGCGGGAAAGAATGTTTAACGATGCGCCGCATGAAAGCCCCGTCAGGGGCGAAAGACGATAGCCCCGGGCGCATGCCCGGGGTGGACCCGAGAAACCCGACAGCCCCCGAAAGGGGCGTAAGAAGGGACTGAAATGCCCAAACTAACCGTCGATGGCGTCGGCCAGTTCGAAGTTGCCCAGGGCAAGCGCCTGGTCCTCGCCCTTGAAGATGAAGCCAAAATCGACCAGCTCCATTCTTGCATTGCCTTCTTGCTGCCGAACGTTAACTGCTGAAAAGCCAAGAGTTACGATTTACGACAAACAGAGAAAGGGCTATCCAAAGGACTTGTGTCGCATCGGAGACCACATTCGACGCAAGAGGCTGGATGCGGGACTTACGTTGGATCAAGTTGCAGAACTGCTCGGCGTGTCACGTTCGCTGATTCATGCTTGGGAGAAACACCGTCGGTGGCCGGCTAAGGAATTGAGGCAAGCTCTCATTGCCTTTGTCGGTTACGATCCGTACTTGACGACCGAAAAGAGCGAGCTGGGGATGAAGGACCAGCCATATGCCCAAATTAACAGTTGAGGATTTCGGCACCTTTGACGTGCCTCAGAACAAGAGGCTGGTGCTGGCCCTGATCGATGATGCTGGCGTTGATCAACTTCATGCGTGTGGAGGAAACGCTCGCTGTACTACGTGCCGTGTGCAATTCCTGACCGGCGAGCCGGATCGTATGACCGAGGCTGAGAAAGGTGCGCTCGCTGCCCGCGGGCTCCTGGAGACCCCCGGCTTGCGGCTAAGTTGTCAGATTCTATGCGATCACGATATGACCGTTCGGGCCATCAGTAGGCTTGCGGGCAGCGGGCGGGTAAATGCGGGTTATCGGCCCGCAGACCAAATTACGCCACCGCCGACTTGGACAGCCAAGTGAGCCAGGGAAGCAGTGGATGACCAGCTCGTCTGATGTCCATTCATTTTGGCGATTGTTTATCCGCCAGCCTTGATTCTATGGGCTTTGATGTCGGTGCTGGAGCACTCTACCACGGGAGCAAGGGGATAGACGCTTTTTCGGTTCCGCGTCGGGCTGTTCGCCGGTACGCCGAAGCTGCCCTGTGGGAGTGAGCTTCCCAGCCGGTGCCGAACTCGGACGGAGGAATGTTCGTGTTAGATGCGGCTGTACGAGAGGTCTTCTATCAGTCTAGCCAGCGTCATCTGCCCCGCGGACGCAGAGAAACTGCCGCCAGCCACCCAGATGTGAGATATCGCGGGCGTTTTGAATCACGTAGGGCTCGCAGAGGAAGCCCTTGACGTCACTGCCGTCGTCGAGGCGAATGGTGCCGATGCCGAGAGGTGGGGGAATGGCGGCGACGAAGTTGGCGAAGGCGGCTGGAGGGAGTTCCCAGACTTCGAGTTCGATGGATGCGCCGTCGGTGGAGTTGGTGCGGATTAGGCCTGGTTTGGGGGGATTGGTGCCTTCGAGGGCGTAGAGGCGATAGAGGGGGGCGGTGCGGCCGGCGCGGACGAGGTGGGCGCGGCGATCGGTCAGTTGATGGTTGAGGGGTTGGCCGGAGAGATGGGCGCCGACGACGGCAAGTTTGATCCAATCGGATTGGGGGCACGGGGTGGGACTGTTTGGAAGCTTGTGCACGGTTGCGCCGAGAGCGTTGAAAAGGCGATGGAAGGCCTCACCGATATTGATGAGGAGGTGGTCGTGGCCGGATTTGGCGATGAAACTTACGCCCACGGGGATGCCGCTGGGGAGGAAGCCGGCGGGGACGGCAAGGGCGCAGAGATCCATGAGATTGACGAAATTGGTGTAGTAGCCGAGGTTGGAGTTGAGCTGGAGGGGGTCGCGTTCGATGTCGGCGATGCGATAGGTGGTGCCGACGGTGGGGAGCATCAGCAGATCGATCTTTTCCCATTGCGCGGCGGCGGATTGGATCAAGGATTGGAGGTGGTATTGGCCGCGGAAGGCATCGACGGCGGAGAAATTGCGACCGGTCTCGATGATCGAGCGGGTGATGGGCAATAAGGCGTCGGGGTTGCGGTCGAGGAATGGGCGGATGGCGGAAAGGCGCTCGGCGACCCAGGGGCCCTGGTAGAGGAGCTTGGCTGCGTCGCGGAAGGGGGTGTAGTCGATCTCGATTACGCTGGCGACAAGTTGATTGAGATGATCGATGCTTTTTCGGTAGAGGTCGCGGGCGTCCTGGTTGCCGAAGAATTCTTCCTGAGCTGGAGGGAGGACGCCGACGCGGAAGCGATTGAGCGGTGGGGTTGGGGCGGCGGAGAGGGCGCTTGCGTGGATCGAGTAGGGATCGGTGCGGTCGTGGGCGGCGGCGATGGAGAGGATTTGGTTGGCGTCATGGCAGGTGAGGGCGAAGATGGAGACGCAGTCGAGAGAGCGGCAGGCGGGCACGACGCCGGTGGTGCTGATGAGGCCGCGGGTGGGTTTGAGGCCGATGATGTTGTTGAGGGCGGCGGGGACGCGGCCGGAGCCGGCGGTGTCGGTGCCGAGGGAGAAACTGACAAGGCCCGCCGCGACGGCGACGGCGGAACCGGAGCTGGAGCCTCCCGAGATGAAGTCTGGGTTGAAGGCATTGCGGCAGGCGCCGTAGGGAGAACGTACTCCGACCAAGCCGGTGGCGAACTGGTCCATATTGGTTTTGCCGATCAGAATCGCGCCGGCGGCGATAAGGCGCTGCACGACTGTGGCGGATTGAGAGGGTGTGTAAGCAAAGTCTGGACAGGCCGCGGTGGTGGGGTAATTGGCGACGTCGATGTTGTCTTTGACGGCGAAGGGGATGCCGAAGAGCGGTTGGGCGAGGCCGGCGGCACGGCACTGCTCGGCTTGTCGGAGTTGCTCAATGACATCGTCAGTTGATAGGCGCGTGATCCACACGGCTGGATCGGGATAGGTATCTATGCGTTTAAGCAGATTGACCAGAAAATCGGCGGCGGCGTCGGTCGAGCCGGCGTAAAGCGTTTCGAGTGTGTGAAGATCGAGAGAGGGGAATTGCATGGCTCAATGCTCGGATGCGGGCCGCAGGGCGAAGAGGACCTGGCCGGCGGAGATCATCCGGCCCTCTTCGCAATAGATGTCGCTGATCAGGCCGTCGGAGGGACTGGTGACTTCAATCTCCATCTTCATCGACTCTAGAATCGCCAGTTTCTGGCCGGCGCGGACGTGCTGGCCTTTGAGCGTCTCGATCTTCCAGAGGATGCCGGGAACGTCGGCAAATACGGGCTGGGCGCCTTCTTGTGGAACAAAACCGGGCGAATCCCCTGCGGATTCGTCGTCGGCGGCCGGCGTGGCGAAACTCATCTGCCCCGCGGCCTCCCAGCGATGACGCTCTTCATCAAACGCCTTCTGCCGTTTGGCCTTGAATGCGGAAATGGATTTTTGATTCTGCTGGAGGAACTGGTTGTACTCGCGGAGACGAAAGATTTCGTGACTGATCTGGAGCTTGGCCCGCCCGGCCAGAAAATCCTCCCTGAAACGCAGCAGCTCATTCGCACTCACCGCATAAAAACGAATCTGATCGAAGAATCTCAGGAGCCACGGCTTGTCGTCCGTAAAATCGGCCGTCTGTCGAAACGTGTTCCACATCTGGCAGGTGCGGCCGACAAATTGATAACCACCGGGGCCCTCCATGCCGTAAACGCAGAGATATGCCCCGCCGATGCCGACGGCGTTTTCGGGCGTCCAGGTGCGGGCGGGATTGTATTTGGTGGTGACCAGCCGATGGCGGGGATCGATTGGTGTGGCGACGGGTGCGCCCAGGTAAACGTCGCCCAGACCGAGCACGATATAGTTAGCATCGAAGACAATCCGCTTGACCTCGTCGATGTCGCGAAGGCCGTTGATCCGGCGGATGAATTCGAGATTGCTGGGACACCAGGGAGCATCCTTGCGGACAACCTGCATGTATCGCTGGATGGCCAGCTGGGTGGCTGGGTCATCCCAGGAAAGCGGCAGATGGACGATGCGCGTGGGGACTTCGATTTCGTCGATTTTGGGCAGGCGATCTTCGGCGGCGATGAGGATGTCCATCAGTTTGTCGCGGGGAAGGATGCGGCTATCGAAGTGAATGTGCAGGGAACGAATGCCGGGCGTGAGATCGAGAATTCCGGGGAGTGGATTATTCTCGAGATATGCTTGCAGCGCGTGGACGCGGAATCGCAGGTTCAAGTCAAGCGCGAGCGGGCCATATTCGACCAACAGGTATTTGTCGCCGTCCTGCCGGTAGACGACCCCCACATGGCCGGAGGATTCCGGAAGACGCCCGAGGATCGGAGTTGTGGGGAGGGCACTGCCCACCACTCGGGTGACCGACGTTTTTGAGCCCTGGAGCGTGGCAATCACCGACTCCTGCTCCTCCTCCAACCGCCGCGCCTCATCCGCGGTCACGCAGCGGAAGCGCACGGTGTCGCCGGCTTTGAATTGGCCCATTTTCCAAAGGTCGGCCTGCACAATCGTGGCCGGACAAACGAATCCGCCGAGACTTGGGCCGTCGGGGCCGAGAAGAATCGGCAGGTTGCCGGTGAAGTCGATGGTGCCAATGGCGTAGGCGTTGTCGTGGATGTTCGATGGATGGAGGCCGGCCTCGCCGCCATCTTTGCGGGCCCATTTTGGATGTGGACCGATGAGGCGCACGCCGGTTCGGTCGGAATGATGGTGAACTCTCCACGCGGTGGCAAAGAGCATGTCGATGTCTTCCTGGGTGAAGAAATCGGGCGCTCCGTGGGGGCCGTAGAGGACGGCAACTTCCCAGTTGTGGTTGTATGTGGGGATGATGGTGGGGTCGGGGGCGCGCGATGTGTCCGGCACAGCCGGACCCAGGCGGAGGGCATCGCCGGCACGGAGGGCGCGGCCGCCATGGCCGCCGAATTTGCCGAGCGTGAAGGTCGCGCCGCTGCCGAGATATTTGGGGACGTCGAGGCCGCCGGCAAAGGCGATGTAACAGCGCGAGCCGGGTCCAATGGCCGCTTTTAATTCGAGCAGCGAACCGGCGGGAATTCTAATTGGCGCCCACATCGCCACCGGCTGCTCATCCAGCCTGGCGTTCATTTCTGCGCCGGTAATGGCAATTGTTGTCGCGACATTGAAGCGCAGTGTTGGCCCGGTGACTGTGACCTCGAGGCCGGCGGCCTCTGGTGGATTCCCCACAATGCGATTGGCGAGACGGAAGGCGAGACTGTCCATCGGGCCGGACGGGGGGACACCGATCGCCCAGTATCCGATGCGGCCGGGGTAATCCTGAACCGTTGTCTGTGTCCCGGGTTTCACCACCTCGATCGTTTGTGGCTGGTAGCTGAATCGAGACAGAAGTTGCGTCGTCATCTGCCCATGGACGAACGCCGGCTCGTCGAGAATGCGTCGCAAATACTCCAGGTTGGATTCGATCCCGCTGAGGTGAGTCTGATCGAGCGTCTCGCGCATTTTCGCGATCGCATTGCCGCGAGAATCGCCATGCACAATAATTTTGGCCACCAGAGGATCGTAAAAGCTGCTGACCTCCACGCCGCGGGTGACCCACGTGTCAACGCGTGCCGTGGTTGGAAATTGAACGTCAGTCAGAACGCCGCAGCTCGGCTGGAAGTTTTTCGCCGGATCCTCGGCGTAAACCCGCACCTGCATGGACGCACCCTGAGATTTCAGCGCATGCCCTTCCAGCGAAAGCTCGCCCGCCGCCTGGCGAATCATCCACTCAACCAGATCGATTCCTGTGACCATCTCCGTCACGCCATGCTCGACTTGGAGCCGTGTGTTCACTTCCAGGAAATAAAACTCATCGGCATCGGCGTCAAAGATGAATTCCACCGTGCCCGCCGACTGATAGCTCACCGCCTTGCCAAGCTTCACCGCCGCCGCGAACAGCCGCCAGCGCATTTCCTCGCCGATCCCCGGCGCCGGCGTCTCTTCGATGACTTTCTGATTCCGTCGCTGAGTCGAGCAATCACGTTCACCCAGAGCCACGACATTGCCGCGACCATCGCCGAAAATCTGCACTTCGATGTGCCGCGCCCGATCGATGTACTTCTCCAAATACAGGCCGGCGTGTTTGAAATTGCTCTTGCCGAGGCGTTGCACGGCCGCGAACGCGTCGGCCAGCTCCGATTCCTGGCGGCAGAGCCTCATGCCGATGCCACCGCCGCCGGCCGTGGCCTTGAGCATCACCGGCAGGCCGATTTTCCGTGCTGCCTTCAGCGCCTGCGCGGGATTGTCCAAAAGTCCCGAGCCCGGCGCCATCGGCACTTCGCATCGCCGCGCCAGCTCCCTTGCCGCGTGCTTCAGTCCAAAACTTCGCATCTGCTGCGGCGTCGGCCCGACGAAAACAATCCCCGCATCCGCGCACATCTGGGCAAACTCCGGATTCTCGCTGAGAAATCCGTATCCCGGATGAATCGCCTCAGCGCCGCTCGCGAGGGCCGACTCGATGATGAGCGCCCCGCGAAGATAGCTCTCACTGGCCGCCGATGGCCCCAATCGCACCGCCTGCCCCGCGGCCGAAACATGTGCCGATTGCGCATCGGCCTCGCTGTACACCGCCACCGACGCAATGCCCATTTTGTCGAGTGTGCGGATCACCCGGCATGCGATCTCACCCCGGTTGGCGATCAAAATCTTCTTGAACATTGAGCGTCCGTTCTCCTACGAAGGCTGACCGTCGATGATCACGACTCGCACCGGCGTGGGGTTAAACCCATTGCACGGATTGTTGATCTGCGGGCAGTTGCTGATGACCACCAGCGTGTCCATCTCGGCCAGCAGATCGACGTATTTGCCGGGCGCGCTGATTCCATCGACGATGCCGAGCGTGCCGTCGGCTTCAACGGGGACGTTCATGAACCAGTTGATGTTGCTGACCATGTCGCGCTTGCCCATGGAGTGCCGCGAGAGCGCCATGAGGAAATTCTCGACGCAGGCGTGCTGGTGTTTGGTGTGATGCCCGTAGCGCAGCGTATTCGACTCGCAGCTGCACGCGCCGGCGATAGTGTCATGGCGGCCGCAGTTGTCGGCGGAGATCGTCATGAGCACATTGCCTTCGTCGCTCATCAGCTTTGTGCCGGTGGCGAGAAAAATATTGGCCTGTGCGACGATGGTCTGTGCGGCGCTGTATCGCTCCGTCGGATCGGCCGCGCTGTACAGGATGCAATCGACGGCCTGATTTCCCTCCAGATCGATGATGCGCAGAGTCTGGCCGCGGCGGACGATCCCGGACCAAGGCGCGCGGGCTGGTATTACGTAATCGTAAATGGCCGCTCTCTTTTCTGGATCAACGGAAATAATCATCTGTATTCTCAAAGGCTCTTTGGGCCTCGGGCGTGGCGCCACGAATCGGATCATCCGGCGAGGCGACCGGAGCACGCCAGGCGGTGACGCGGACCGAGGTGCAGGAGTAACCAGGGCGTGGATCGAGCACATGGGGCGTGTTTGCCAGCACCACCAGCACATTCATCTCCGCACGGAGCTCGACATATGCCCCGGCCTCTGCCTCCTGTTCGAATCTAAGCGCCCCATCCGCTTCCACGTTCACGCGCTTAAAGAAGTTCATGCTCGGAGGAATGTCCTTGCGACCCAGCCCATGCTTGGCCAGCGCCAAAAGAAATCGATCGCGGGCATTGGGGAAGGGACTGTAGTTGGCGCCTGCGCCGTACTTTCGCGCATTGGATTTCTCGGTGGATGCGCCGCAGAGAAGGTCATGCCGCCCGGATGTGTCGGCCACAACACTCATCAGCACCCGCCCCATATCGCTCAGCAGAAGCTTCCTCCCGCCCAGATAGGCATTCCACTGCACTTTCACCGTATCAGCGACATTGAGCCTCTCGATCGGGTGGTCGGCATTGAAGACCAGGAAGTTCACGCAGCCATCGCCCGCCAGATCGGTGATTCGCAGCCGCGAGCCACGCACCAGCACTCTCGACGCATAATCCGCCACCTCCAGCTTCTCATCCCAAAGTACATCCTGCGCGGGCACTCCAGCAGCGGGCAGGTTCGCTGCCTGTATCTTCTGGTCATTTGCCTGCGCTCGCGCATGCTCCCGCGCTGCCGCCGGCGTGGATAAATCTTTCGCCACCATCATCGCCTTCGTCTCCTCATAAAACGTCGTCGCCAACCAGAGTCATCCGAAACACTGGAATCCTGTCCTCCTCGCTCTGCTCACCGGGCGGGTGAATCAACTCATTCAAGCGCGCCCGCGTCGCCAGAAAAGCCGGCTCGACCATCTGCTCCGCCGATCTCGGCCGGATCAGCGGCACTTCAATCACCTCGGCAATCCGGCCCGGATGGGCCGCCAGCACGATGATCCGATCCGCCAGCAGAATCGCCTCGTCCAGATCGTGGGTAATGAACACGATGGTGACATTCACATTCTGCCAGATCTGCTGAAGGCACGACTGCATCTTCATCCGCGTCTGCGCATCGAGCGCGCCAAACGGTTCGTCCATGAGCAGGATTCGCGGCTGGTTGGCCAGTGCTCGAGCGATGGCCACGCGCTGTTTCATGCCGCCCGAAAGCTGATGCGGATAGCACTCGGCAAACTTCTCCAGCCCCACCATGCGGATCCATTGCATGGCCTCATTTTCGGCCAGAGTATGCCCGCGTCCCTTGTTCAGCAGGCCGAACATCACGTTCCGCTTCACCGTCAGCCACGGGAAAAGTGTGTACGCCTGAAACACCATCCCCCGATCGGCGCCCGGCCCGCACGCTTCCTTTCCGTCGAGCTGAACGTGGCCCGTTGTCGGATTTTCCAGCCCGGCGAGAATGCGAATCAGCGTCGATTTGCCACAACCGGACGGCCCGATGACGGTCACAAACTCGCGCCGATGAACCTGGAAGCTCACATCAGCCAGCGCATCGATCTCGCCGGCCCGCGTGGCAAACGTCTTGCCGAGATGTTGCACGTCCAGCACCACCGGCCGCGCGTAGATGCGCTTGAGCCGCTCCGCGACCGCCGGCTCCAGTTCCTTATAGCTGGGCAGTTCAAATTGCGGCCGCGTCGGCATCGGCGACCCTCCCTTCGACTCTCTCGCCATCCGATGGACCAGGTGTGCGCTCCTGTCGCCGCGGAATCCACATCATGCTCCAAAGCTCCGTCCAGAATCCATCCTTCGGCTCAGGCTGCCATGGAAATAACTTCCGCCCCGCGATGCTCAACACCTTATCGGTGATCATCCCCAGCATGCCAATCACCGCGATGCCGGCGAACACGTTCTGGTAGTTGCGATACTTCCCCTGCTGGTTGATGAAATAGCTGATGCCCGTTGTCGCGCCGATGAGTTCCGCCACCGTAAGGAACGTCCACGCAGCGCCTAAGAGGATGCGAAGATCGTGATAAAGATTCGGCAGGATGCCGGGCAGGATGACCCGCGTGACCAGCCGCCGGTTGCTCGTGCCCAAAGTTTGCGCAGCTTCCAGCAGCGATGGGTCGATCAATCGAGTCGTATTGGCCACCACGCGGATCATCTGAAAAACAGTCCCAATGAAAATGATCGCGACTTTGGGCCCATCATCGATCCCCCACACCGCCACCATCAGCGCCCCAAACACCGGCGGCGGCAAATAGCGAATGAAGTCGACGAACGGCTCGATCAGCCGCGAGACAAATGCAAATGTTCCCGCCAGAATCCCCAGCGGCACGCCAACGGCAACCGCCAGGCCAAATCCACTGCTGATCACCTTGATGCTGTGAATCAGGCTTTCATGCAGCCAGGGTTCATTGATGCGGCGCGGCGGCGTGGTGAAGGCCGTATAAAATGAGCGAACCACTTCGTGGGGCGCGGGCAGAAAAATCGGATTCGCTCGCGCTCCTTCCGCCGGCGTCCTGCCTTCGCCTCGCAGCTTCTGGTTTTCCTGCGCAAAGACCTCGCGCTCTACCAGGTTACCCGGCCGCATGTACGACGAATCGCCAGCCGCCGTCACCTTCACCATCGGATGCCAGATGAATGGCACGTAGCTGACAGCGCACCAGATCGCCAGCGGCAGCAAAAATGACGCCAGCTTCAGCGCCAAACTCCTCCGGCCGCGAAAGTCCTGCCTGACGGCAAACCACGGCTGCTTCATCCGCCACCAAATTCGCCTACTTCAACCCCTTCACCAGGCTCGGATCCAAATACGACTTCACATCCTGTGCTTCCTTGTAAACACCCTTCGATACGTTGAATTTGTCGACCATCGCGCTCGATCCGTAGACGGAGTCCAATCCCGGGCCCTCCTCCAGCGCCTTGAGGTTTCCGGGCGAATCGAGAAGGAATGTCCCGCCCAGCAGCGGCTTGTACTCCTCGGGCTTGAGGCCCACGCGGGCGCTCATGATCTTCAGCGCATCGGGCTGCGTCTTCTCATTCTGGATGTACTCCACGCAGCGGAACCACACTTTCACCACTTTGGCCCAATCCGCGCTGCGCGCCCCGCGGCTCTCTTTGCTGACGTAGAGCCCATCGTAAATCAGTCCCGGCGTGTCCTTGCTCGTAAAGACGGCCGTCGAGCCCGCCACCTGCTTGAGCGCCTGCCCCGAATTGGGCTGCCATGCGGCAATCGCCGAAACTCCCCCCGATGCCAGCGCCTGGGGCGTGTCATTGGTGGGCATGTTGACGAGAGTCACATCCGCCTCGCTCATCCCGTTCGCCTCAAGCGCTTTCAGTAGCAGCAGATGATCGACCAAGTTCAGCTCGACGCCGATTTTCTTGCCTTTCAGATCTTTCATCGACTTGATCCCCGCAGCCGCCACGATCATGTCGTTGCCGTTGCTGAAGTCATTGAGCACGATGCAAGTCGAGGTTTTCCCCGATGCCCCCGTCACCATCGCGTCGCCGTTGGTCATGCAGACCGCATCCACTTTTCCGGCCGAGAATGCCTCCATCGATGGCGCATATTCCAGCCATTTGAACTCAATCTCCACCCCAGCCTCTTTAAACCATCCCTTCTGAATTGCGATCTCCCACGCCACCCATCCCGGCCAGTCGCTGTAGGCCACCTTCAATGGCTCGGCGGCCGCGGGCTTTGACCCAAGACCCAGCATCAGCGCCAACGCGCATGCGACCATGTAAAGCAATCGCTTCATAGGCATCTCCAAACAATTTTCAAAAGCTGAAAGGAAAGAGCGAGATCGGCGGTGTTGATCGGACGGCCGAAGCCGAAACTCGGGGCGTGACCAGAACAAGACCCGTTGTCCTGGGTGCCTCTACGCCGTGCGGCGGGATCAACCTGTCGGATCGCTCAATTGCAAAGCCAATGCCAGATCGGGATCCCCGTTCCATCGCTTCAAAAGCAGGCATCGTCGAAGCGTCCTCCGCTCAATTCCGATGCAATGCTCATTTGATGACCTGCAAATGGGCAACCTGCGGGCATGTTGCAGGCAGCACGTTTTTGCTTGCCTTTGCCCTGTTTTCCCTTAGGATTTGCGGCGGCGGAAAGAAGAAACGAGGAGATTGGGCCTCCTCGGATGTTCGAGAATTACCAGGTCAACGGCATCTTTGACGAGATGTTTGAGGGGACGGGGCAGCCGCGCGCCCATTATCAATCGGTCCATAGCAGATTGATGTCGCTGGGCGGCGAAGCCTTTCTTCGCCGCCGGCGCATGGCCGATCTCTCGTTTCGCAACCAGGGGATCACGTTTACGGTTTACAGCGATGCGACGGGGGTGGAGAAGATATTTCCCTTCGACCTGATTCCGCGCATCGTGCCCGCAAGCGAATGGATGACCATCGAGCGTGGGCTGGAGCAGCGGCTGACGGCGCTGAATCAATTCTGCAACGACATCTATCACGAGCAGCGCATCCTGCGCGAGGGAGTGATTCCGGCGGAGCTGATCTACAGCGCCAGGATGTTTCGGCGGGAGATGATCGGCGTGGGCGTGCCGCGGGGGATTTATATTCACATCTGCGGCACCGATCTGATTCGCGACAAGGCGGGAAACTATCTGGTGCTGGAGGACAATGGCCGGACTCCCAGCGGGGTGAGTTATGTGCTGGAGAACCGCGCGGTGATGAAGCGGGTGTTTCCGACGCTCTTTGGCTCCTATCGCGTACGGGCGATTGAGGATTATCCGCACAATCTGCTTCAGTGTTTGAAGTATTCGGCGCCCAAGGCGGATATCGAGCCGACGGTGGTGGTGCTGACGCCGGGGATTTACAACTCGGCCTACTTCGAGCACAGCTTTCTGGCGCGGCAGATGGGTGTGGAGCTGGTGGAGGGGCGCGACCTGATCGTGGAGAACAATATTGTATTCATGCGCACCGTGGCTGGGCTGCGGCGCGTGGATGTGATCTATCGGCGGGTGGATGACGATTTTCTCGATCCGCTGGCATTTCGGCCGGACAGCACGCTGGGCGTCGCCGGGCTGATGAATGCTTATCGCTGCGGGAATGTCTCGCTGGTGAACGCGGTGGGCACCGGTGTGGCCGACGACAAGGCGGTTTACCCGTATGTGCCGGACATGATCCGTTTTTATCTGAATCAGGAGCCGATTCTGCAGAACGTGCCGACCTATATCTGCTCGAGGGAGGAGGATCGGCGCTATGTGCTGGAGCATTTGCATGAGTTGGTCGTGAAATCGACCAATGAGTCCGGTGGCTACGGCATGTTGATGGGGCATCAGGCGCCGACGGCGGAGCGGGAGAAATTCGCGGCGATGATCGTGCAGGACCCGCGCAACTTCATTGCCCAGCCGGTGGTGGAATTGAGCCAGCATCCGAGTCTGGTGGAAGAGCATTTCGAGGGCCGGCGCGTCGATCTGCGGCCGTACATTCTGTGCGGGCAAAAGGTGGTCGTGATGCCGGGCGGATTGACTCGGGTGGCGCTGCGGAGGGGAAGCCTGGTGGTGAACAGCTCGCAGGGCGGCGGCAGCAAAGACACCTGGGTGCTGGAGGAGATGGCATGAGCGAATTGATGCTCGGCGAGGAAGTGCATGTGAATCTTGGCGGCTCGCGGCGGCAAATGCTGGCGCGGGCGGCGGAATCGCTCTACTGGCTGAGCCGCTATGTGGAGCGCTCGGAGCACCTGGCCCGGCTGATTCATGAGAATTTGCAGTTGTTGACCGATGTCGGAGAGCTTGCGGCACGGGTGAAGCACGATCTATGGCAGGGAATCCTGCGGATGTTTGGCGTCGATCAGTTGCCTGAGGCGCAGGCAGTGCTCGCCGGGACAGATGAACAGGTCGCACAGCACATGTCGGCTTACATGACGTTCGATGCCGCCAACGCCGGCAGCATCCTCTCCTGCATCGTCAACGCGCGGGAGAACGCGCGGAGCATTCGCGAGAATATTTCCGGGGAGGTCTGGGAAGACCTCAACACGCTCTATTGGTCGCTGCGCGGGCCGGACGTCGGCAGCCGCTTTGAGGAGGCGCCGCTGGAGGTGTATCGGCAGGTGATGAATGGCTCGATGCTCTTCCAGGGATTGACCGATCAAACGCTGGCGCATTCGCAGGGCTGGCTTTTCATGCAGTTGGGCAAGCGGTTAGAGCGGCTGGACATCACCTGCCGGATCATCGAGGTGAAATTCGACATCCTGCAACGCCACGAAGCTTCGCTGGAGCCGGCCGAGCGGAATATTCACTGGATGTCGGTGCTGCGGAGCTGCGCATCACTCGAGGCCTATCGCCGGATGCATATGGGGGAGATGGACGCGATGCGGGTGGGGGCATTTCTCGTGCTGGAGCGCGAATTTCCGCGGAGCATCCGGGCCTGCGTGCATCATGCGTATGACGCGGTGGCGCGGATTTCCTCGAGCATCAGACCCGGTGCGCCGGATCAGGCGGAGCGAATCCTGGGACGGCTGAATACACAATTGGAATACGCCGACGCCGGCGAGATCGGCGTTGAGGGATTTGGGGGGTATGTGCAGAAAATCCGGCTGAGCATGGCACAAGCCGCGGCATCGGTGAAAAAGATTTACTTTTTGCATTGAAGGTGGTGAAGAATGTTGCTGAAGATTACTCATCAGACCGATTTGGAGTACACCGACCTGATCAGCGAGACGGTGATGGAGTTGCGGATGACGCCGCGGCAGGAGCAGGACCAGCACCGGCTGAGCTTTGGGCTGGCGATCGGGCCGCCCACGTCGATTGCGAGTTATTTCGATTGGCTTGGAAATACGGTCCATGCCTTCAGCATCAATTCGTTTCACAAGCAGATTCGCATCGTTGCGACGAGCGTGCTGGAAACAAATCGCGAGCCGATGAACCTGGCCGAGCTGCCGGATGAGTGGCCGGTGCGGTGGGAAATGGATTATGCGGTTTTGGACTATCTCCGCTTTGCCGGCGCGGTGGTCGATTGTCCGGCACTGAGAAAACTGATGGAGGAGTTGGGCGCCAAACCCGGAGCCAAACTGGGGCCGCTGGTTCTGAGGGCGCTGAATCTGATCAATGAGCGATTTACTTACCAGAAAGGCGTGACGACGGCGGCCAGTCCGATCACGGAAATTCTTTCCCAGGGCGGGGGTGTGTGCCAGGATTTCACGCACCTGTTGATCGGTCTGTCTCGCGCGATGGGGATTCCCGCACGGTACGTCAGCGGCTTTTTGCATCCGGACATGGAGCGCTATCGCGGCTATGCACAGACCCACGCCTGGTGCGAGCTCTATTTCCCTTCGACCGGCTGGGTGGGCGTCGATCCGACCAACAACAGCGTGGTGAATGCGCATTTTGTGAAGGTGGCAGTGGGCCGGGATTATCGCGATGTGCCGCCGCACAAGGGCTTGTTCAAAGGCAGCGTCAAGGAGAGCATGGACGTCAAGGTGATTTCCGAGGACCTGCCGCGCGTGCCGATGGGACTGCCTGGGGAGCGGCTGGAAACCCTGCCGGTGCCGATGTACGCGAGCGTGCGCGACTACACCCGCGACAAGGCCGGCCAGCAGGAGGTTCAGCAGCAGCAACAGCAGCGGAAGGAGGAAGGGGAGTATCATCAGCAGCAGCAGCAACAACAACAGTGATGCGATTGGACTTTTTAAGGGAACCAGCGAATGACATACTGTTTAGGAGTCGTCACCCGCCAGGGTCTGGTGATGGCCTCGGATTCACGGACGAATGCGGGATCGGATCAAGTCAACGTTTGCAGGAAGATGTTCACGTTCACACATCCGGGAGAACGGATTTTTATAGCGTTGACCAGCGGCGGATTATCGCTTTCGCAATCGGTGATCTCCGTGCTGAACAAGGAGTGGGACCGCGGCGAAGGTCTGGCGACGGCGGAAACCATGTACGACGCCGCGCGACTGGTGGGCCGGCATGTGCGGCAAATCTCGGAAATCGACCGCGAAGCGCTGGAGCGCGACAAGCTTCAGTTCAACGTTCACCTTCTCCTCGGCGGGCAGATCAAGGGATCGCCGCCGGAGTTGTATTTGATTTATCCACAGGGCAACCCGCTTCGGGCGACGGAGGAGTGTCCCTATTTGCAGATCGGCGAGCTGAAATACGGCCGGCCAATATTGGACCGCGGCGTCAAATTTGAGACGACGACTCTGGAGGAGGCCGCAAAGTATGCGCTGATTTCGCTCGATTCGACGATGCGCTCCAACGTGACGGTCGGCCCGCCGATCGATCTGCTCAGTTACAAGACCGATGAGCTGGATGTCAAAAACCACCGAAGATTTGTGGAGGATGACCCGCATTTGATGGGGATTCGCCGGCAGTGGGAGCAGGCGCTGCGCAAGGCCGTGCAGGAGCTGCCGGCCGTGGTGTTTAACGGCAAGCCGCAGCCATAGTCGTATGTTGCGCGGTTAATGATTGAGGAAATTGGCTGTCGCAGGCATGGCAAGTGCGTACCATAGGGGAACTGCGCACCTTTCCGGGCGGCCGGAAAGGTGCTGGCGGTGGTTGGAAACGAGGAGACGACATGTTGAAGCAGACTTTGGTTCTCGGTGCTTCGTTGCTTTTGCCGGCAATCGCGGCCGCGTCGGATTTTCGGACGCTCTCACATGGTGGCACGCCCGCGCGCTCGATGCAGGTGAACATTGCGGAAATCGACCGGCGCGTCGCGGAGCCGCCCTATGCCCTGACCGGTAAGAGCGAGCGACAGGAGTGGCGCGCGCAGCCACACGAGAACTTCCAGGCCGGCGATCCGCATTTTCGGCCGGGAAAGTAAGGGCCTGAGGAACTAAAACAGGAAGTATCGCTGCGAGAGCGGCAGTGATTCGGCTGGCGCACAAACCAGGTGCTCGCCATCGGCGGTCACCTTATAAGCTTCCGGATCCACCTCGATCTTGGGCAGCGCATCATTGAGCCGCATGTCCTTCTTGCCGAGATTTCGGCAGTTGGACACCGGCTCAATTCGTTTTCGCAGCTGATAGCGCGAGACCATTTCGCGCTGAATGCTGGCATTGCTGACGAAAGCGACAGAAGTAGAACCGACTGCGCGTCCCAGCGACGCAAACATCGGCCGCATGAAGACAGGTTGGGGCGTGGGAATCGACGCGTTGGGGTCGCCCATTTGTGAACAAGCGATCATCCCCGATTTGATCACCATCTCCGGCCGCGCGCCAAAGAATGCCGGTTTCCACAAAACCAGGTCGGCGAGTTTGCCTACTTCGACCGAGCCGATCAGGTGCGACATGCCATGGGCAATGGCGGGATTGATGGTGTATTTGGCGATGTAGCGGCGAATCCGGAAATTGTCGTTGTCGCCCGAATCCTGCGGCAGCCGGCCGCGCTGCTGCTTCATCTTGTCGGCGGTTTGCCAGGTGCGTGTAATCACTTCCCCGATGCGCCCCATCGCCTGCGAATCCGAGCTGATGATGCTGATCGCCCCAAGATCATGAAGAATGTCTTCGGCCGCGATCGTCTCCGCGCGAATCCTCGATTCGGCAAACGCGACATCCTCGGGCAGATTCCTATCGAGATGATGGCAGACCATCAGCATGTCCAGGTGCTCGTCGATGGTGTTGATGGTGAACGGTCGTGTTGGATTGGTGGAAGACGGCAGCACATTGGGCTCGCCGCACACCCGGATGATGTCGGGAGCATGGCCGCCGCCCGCGCCTTCGCTGTGATAGGTGTGAATCGTTCGGCCTTTGAAGGCCGCAATGGTGGCTTCCACAAAGGATGATTCATTGAGCGTGTCGGTGTGAATCGTCACCTGGACGTCGTAGTCCTGCGCCACGCGAAGACAGCAATCAATTGCCGCCGGCGTGGTGCCCCAGTCTTCGTGAAGTTTCAGGCCGATAGCACCGGCGACGATCTGGTCCGAAAGCCCGGGAGGCAGTGAAGTATTCCCCTTTCCCGTAAATCCAAAATTCAGCGGCAGCGAATCGGTCGCCTCCAGCATCATGCGAATGTGATTGGGACTCGGCGTGCATGTCGTCGCACAAGTCCCCGTTGCCGGCCCCGTGCCTCCGCCCACCATCGTCGTCAGCCCGGACGCGATCGCTTCCTCCGCCTGCTGCGGGCAAATGAAATGGATGTGACAGTCGATTGCGCCCGCGGTGAGAATCAGTCCTTCGCCGGCGATCACCTCAGTGGTAACCCCAACTATCATGCCCGGAGTAACGCCGGCCATCACATCCGGATTGCCCGCCTTGCCGATCGCGTGAATCATCCCGTGCTTGATGCCCACGTCGGCCTTGTAAATTCCGGTGTAATCGACGATCAGGGCATTGGTTATCACAGTGTCGAGCGCCGCCTTTGCATTCACGCCCGCAGCCTGCCCCATTCCCTCGCGCAACACTTTTCCCCCGCCAAATTTGCACTCATCCCCATAGTGCGTGTGGTCGCGCTCCACCTGTAGAATCAGCGACGTATCAGCAAGCCGCACCTTGTCGCCAGTCGTCGGCCCGTAAATGTCCGCATAAGCGCGTCGGTTGATTCTGTGCGGCATGCTTTAATCCGGTTGATTCGAGAAGTTGTTGTCGGCGATGCGCTGAAGCGCGGCGTCGCGATTTTCGATCGTGACCGGGCCGGGAGCGAGATTGTTGCCGCCGCGAATGACTTTGTGGCCGGCGATCTCGACGAGGGTGACCATTTTTTTCTCGCCGGGTTCGAATCGGACGGCCGCGCCAGCGGGGATGTCGAGGCGTTTGCCGTAAGCCCTGGAGCGGTCGAATTGGAGGGAAGAATTGGTTTCGATGAAGTGATAGTGCGAACCGACCTGAATGGGCCGATCGCCGAGGTTGGTGACCTGGAGCCTGATTGACTCGCGGCTTTGATTCAGCGTAATTTCGCCGCCCAGGATGTCGTAAGAGCCAGGGATAACCTCAGTTTTAGGTGAATCTGCGAAGACGGGGAGATCAGGGATGGGAAGGAACGAGCCATAGAGAGCCAGTTCGAGGTCACCATCTTCGAGCGAAATGGGGTGGTGAATGGTGACCAGCTTGGTTCCATCCGGAAACGTGCCTTCGACCTGCACTTCATGAATCATCTCCGGAATTCCGGGCAATACCTGGCGGCGGCCAAGCATTTGGCGGCCCGTGTTCATCAATTCGGCGACCGTCTTGCCGTCGCGGATCAATTCAAGGATTTGCGTGGCGATCAGCGCGACGGATTCCGGATAGTTGAGGCGCAGGCCGCGTGCGAGGCGCTTTTGCGCCAGAAAGCCGGCGTTGTGGAGCAGAAGTTTGTCGAGATCGCGCGGAGATAAGTGCATTTTGCGTTACCACTTTCTGGTCAGGGGATCTTCGCCGAGTAAATCATGGAAGATGGGCCCGAAAATGCTCAGGAATCGGCTGACTTCGTTGAGATCGGTTGAGGCGAGGCGGAAAATCGCGCCATCCGCCAGGGGCGAGGCATTGACGATGAAATCAGAATGGCGCGGAGGAGGTTGGGAGGAGATTTGGCCGAGGAGCTGCTGCACCAGTTGCGTGAAATGTGGGCCGAGGAGGATAAGGGTGCACAGACAATTAAATCGGCCCATGCGAAACGGAGATTTGAGGTCGCCATCCAGGGAATCGAGGAGAAGCGAGTCCGCCACAAGGTGAGTGTCGTTAATCTGGATGTCGGTGCGGTTGGAATATCGTGAGAAGGCCCATCGTTCACCGCGGGCGTGGCGGCCCGAAGTGAGGGAGTCGAGGAAGAAGAGAGACGAAGTCGGATGCAGGTGGAAGGATTGTTTCTGCTCGTAAATCGAGTCGGTAAAGCAGATGAGCGGATCGGGAGCGTAGACGAGAAGAGAATTCTCGGCCAGATTCGCGGCAAGTGATTGCCGGCACGATGCCCCGGCGATGCTGCGGTAAATTTTGGTGGACGATTGTGTGGAAAGAAAGGTTTTGGTCTGAGCGTCGAGCGTGATGTGGAGACTGATGTTGTCGCCCGCGACCAGTCCGCCGCCGAAGGTAGAAGTATAGATCCATGCGCTTGGACCTGCGGGGCGGGGCGAGAGAAGTTTGAGCGGCGAAGTAGCATAACAGTGGGTGAGGACCGTTTGGTTGCGGATGTGCGAGAGGTGAACACGGCCATTGGCCTGCTTAGTGCGCGCAAGAGGTGGGCGGATGTCCGGCAAAGCCGGACCTGCGGGAGACGGAAGAGTGGCAATGACAAGTGTACTCATCAATGTTGGCGGTGAGCTTTAACGTACCGGTAGAGCGAATATGCGGCGGTGGCGAAAAGAGGGATACCGTAGGTCCAACCGGGCAATGCGTGGACGATTTCGCTGAAGAAACCGTCGTGGCTGTGGCCGGGATGGGCCAGGATTCGGCCGGGAAACAGAAACAGGTTCGATATCCCGATGGTCGCTGCGTAATTCATAGAGACTCCATTTCCGAAAAGACAATTTCAAACACTCAAATGACGATGAACAATTTCGCTTGAGAGATCAGTCGTTAGTCCGTGGGCCACGATTCGCCCGCGGTCCATGATGTAAAACTGCGCGCCAATCTCGCGCACGAAATCGAGGTATTGCTCCACCAGCAGAATGGTCATGGATTTAAGGGCGACGAGTTTTTTCAACACTTCGCCGATCTGCTGGATGATGTTCGGTTGAATCCCCTCCGTCGGTTCGTCGAGCAGTAGAACCCTTGGATCAGACACCAGTGCCCGGGCGAGGGCGAGCTGTTGTTGTTGGCCACCGGAAAGATCGCCGCCCATGCGTTTCGACATGGTTTTCAAAATGGGGAAAAGATCGAGGACCTCTTCGGGGATGATCTTCAGCTTGTCGTTGCGAGCGTGAAGGCCGACGCGGAGATTTTCCTCAACCGTGAGCTTCGGAAAGATCTGTCGGCCCTGGGGAACCAGCGCGATCCCCTGGCGGGCGCGTTTGTTGGCGGGGTATTTCGTGAGATCGGAGTCGTTAAGGCGCACGGACCCGCCGGCGGATTTCACCAGGCCCATGACATTCTTGAGGAGAGTCGTTTTGCCCACGCCATTTCGGCCCATGATGCACGTGACCTGTGCCGCCGGAATCGTCATCGAGATGTTGTCGATCGCCTTGACCGCGCCGTAGCTGAAGGAAAGATTGTCGATTTTCAGCATCAGTTTCTCCTCTCAGCGACCCAGATAGGCGTCGATAACTTCGGGATTGGCCTGCACCTGGTCCATCGTTCCCTCGGCCAGGATTTTGCCTTCGTTGAGAACGGTGATTTTGCTGTTCAGTTTCCGCACAAAGTCCATGTCGTGCTCGATGCAGATGATGGTGTGCTGGCCCTTGAGCTCGAGCAGAAGATTGGCCGTGAGCTCAGTTTCTGAGTCGGTGAGCCCCGCCGCGGGCTCATCGACGAGGAGCAGCTTGGGTTTCTGAAGAATGAGCATGGAGATTTCCAGCCACTGGCGCTGCCCATGGGATAGGAATCGGGCCGGTGTATCGCGGACACCCTCGAGCCGCACGCGCTTGAGGATTGAGAAAATCTCATCGCGTTCGGCGGGAGTCTGACGGTCAAAGAGATTTGCGAAGACACCGCGATGCCCCGGCTGAGCGAGCTGCATGTTCTCGTACACAGTGAGGCTGTCGAAAACCGTCGGCGTCTGGAACTTTCGGCCGACCCCGAGGGCGGCGATGTCCACATCGGGCATGTGCGTGACTTCTTCGCGCTTCACGAACACCCGCCCGGTGGTCACGCGGGTTTTGCCACTGATCACATCGCAGAGCGTCGTTTTGCCGGCGCCATTTGGCCCGATGACGACGCGGAGATCGTTGTGATAGACGCCAAAAGATTGGATATCGAGCGCCTTGAACCCGTCGAAGACGACCGTGACTTTGTGGAGGTACACGATGTAGCTGTAGACAGCATCGTCGAGATCAACCTGGGGTTTTTCGATCACGGCCGCGCTGCTCATGATGCCCCTCCCTCCATGATGGCCAGCGGCGCGCCTGCGAGGGCGACGGCCGTGACCTGTTTGAGCTTGCTTTGCCGCAACCGCCACGAGGCAAACGCGCTACCGCCGATGGCGATAAGCAGGAGGATGTATTTCGGCTGGATGCCGTGCAGGTCCTGGCGCAGTGCATGCGGCATCAGGCCAAGGGCCTCGAGAAGAATGAAAAATGAAATCGCCAGCAGAGGCCCGGCGGCCGCCAGAATAGCGAGGGCGCCAGCCCGGTTTGCGACCTGCACTTCGATCCGATCCCAGAGCACCACGCATCCTTGCGGAAACAGCAGCACCACCGCCAGAAACATCGCGCCCTGAATAAACGGCCATGCGCTGGGCATATCAGAGGTAAGCATCGAATACGTGTAATTGACCAGCAGCGCCCCAAAGATGGCGCCCCATAGCCTCCCGCGTCCACCCAGGGCCACCCAGATCACCATCATGATCGACTCTTCAACCTTCATCCGCGCCGGCGTGATAATCCCCATCTGCGGCGCGTAAAGCATCCCGGCGATCGCTGCAAGAACTGCCGCGACCGCGAAGGCGAACACTTTAAATCGATACGGCCGATATCCCGAAAAATACAGCCGGGTTTCTTTATCGCGCACCGCGACCAGAACGCGCCCGAGCGACGAGCGGGTAATCCAGCGGCAGGCGAGATACGCCAGCGTTAGCATCGTCAGTGATGCGAGGTAGAGCGTGACGATCCAGGGCCTGGATTGGTTGAGCGGCTTGTAGAAATTAGTCAGGCCATTGGTGCCGCCCAGAAGCATTTCATTCCGGCTGACCAGCAGCCACGCCCCCCATGCGACCGCCTGCGTAATAATCGAAAAATAAACCCCGCGCACGCGGCTGCGAAAGATAAAGAACCCGAAAATGCTCGCGACGATCGCGGGTAGAAAGATGCCCGCGGAAATGGCAAAGGCGCGCGATCGAAACGGAATCCAAAACGGCGCATGGTCGAGCGAGTGAACATTATTAAAGAACATGAACTGCGGAATCATGTTGTATTCCGGCCGGACGTCGCCCCCGCCCTGCGGTAGGGCAAGGTGCATCGCCATCGCATAAGCGCCCACGCAAAAGAAAAACGCCTGCCCAAGCGAGAGCAGACCCGTATATCCCCAGATCAGGTCGATGCCGATCGCCGCGATCGCGAAGCAGATATATCGGCCAAGCTGGTTCAAATAGTGGTCGCGAATAATGCCCGCGCCGCAGAGCGTGGGGATGATGATGAAGAAAAGCGAGAACAGCGCCGCGACGGTGATGATCCGCAGCGTGCGGACACTGCGATCCTGCGGGGCGATGGGACTAACCTGTTGATCAAGCATCGGCAAGCCTCCCGCGCGCGGGGAACAGGCCCGATGGTTTCCAGTTGAGGAACAGGATGACGAGGATCAGCACGGTGACCCGCCCAAGGACGGAGGCGCTGGATGCGAGGCCGTGGAAGGACTGATAGAGCGGCTCGATGTATTTGCTCAGGAAACCCAGCCCCGCCCCACCGAGCAGCACGCCGAAAAAGTTCCCCACCCCACCCACCACCACAACCATGAACGACTCAACGATGTATTCCTGCCCGATATTGGGATTCAATTTGTTGTAAAGAGGAACGATCACCCCCGCGAGCCCGGCCAGGCCCGTGCCGAACGCGAACGTCAAGCCATCGACGCGCCGGGTGCTCACGCCAAGCGCTGAGGCAATCTCGCGATTCTGCGTGGTAGCCCGCAGCAGCAGCCCAAAACTCGTAAATCGGATCACGACGTAAACGATGACGATGCAAACGGCGCAAAATCCGATGATAAACAGTCGTAGCGATGGCAGCACCAGGTCGGGAGCAACTTCCCACCCCCCCTGAAGCCACGTCGGCGAGGCAACGGAGAGTGTGTCGCCAAAATAAACGCGTGCGGTCTGAATCAGAATCAGGCTCAGCCCCCACGTGGCCAGCAGCGTCTCCAGCGGCCGCCCGTAAAGATGCCGAATGATGAGCCGCTCGCACAAATACCCGGCGAAGGCCGACACCAGAAACGCCGCCGGAACAGCGGCCAGCATATACCAGTCATACGCCCCCGGCATGTGTCGCCGAAACGCTTCGGCAACCACATACGTCGTGAACGCGCCGATCATCATGAACTCGCCATGGGCCATGTTGATCACGCCCATCAGTCCAAAAATAATCGCCAGGCCCAGCGCCATCAGGATCAAAATGCTCGTGAGCGACAACCCCGCAAACGTATTGTGAATGAATCTGATTTTTTTCTGATAACTCTCAACCGTCTGGAGGCTCTGATGAATCGCCTGCTCTAGCTGCGCGTCGCGCTGAGGCGATTTCTCCAGCGCCTCCAGCGCCTTTCGCAGGCTCATGCCGCCATTTCCGGAGGCGAGCTTTCCCAATTCGCCAACCGCGGCCAGTTTTTCCTCGCGCGAGCCATGCGCCAGATGAATTCGAGCAATCGATTCGCGCAACGGCGCTGAAAATCGGCCCCCTGGATCCCTTTCCAACTGCGATTTGAGCGATGCGAGCGATTTCTCATCCGCGCGGTCTCCTGCATCGATAATGGCCGCCTTCCGCTTGGCCGGATTGGGGTCCAGCAGCGAAAGCGAAGAGATCAGGTTCGAAATCTGCGTTCGCACAGCACGCGGCGCACGTAATACAGTCGCCGGGAGGGACTCCTCAAAGTGGGCCTGTCCGCTCTTTTCCGTAACTGGCGCCAATGTGAGCGCATCCAGGACAGGATAGACTTTTCCACGCCCTTCGATCTCAACGCGGTTGCCATAGACCACCACCTGGTTGTCGCGCACGGCCAGCAGGCCATCCCTATATGCAATCAGCGCGGGCACGAGCCGCGCATCACCGTCCTTTTCCATGGCCGCCAGAGCGGCTTTTCGTTCGCTCTCGTCAGCGCCGGCCAGGCGCTTGAGCAGCCCCGCCAATGCGTCCGACGGATCAGCCGCGCGGGCGAAGGTGCATATCAGCAGCACCACCAGCAAAGGGAATATGCGGCGGGCCAGTCTGGGCCTGAGCATAGGGTTATTCCGAACCAGTGATTGAAAGCGGGGCAAAAAATGGGCGCTGGTGTGTACGCACCAGCGCCCTAACCCCAGCTCAAAATCATTTCTTGAGATAGTGGCTGAACGATTCCGGTTCGACCAGGCCGCTGGTTTTCCAGACGACCTCGAACTGTCCGTCAGCCTTGATCTCACCGATATAAACCGGCTTGAACGTATGGTGATTCACTGCGTGCATCTTTTTCGCGCCGCCCGGTGCGTCGAACTCCATCCCAAGCACCGCCTCGGCCACCTTCGACACCTCAAAGCTCTTGGCCTTCTCACAGGCCGCCTTCCACACATAGACACCGTAATACGCCGCCTCGATCGGATCATCCGTCACCCGCGCCCTGCCGCCGGGAAGCTTGTTCTTCCCGCAGTAGGCCTTGAAGTTTTCCACGAACTTCTTGTTCGCGGGCGTGTCGATCGACTGGAAATAATTCCACGCGGCCAGATGCCCGACGAGTTTCTCCGTCTCCATCGAGCGCAGCTCATCTTCGGCCACCGAGAACGCCATGATCGGGCACTTGTCGGCCGTCAGCCCCTGGTTGGCGAATTCCTTGTAGAACGGCACGTTGCTGTCGCCGTTGATCGTCGAGAGGACACACGCATCACCGCCGCGGGCAAACTCCTTGATCTTGCCCACGATGGTCTGGTAATCGGAGTGGCCGAACGGTGTGTACTCCTCGACGATCGCGCTCTCCGGCACGCCCTTGCTGAGCAAAAACGCCTTCAACACCTTGTTCGCCGTGCGCGGGAAAACGTAATCGGTACCCAGCAGATAAAACTTCTTCTTGGCGCCGCCGTCAGCGCTCATCAGGTATTCCGCGGCCGGAATCAGCTGCTGATTCGGCGTGGCGGCCGTGTAGAAAATGTTCGGCGATTGCTCCTCGCCTTCGTACTGGACCGGATAGAAGAGCAGTCCCTTGTTTGCTTCAAAAACCGGCAGCACTGATTTGCGGCTCACCGACGTCCAGCACCCAAACACCGCGGCCACCTGCTCCTTCAAAAGCAGTTCCTTGGCTTTTTCGGCAAAGAGATCCCAGTTGGATGCCGGATCGACGACCACCGGCACGATCTTTTTGCCCATCACGCCGCCGGATGCATTGATTTCATCGACGGCCATCAGCACGACGTCACGCAATGACGTTTCGGATATTGCCATCGTGCCGGTCAGCGAATGAAGGATGCCGATTTTGACCGTGTCCTCAGCGCGCACGCTGGAACAGAATGCCAGCATCGTTGCCAGCAACGTCAGAACGATTTGCCTCATGCGTTTCATAAAATACTCCTGGTTTTACAGCCTTTTTTTAACTTTCCCGGATTTACGTCTCCCTCAGTTTTGTTTGAAATAGGCCGGCGATGGAGCCTGCCGGGAGACATCTCGACAGGCTCCATCGGCCGCAGCCTCGTCAACCGTTGCATCCCTGCAACCGCCTCATCCCGTCAAAATGCGATGCTCACACCGACTGAGCCCACGAAGTCGTAGTCACTGTCGCCGGCCGTGGTCGCTTTGTTGAACCAGTCCACGCCGTTGCCAAAGTGATAGAACCAGCCTCCCGCCGTCAGCGTCCATGCGCCATAGTCGGACATGAACTTCAGGGGGACGCTGGCGGCCACGCCGATGGAACTAAAGCCGTAGAGTTCATCGTCGTTGCTCGCCGAGCCATCGCCGTAGAAATCACTGAAACCCAGGCCGACGGTGATCGGAACGGCCACGGTGATCGGATAATCTGATTTGGGGCTGAATGTGTAGCTCGGGGCAATACCCAGCTCGAGATAGACGCCGCGATCCTTGCCCGTGCCCGCCTTGCCCGCGGTCTCGACAAAAATGATCGCATAGGGCTTGAGGCCAAAACCTTCCCACGGCTTGTTGTTCCACAGGCTTGTGTCGTCGTAGGAGAGCTTGAGCTGGAAGTTTCGCGCTGTGGTGAATGCGCCATTAGGGCTGATGAACTCCCAGTAAGAGAACGCCGTGTTGAGCTTACCCCAATCCGCGGAGGCGCCGACATACCAGTCGAATTCGAACCAGTCCGTTGGACTGTGCTGGGCGAATGTTCCCTCGGAATGAAGACTGCTCCAGACGCCCCCGAAGAGCATTAGCTTGTTCAGCGGGCCGTCTTTCGATTCTGTAATCAGAAAGTCGACCTCTCCGTACGGCTGCGCGATAAATCCCTGGTTTTCCAGCAATAATCCGCGTGAGTTGTAGTCGCTGGTAAACGTCACCCCGGTCAGCCCCGAAATCTTGTCGGGCGGTGGCGGATCGGCGGCCAGAGCAATCCCCGGCAACAGCGCTGCCGCCGTAAACGCTAACTCTCTTAACACTTTTCTACGCATCCCATTCCTTCCCTTTCTTGGATCGCCGCGCGGCAACAGACGTGAAGCTTTGGGAATAAAACCCGTCACCACGGTGCAGATCTGTTTTTGATTTGCCTGGAACGCCACTGACTTTCCAAGCCGCGATTGGTTAGCCCTTCTTCTCTCTGTTCCCACTCACCCAACAACAAATCTCGTGCCAGTGCAAAGATCGCGTTTTCTGTTCAGAAAGCGATCATTATCGTTTCGTCATCGCGCGCGTTTGAATCATCCTCTGCATCACTGCCTTGAATTAATGCAGAATTCACGCGCGATGCTTCTTAGTGCCCGTGAGGAATGTCCAAGGCATGCTGCCAGGCATGGATGATGTGATCGATGATCTCGTCGAGGCCAACGCCGTGTTTAACCTGTGCGAAAACAAACGGCCCCTCCCCGCGCATCTTCAACGAGTCCCGCCGCATCACTTCCAGATCCGCCCCAACCGCCTCCGCCAGGTCGGTTTTATTGATGACCAGCAAATCTGCCTGGGTGATCCCCGGGCCTCCCTTGCGCGGGATTTTGTCGCCGCCGGCAACATCAATCACGTAGACCGTGTAATCGGCCAGTTCCCGGCTGAAATGCGCCGCCAAGTTATCCCCCCCCGATTCCAGAAGCATGATTTGCGGATTAAAGCAATCGTGCAGCTCTTCCAGCGCGAGCAGATTGGATGAGATATCTTCGCGAATCGCCGCGTGCGGGCAGCCCCCCGTCTCCACTGCGCGAATCCGGCTCGAATCCAGCGCTGCATGTCGCACCAGAAACTCCGCATCCTCCTTCGTGAAAATATCATTGGTAACCGCCGCGATGTTCATTTTCTCTCGCAAATTCCGGCACAATTGCAGCATCAGCGCCGTCTTGCCGCTTCCTACGGGGCCGCCTACGCCGACCGTGAACGCGCGCCGGCCGTAGTCTCGCTCCAGTGGTCCCTCCCGGCCCGAAAAATGGCCCGGATGAGTCATCTGCTCGTGCGTGTGGCCCTGGTGAAAATGAATGCGCATCAGTGTCTCCTAGGATCGAAAAAGCCTCGAATACAGCCGATCATGCGTCCCCCCAAATATGTCGATGAGTGGCGATGTCTGAAACAAGTCATCGGTCGTCAGATCGCAGCATTTCTCGGCCAGGCGATGAGCCTCCGGGCCAAGCTCGAACTCCATGCGCTGCCCTTCCAGCGGACCGATCATGCCAAGTCGCACCGCCGCCGAGATCAGCCCGCGCATCGTCATAAAAAGCAGCAGCGCCGCCGCCTGGCCGCGACCGAAGCCCAGCAGCCCCAGAACCCCTCCCAGAACCGGCGCGAAATGCCCGAATAGCCCACCATCGCGCACCGCACTTCGCAGCGCCGCGATTCGTGAGTTATTGAAAATCCGCTCCGCCGAAGCCAGCATCGCCTGCCCCTGCGCCCGGCTGGCTTGATTGGTGATGTGGTTCACCAGAAAGGCATTGCACAATCGATCCAATGCTGCAAACTCCGATGGATCGACACACGCCGCAGTGGCGAATGGCACCGCTCCTCGCGCCGCCTGCTGCATACTCGCCTCTAAAAATTCGATCAGCCGCTGCCGCGTAGCCGCCTCCCCGGCCTGCCACGCCGCCTCCAGGCCACCAGAGTGACTGAATCCCCCGGCCGGAAATGCGGAGTCCGCCAGCTGCCAGAGCAGAAAATCATTTTCATCGCGACGTATTTTCGATTCGATCATTAACCGTTTTCAAACATCACAAGTGCGCCCAAAACAGGCAGGTTCGTGCCCGCTGCCCAACGTCTGTTCAAAAACTCCGCGCATATCGCGTGTTTTGACATTGGCACGATTCTTGTCATGCAAAGCGCGTGCGACGGATTCTTCCATTCGTGCTGCTGGCATTCTCAATGTGCGTTGGATGCCAGGGTGAAGCTTCACGGACAACCGTTTGGGAAAAATGGGCGCTTCGCGAGGGCGGGTTTGCTTCACAATCTGCTCACGAGCGAGCCCAGGCCGCTCTCAATTTGCTTCAATACAGTTCGCAAAACGCCAGAGTCTATGTCCTGGAATCACCAATCGCTGCCGCATACGCGTGGCCGGATGGCTCCATTTTTCTGACCTCGGCTCTCCTGGACATACTTGAGCCCCGGGAGATCGCGGCGGTGATTGCCCACGAGCTAGGCCACCTCTGCGATCGCCCTCGCCCCGGCGACGCATCGGCTTTGCTCGGCAAAGCGCAGCATCTCGATGATGAATCCCGGGCCGACGAATTCGCTTGCGATTTGCTTCGACGCAGCGGGCTCGGCCCACTTGCCCTGGCCAGTGCATTGCGAAAGGTGCAGCTGGCGCCTGGCATTTCCGACCGACAACGGCAATCGCTTCTAGATCGCGTTAGTCGCATAACCTCTCGACTCACCTGTCCGTGACACTTCGGACCAAACAAGCAAGAATCGGATCTCTGACGGTTGAACTTTTGAGTTCGTTGGGAGACGTCGGTTCCATCGCTGCCGATGCTCCGGGGCGTCCAGTGAAACAATCAGCCCGTAGCCGGCCTTGTTGAGCCGCTCAGTGCTGGCTCGTGAACGCCGGGCTTCCTCCCGGTCCGCCTCGATAGCCGCTTGGCAGCCCCCAACTGGAGTGGTTCTCGCACGAGGGAGAGCGCAGGAACGCGATGCTCGCCGCGATGAGCATCGGAATCGGCGTCAGCCTTCTGACGGCGGGATTGGCAGCGCTGATCGTGGCGGCTTGGGGCTGACCACGGCCGGCGGGACTGCGCTCAGTTTTGGCGGCACGCTGGCGGTGGAGACGGCAGCCGGTTTCACCGGCGGAGCGGCCACCAGCGGACTTGTCACCTGGGCCTTTGGAGCCAGCGGGGCAGCACCTCGGCGCGTTCCGGAGCCTGGTTTTTTTGGCTTCTGATGGGCGGGCGCGCGGAGTCTGATCCCACGCCACGCTCGCGCGCGGAAAGCGACGCATGTGGCAGACTATTTGATTCTTTAATGCTGAGCCACAAAACCACCGTTCTGTTCGGCGGCTCCGATTGTACCGCCGCGGATTCCAAGGAATGAGAACCGTGGATGCCCCGAGAAATTAACAAGCTCACGCCTGCGGCGGCAACGCCCGCTGCACCACCTGCCGCGTCGAATTCATCACCGGCGAACCCACCCAGATGACCGAGGCGGAAAAGAACGTCCTCACCCAGCGCGGCCTGATCGCCACCCCTCACCTCCGCCTGAGCTGCCAGATCCTCTGCGATCACGACATGGAGCTAAAAGCCATCAGCCGCCTCGCCGGCAGCGGCCGCGCCGACGCCGGCAAACGCCCCGCCAACGAAATCCAGCCGCAACCGGTGAAATGGATCCCGCGCTAAGGAGATGCTCATTTCACATCTGCCAGGATCGCATCAACCACCGCTCGGAGCTCTGGAAGTTCCTTCTGCGTGATCTGCCAAACCGCCTGCAAATCCACCAGCGCGTAATCGTGAATAAGCACGTCCCGCAAGCCCGCCACCTGCCGCCACGGGATCTGCGGATACTTCTCGCGAAGTGGCTGTGAAAGTCGTTTGGTTGCCTCCCCAATAATTTCGAGTTGTCGAACCACCGCATCCTGCCAGTGCGATGCTTTCATAAACTCATCGCGCCCAACGGCTACCGTACGATTCAATTTTGCCGATCGCATCGCGAATGTGCCTGAGATAGATCAGGTCTCGGTTCATATGGCGATTGCTTCGCGCAAGACCTCATCGCGCAAATAGGGACTCAGCGCGGCTTCAGTCACCACATCGACGCGCCTGCCAAGCAAGTCCTCAAGCTCGTGTTTAATTGCAATCAAATCGATAAGACTTCTGCGGGAATCAAGCGTGATCAGCAGGTCCAGATCGCTGCGTGGTGTGGCTGTGCCCCGTGCGACAGATCCAAAGATCCGCACCGTTCGCGCGCCATGCCGTCGCGCAACCTCGGCGATTTCTTCTCGTCGAGCGGCGATATCGGGCGCAAGCTGCATCCGATCCTCAATCCAAATTCATCGACATCAAAAACTGCCCATTGCTCGGCACCTTCTCCAACCGGCCCTTGAGCAGCTCGACGGCCTCCACCGGATTCATATCGCTCAGCACGCGCCGCAGCCGATACACCAACTCCAGTTCCTTCGGATCCAGCAGCAGTTCTTCACGCCGCGTGCCCGAGGAATTGATGTCGATGGCCGGATAGACGCGACGATCCACCAGCCGCCGGTCCAGGTGCAACTCGGCATTGCCGGTGCCCTTGAACTCTTCGAAAATGACTTCATCCATCTTCGAGCCGGTATCGATCAGCGCTGTCGCCAGAATGGTCAGGGAACCACCCTCTTCCAGATGCCGTGCCGCGCCAAAAAACCGCTTGGGCTTCTGGAGCGCATTGGCATCCACGCCACCGGTCAAAATCTTGCCCGAGTGCGGCACTTCCGTGTTATAAGCACGGGCCAGTCGCGTGATCGAGTCCAGCAGAATCACCACATCCTTCCCAAACTCCACATAACGCTTGGCCTTCTCGATCACCATCTCTGCAATCTGCACGTGCCGGCTGGCCGGCTCATCGAACGTCGAGCTGACCACCTCCGCCTTGGTCGTGCGCTCCATGTCCGTCACTTCTTCCGGCCGCTCATCGATGAGGAGAATAATCAGAACCACTTCCGGGTGATTCTTGCTGATCGAATTGGCGATCTTCTGCAAAAGAACCGTCTTGCCAGTCCTCGGCGGAGCGACAATCAGCATGCGCTGCCCCTTGCCGATCGGCGTCACCAGGTCCACGATCCGCATGTTCAATTCCTTCGGATCGGCCTCGAGGATCAGCCGACCTTCCGGGTGCAGCGGCGTGAGGTCTTCAAAATTGGTCACCTCGGTGATCTTGTCCGGGTCCTCCCCGTTGATCGCCTCGACGCGCAGGAGTGCAAAATATCTCTCGCTCTCCTTGGGCGGGCGAATCTGCCCCTGCACCACGTGCCCATTGCGCAACCCAAACCGCCGAATCTGCGACGGTGAGATGTAAATGTCATCCGGGCACGGCAAATAGTTGTATTCCGGGCTCCGCAGGAAACCAAACCCATCCGGCAGGATCTCCAGCACACCCTCCCCATACATCAGCCCATTCTGCCGAATCCGGCTGCGCAGGATCTGAAAGATCAGATCCTGCTTCTTCAGCCCGATGTAATCCTGAATCCCTTCCTGCTTGGCGATCTCGTGCAACTGATGCACGTCCATCTGCTGGAGATCGCGAATATAGAGCTTGCCGCCCTTGACCTGCTCATATTTGGCGTTGGTTTCCTGATCGAAATCCGCCACATCCTCGCCCGTCCCGCCCGTGGACTTGGGCTCGGGCGCCATCGGCGGCGGCGCGGGCTCCACGGCCGTGGCCGCGGCCACCTCCGGCTCATCATCCGCCATATCCATCACCGGCGGACGATCCACATCTCGATCACGGTCAGGACGCTCGCGATGCGGCTCGCGAGGGGGACGACTGTGTTGCTGCGGCCGACGTTTTCCACCGCCGCCGCCACCACCTGAAGACTTGGCCATTGAAGGGCCTCCACTAAAAAGTTCAAACCCAAAATGTTCGGGTAATAAAAGGCAATAAGTAATTGGAACTGTGACTATCGATTGGTGTTTTGATTGTTTCTGGGCCAACTGCACGGCCCGTCATCCCCGGGTCATCCTGACCAATTCATCTGACCGCCCACTTCTTACAGTAGCACCCAATGCGCCTCACAATCGCGGCCGGCGATCAGAAAGTATTCGGGGGGACGTTATTACTACTTCGGCCGCTGGCGAACGTTCGTTGACTCCATTCGCCTCTCGTGGGCCGGGCACTCCTGCCCGACATTCCAACACCCACGTCCGCCCTTCGGTTTCCGGGTTTCCCTTAGTCAACTCGACCAGGAATCCAGGCTCCGGCCACTCTCAATCAATCGATTAAAAGCCCCGGCTTTAGACGCTTCTTGAAACCCCGGCAGGTCGGGCACTCCCGCCCAACATCCTCTTGACAAATAAACGCTTTCTTCACTTCGGTTCTGGCCGCCCCATCAGGTCTTAACCCGCAATGCGGTTCCGGACTCTTTTACGACCGGGGCCACTCTATTTCACGGGGCCAGCGAGAATTCGGGAAAGCACTTTACGGACTTGATTGCGGACCTCGTCGTCCGCACCAGCGGTGTTTCGAACCATATCATTAGCCATATCCCGCTTTTTGTCCAGTGGCATTTGCAATTTTTCTCGCCGCCTCAATTCCCCCTCATCCCAGCCCCTCGTCCGCCTCACCCGCTCCAACCGCTCCTCCTCGGTCGATTCCACGTAAACAATCGCATCACATTGCCCCCCCAAACCCGCCTCCAGCAGCAGCGGCGTATCCCACACATACGCCCTCACCCATGCATCCCCAGCCCCCCTCTTCATCTCCTCCTCCCTGATCTCCGCCACGATCGGATGAATCAGCCCCTCCAGCCTCTTCCTCTCCTTCTCATCCGCAAACACCCTCTGGGCAATCGCCTTCCTGTTAATCCCCCCGTCCGGCCCGGGCAAAAACACCGCCTCCCCCCACCACTCCCTCAATTTCTCTCTCACCTCCGGCCTTTTATACGCCTCCCCCACCGCCCGATCCGAATCAATCACCAAACACCCCTCCTCCCCAAACATCCGCGCAATAAAACTCTTCCCACTCCCAATCCCCCCCACCAGTCCGATGATTGGTTTGTTGGCGAACAAGGTGCGGTGATTGTACTCCGGAAATGTTTTGGGTTGTTGCGCGGATGGAGCGATGGTGGCATAGGGACATGCGGGGGTGTGTGAGTGTGGGCGTGCGGGGCGTTGGGTTTGTTTCGTCAAAAAAGTTTTCGCGGGTGAAGCCAAAAATGGTGATTGGAGGTCGCGGGAGGGGGTCGTGGGTTTGAATGGTGGGTTTGATTTTGGGATTCGTTTGCGGTCGGTGGTTTGTGCTTTATTGAGGAATGGGCGAGAGATGTTGCGCGGATGAACTGGAGTGCTGAGGGATGGGTGCTGAGAGGCCGGCGCGGCGTTGGGGGAGGGGGGCGAGATGGTGGTGGGTTGGAATGGGTTCGTTTTGCCGGGTGGGCTTTGGATGGCGGGGGAAAAAGTTTCGGAAGGAGTTTGGGACGCGGTTTTTCGCAAAGTGTGGCTGGATCGGGGATTGGAAAGGGTGTGGGGCAAGAGTTGGCTGGAAAAACTGACCAAAACCGACATGAAACCGACCGAAAACGACCAAAACCGACATGAAATCGACTTAAGACCGACATGAAGCCGACGCAAAATCGACGTGAGAACGACCAAGGCGCGATCAGGAACGGAAAGGGAATGGATGGAGGGAAGCAGGCGCGCAAAGGAGGCGCGGGTACGGCCGGTTGGGTGAGAGCAAGGCATTCGATCCCCCGTTTCTGGTTCCTCAATGTTTAGTACGTTTTGTGGATGAGATTGTTCGGTAAAAATCTGGGAATCTTTCGAAATCCACGAGTCGGCAGTTTTTGAGTGTCTTGGTCCACACGAGGCGCGGAGAGCGTAAGGCGTGCAACTAATTAGGAGATGCTGGTGCCGCATTCTGGGCAGCAGCCGATGCTCGCACGGACATCATACCCACAGTGAGGGCACCGATTTTGGCGTCTGCGGATGAGCGACCGCACACGATACACCGCCCACCGGACCGGCAATATCCCGGCAAGAATGATGGTTACCCAATATGGAATAACGAGAATGTACGGGCCGAGCACTACGTGCCAATGGTCGCGAAGGGCTGGAAATTGTGTAGTATCAGCACGGGCCGGCCGTTCGCCATTAAACGAGTAGAGCCAGAAAAGAGCGCTCGGAGGACCCCGACGTGTATAATTTCTCTTTTCATCCGGTGGTGGAAGTCTGATCGGGAGTCCGTGAAGGTCAAAAGTGTAAACTCCGTCCTGAAACCTTGCGGGAAGCCAAAGGTCGATCCGAGCACTTGGTGTTGTTTGACGGACAAGAAGAACGTATGTAGCAATAAATTTATCTGGATCTTCCAACGCCTCTAGTAACGGGCGTTTGTAAGCGTTGAATTCAAGGGGCCTCCCATTGACGTCGGTTAAATTCTCCAGATCAATTATTTGAGTTGACACCTCGACCTGCGCTCCGAAAATCTTGCGTCTCTCTTCGCGGCCGTAACCTGCGGCACAGGCAAACGTGATGTCTGAGTTGTGTACTCGCGCAAGAGCTGCGCGGACGATAGCCTCCGCTGAAGCGGGCGCAGAAGCAGGACCTCCAATAACTTCAAAGCCGCCGCGGTCAACCTGGACGATGACTCCACGACATCGAAATAGAAATAAAGCATGTTCAGGTGATGCCAGAATTGCGCTGCCCCATAGTGTTACCAATGTCAATAGCAACAGTAGTGATAACAGTCTCAACGAGCAGTATTTCCCAATGGGGATCATCAATGATTGCAGTGCGGTAAGATTTCTGTCAGCGATGCGATAAATGAAACGAGGATGCAGCTAAGTAAATCGGATCTTCAAATCATCCGTGTCCATCATGTGACCCATCTGTGGCTACCTTCACCCCACCGCCCGCGATTCCCCCAACTCCACCCAATTCCCCGCCGGGCCCAGCAGTACCAGCGACTCCTCCCCCGGCGTCAGCGTCCTCTGCCGCACATACTCGATCTTCGCCTCAATCAATTTGTGCTCGGCCATCAGCAGACTCCGCACCTCGATCTGCGCCGGCCGATACACCCCCCGCTCCGGCAACAGCTCCTGCACCACAAACCGCAGCGCAAAATTATCCGCCCGGTAAACCAGCTCCCGATCCGAATCCCGCGCAAACTCCAGCAGCCCCACATAAAACCGGTCCAGCTCCACCTCCACCCCGGCAATCGCCGGCAACGTCATATCCTCAATCGCCACCAGCCGCACCGGCAGCGGCTCCGCCATCCGCGGCCGCCGATCCGCCACCGGCTTCAATCCCGTCGCCTCTTCCAACTCGATGGAATCTTCGTGCATCGCCATCGCCCCACATTCTACCGCGCCACCTTGTTCCTCAAGGCATTCGACAACACTCACTTGCTTCACGTTTTACGTTTTACGTTTCAGCCTCTCACCACCAGCATCTCCTTCGCCCCCCGCAAAAATTCATACTCCACCCTCACCAGCTCCGTCCGAAATTCGCCGCGCACCGCCGGCAAATGCGGCGACTCCCGGCCACCCATCTCCGTCACCGGAAATATCCGCACCTCCCTGGCCACCCTCAGCAATTCCCGCACGGAGGCAATATGAAATGCTTCATCCAGCCGATCCGAATACAAAAACAAGAAATGCGAGCACAGCGCCAACTCAAACTCCCCATCCCCAAACTCCAATTTCGGCAGCGACCCCACCCGATACCCCTCCCGCCCTTCATCCTTCGCAAAATCCTCCAAAAATCTCTCCATCGCCCCCATCCGCACCTCCTCCAGATCCGCGGGCGCACGAAAATACTCCCAGCAAAACTGCCCCATCTGCCCCCGCACCTGCCGCATCATGTCATCCCGCACCGCCTCCACCCGAGACCGAATATCCGTCCCCGAAAACTCATAAATCGGATCAGCGCAGATCACTCTTCCCCCACGCCCCTTCATCTCCGCCCCAAAACTCGACGGCCCCGCCGCGCAATCCAGAATCGAGCGACCCAAATCCCCTTCGCTCAGCGCAAACATCCTCACATACTCATCAAACGAGCGTCCCCACGGCACAATGCTCTCCAGCTTCACCGGCATCGGTTCTCATAGCTCCTTCACCCGTAGGTCCGGCTGTGCCGGACATCACTCTTTCACCACCACCACTTGGTCCACCTTCACATCCTTCACCACAATCGGATCGCCTCTCCCCGAAACCACTACCGAGACGTCCACCCGCTCCCGCTTCCCCAATCCAAAATGTGCAACAGCCGGCCCCGATCCCGAATATCCCCCACAGATCCCGATCTCCCCAAAGCCCACGAACCCCCCGTCCGACATCACCCTCACCTTCGCCCCAATCCCCATGCGATTGCTCTTCGTCCCCTGCACCACCACCTTCAGCCAATGCCCCGTCCCCTGCGTCTGGTTGTGAAACAACTTCGAATTCTCATCCGGCCAAATCCCCGCGAAAAAATCCAGCCGGCCATCATTGTCATAATCCACCGGCGGCCCATCCACGTAATAAACCATGCCCCGCCCCGCCGCCGGCGCGACATTCTTCTTCACACCCGACCTCTCCAACTTCTCCACCGACGGAACCTCAAACCGCGGCAACCCATCCTTCACGCCCAATCCCCGGCACACAAACGGCGTGCGTTTCTCCCCCTCGGCAAACCAGGCCGAGAAATAAAGATCGGCCAACCCATCATTATCAAAATCCGCGATGGCAACGCTCGGCGCCTTCTGCGGCAACTCTCCCAATCCAATCTCTTGCGTCACTTCTTGAAAGCGCGCCTTGCCATCGTTCAAAAACACCCGCACTCGCGAGGGAACAAAGTGCGTCCCGGTTATCAGATCCAGATCGCCATCATTGTCGATATCCCCGAAGACCGCTCCCGTCGGCAGCTCCTCCGCATCGCGTCGCGGCAGGAAAAACAACTTGCTCGACTCCGCACCCTCCCGGAACCCGCCGCCCTCTTTCGAGAGAAACAATCGATTCGCCCCGCACACAAACACATCCGCCCGCCCATCCTCATTCACATCTCCAATCGCAACTCCGAATCCCTCCAAGTCCGTCGGCAATCCCACTTTGGACGTCACGTCCTCAAACTTGAAGCCGCCCAGATTGCGATACAGCTTCGAGTGCGCCACCGGCCGAAAAACCTTGTCTTCCATCACAAACAAATCCAGCAATCCATCCCCATCAAAATCCAACACTCCGACATCCCTCGCAAAGGCCGAAACCAGTCCGGACTCCCTGGTCACATCCACAAATTTCCCGCCGTCGTTGCGAAAAACCGCCGAAAGCGTCAGTGCAGGTGCGGCCGCGTTCTTCCGTTCGTGCGTGTTGTTGGCGACCACCAGATCGAGATCGCCGTCATTGTCCAGATCCACAAACACCGCCCCGCTGGTCCTCCCGCGCATCTCCAGTGCCGGCATCGGTGCCTGCACAAACTTCCCCGGCGCGCTCTGCCGCAAGAGTCGATTGGGAATCGATTCGGCCAATCCGTATTTCGCGTTCCCACCCTTGTCGAAGTTCCCCAGAAACAGGTCCACCAGCCCATCCCCATCAAAATCCCCCCACGCCACCGCATGGTTCAGCGCCCCCTGCAAATGCGGCTTGAGGCCGGAAGCGTCGGAGGCATCCGTAAAGACAACCTCACCCCGCGCTGTTGCGCATGCGAGGAGAAGGAGAGCAGTCAATGAAATCTTCATCTCTCCTCACGCGGAATCTGCACGACGACCAGGCACGGCCGCCCAAACGCCGCTTCTTTCTTGGCCCCCGCCTCCAGCGGCGCGCCATTGAACGTGCAGAACAGTGTCGCCCCATCGGCCGAGAGCTTGATGTTGTACGTGCCGCCGATGTTGTACTTGAACTGCTGCCGCATCGCCGGGTTCAGGAACGCGATTACCTTGTGCCGTTTGGCCGCGATGTCGTACTGCACAATCGGCGTCCCCAGCCTCACGCCGCTTCCATGTGCCCCCGGCGCGTAATAGACAAACTTCTCATCCGGGCTCAGCACCATCACCGCCGTATATTCCCTCCCCAGATTCGCCCCCAGGTCCTCCACCACTTCGGTCTTCGGATCGAACCAAAACATCTCACCGGCCTGAGTCATCCCAAAAATCACCCCGCTCCTGGCCGCATCCGTCGAAGCCCGCAGCGATCCGCCCGGAAGCTTCGCCTTCGTTGCCTCAATCTGGTTCTTCTCTCGAGAATACCGGCCGATGCCCCCGCCTTTCGTGCTGAAGTACGCATTGCCATCGCGGTCGAGCATGATGTTGCGATTGCCTTCCTGATCATCGCCACCCGCGCGAAACTTCACCTCGCGCTTGGCAAGGTCATACACCACAAAGTCACCGGAATAGACCGCGTACGAATAAAACAGCATCTGCTGCGAATCTAAAATCGACGTCGGCAATCCCTGTCCTTCCACCGGCACACCGAGCAATTCGCGCTTTCCACTCTCCGGCTCATATCGCAGCAGCGCCGACCCCTTGAACCCCGCCGAAAAATCCGCCTGATCCGGCACCTTCCCCCAGTACGTCGCAAAATACAGCCACCCATCCGCTCCCTGATCAATCCGGCCATGAATCTTCCCCGCCGCGATCTTGGTGTCCTCAATCACATCCCGAACGTTCACCACCAGCTTCACGTTTTTCGTCTTCGGATCAAACTCGTAAATCCTCGACTGCCCCGCTCCCTTGGCCAGATCCAGATGATTCCCAACTGCAAAGTAATAGCGACCATTCTTGGCCACACACCCATCCCCCCAGCTCGACCAAAGCGTCCCCTTCTCCCCCGCCGGCAGATCGCTCAAAATCCGCACGTCCACGAGCGACGCTATTTTCGCCACCGTCCCCGATCCTTTCAGCAGCTCACCATCCAACCTGACCACCTGCGCGGGCAGCGGCACCGCCAGAGTAAAGAGAACGAGAATCGACAGGTGGCGCATCATCATGTGCTACCAATTACCCCCTCCGATGTGGCAAGACCGCCCAATCGCAAATCGAAAATCGCAAATTCCTACTTCACTTCCTGCCAATTCGTCCCCCACCCCACCTCCACCTTCAGCGGCACCTTCAGCGTCATCGCCCGGTTCATCTCCGACTGGATCATCGCCGCCTCCTTCTCCACCCCCTCCGCCGGACTCTCGAACACCAGCTCATCATGCACCTGCATGAGCAATTTGCTCGGCCGATTCTCCTCCTTCAGCCGCCGGAAAATGTTCAGCATCGCCACCTTGATCAGATCCGCGGCCGATCCCTGCACCACCGAGTTGATCGCCATCCGCTCCCCCGCATTCCGCTGCGCCAACACCGGACTTTGCAGCTCCGGAATCCGCCGCCGCCGCCCCAAAATCGTCTCCACAAATCCATTGGCCTGCGCATCCATCACGCACTTGTCCATGAACTTCAGGATCGATGGAAACCGCTTGTTGTACGCATTGATCAGATCCTGCGCCGCCGTCACCGACAATCCTTCAATGCGCCGCGCCAACCCCATGGCCGACACACCGTATATGATCCCAAAATTGATCGTCTTGGCCTGTCCCCGCTGCGCCTTCGAAACCGCCTCCAGCGGCACATTGAAAACTTCGGAGGCCACCGCCCGATGAATGTCCTCATCCGCCTCAAACGCCTTCAGCAGCGCGGGCTCCTCCGTGAAGTGCGCCAACACCCGCAGCTCGATCTGCGAATAGTCCGCCGTCAGCAAAACCTTGTCCTCTCCCCCGGCCACAAACGCCAGCCGAATCCGTCTCCCCTCATCCGTCCGAATCGGGATGTTCTGCAAATTCGGATCGGAACACGACAGCCTCCCTGTCGCCGCCCCCGTCTGATTGAAGCTGGCATGAATCCGGTTCGTCCGCGGATTCACATAATCGGTGAGATTGTCCAGATACGTGTTCTTCAGCTTCACCAAACTTCGGTATTCCAAAATCAATCGCGGACACCGATGCTCGGCCGCCAATCGCTCCAAAACCATCACATCCGTGCTCGGCCCCGTCTTGTTGCGCTTGATGACCTTCAACCCCAGCTTATTGAACAGCACATCCGCCAGTTGCTTCGTCGAATCCGGATTGAAGCTGCACCCCGCCGCCTCCATGATCTCCCCCCGCAGCGCATCCGCCCGCGTCCCCAGCACCTCGCTCTGCTGCTTGAGAATCTTCGGATCGATCGCCACCCCGTTGAATTCCATCTCCGCCACCACATCCACCAGCGGCGTCTCCAGGTCATCATTCAATTTTTGCAGCGCACTCAGCTCCGACAATTTCCCCCGCAGCATCTCCCCCAGCCTCCACGCCACATCCGCATCCTCGGCCGCGTATCGCGCCACCTGCTCCAGCGGCAGCCGGTGCATCCCCACTTGCTCCTTGCCCTTCCCAATCAATTCCGTCGTGGAGATCTTCTTGAAATTCAGCAGATCGCGGGCCAGTTGATCGATCCCAAACTGCATCCGGCTCGCATCCAGCAGAAACGCCGCGATCATCGTGTCCATTACAATGCCGCGCAGCGTGATCCCCGCGTTGCGCATCACCAGCAGGTCATACTTGATGTTGTGCCCGATCTTCCCAACCTTCGCATCCTCCAAAACCGTCTTCAGCGCGGCCAACACCTTCTCACAAGGCAAATGCTCGCACCCCGCCGGCCCCTTCACCGGCACATACCACCCCGTCCCCTCCTCCCAACTGAAACTCAGCCCGATCAGATTCGAATTCATCGCCCCCAGCGCATCCGTCTCCGTATCAAAAGCAAACCGCTTCTGCTTCTTCAGCTCGGTCAGAAAATCCGTGAACTGCCGCTCGGATGTGATCAGCCGATAGTCGCAATCCGTCGAAGTCATCGTCGGACCCGCCGCGGGCGCCTGTGCGTCTCCCGCCGGTGGCCCAAACAGGCTCTCCGAAAACCCCTCCTGCTTCTTGCGGGTTGGAATCCGCCGCGCTACGTCCACATCCTCCTGCGACTGCCCCTCCTGCAATCCCAATCTCTTCAGCAACGCGCTGAATCCCAGCTCCTCAAAGTGCCCCTTCAGCGCATTCATATCCACGCCAAAAAACTTGCAATCCTCCGGCCGAAATTCAAACTCCACATCGTTCTTCAGAGTCACCAATTTCCGCGTCGTCGGCAGAACCTCGCCAAACTTCTCAAAATTCTCCCGCAATTTCGGCGTCAGCTCATCCAGGTGCTCCAGCACCGCCTCCGCCCTGCCATATTTCTTAATCAGCTTCGCGGCCGTCTTTTCCCCCACTCCCGGAATCCCCGGCACATTATCAATATTGTCCCCCATCAGCGTCTGCACCTCGACCGCCTCCCCCGGCCCATATCCCAGGTCCGTCTCCATCTTCGCCGCATCGGTAAACGTGTCCGATTGCACGTCATACATCCGCGTGCAGTCATTAATGAGTTGTCTCAGGTCCTTGTCCTTCGACACCAGCACAATGTCCCACCCCTGATCGCACAGCTTCCTGGCCATCGTCGCAATCAGATCATCCGCCTCAAACCCCCTCCTGGCGAAAACCGGAATCCCCGCATCCTTGACGATCCGCAGGATCCGCTTCTCCTGCGGCTCCAGATCCACCGGCGTGTCCTGCCGGTTGGCCTTATATTCCGGATAAATCTCCTTGCGGAAGACGTATTCATCCCCGCTGTCGATCACCATCGCCAGATAATCCGGCTTCCGCTGCGAGATCAGGTTCAGCAGCATCTGCGTAAAAACATAGGTCGCCTTGGTCGGCTCCCCCGTCGGGCTGGAAAGCTCCCGAAACGGCGCATAAAACGCCCTGAATATCTGTGCGTGCCCGTCAATGATGTAAAACGACTTGCCCATGCCAAAAAGGCTTCCTAACCTGCTTCTGAATTCTGACTTCTGAATTCTGACTTCTTCTCCTAAGTATATGCCTTTTCCTTGACCCGACGCATCCACACTCGTTAAATTAGCCACTCTGCCGTAGCGTCTGCACCGATGTTTTCACACCATTGCGGAGGTTTCCCACATGGCTGCCGTCAGTCAACCAGGTTCCCGCGCTGGCCTTATCACCGCGCTCGTGATCTTTGTCGTTCTGTTTCTCGTCTCCACCGTTCTCTTCTTCACCACCAATGCCGACAACAAGGTGAAGGAGAAACAATTGGAGGTTCTTGGCAAGAAGTATGCGGACGTCATCAAAACCACCGAGATGACCGACCCGGATTTTGAGGCCGTCAAATCGCTCCAATCCGATCCCGCCAACCGCGGCCGCTCCATGTTCGACATCATGCGCTCCCAGCGCGAGGACCTGGCCAAAGCCATCACCGGCCAGGCCAATACTTCCCCCGCCAAAGCCGTCGAATCCGCTGCCACCACCGTCCAATCCGTCAACAAGACACTCGAACCCGCCGGCGCGGCCGTCCCCGCCGGCTCCCTCAACAATGCCATCATGGTCCTCGCCGCCGCCATCATCGAGCGGCAGCATCAGGCCGATCAGCTCAAGCAGCAGATGGCCACCTGTGCCGAAGATCTCAAGAAGCAGACCGCCCTCTATCAGAAAGAGCTCGACACGCACCGCGTCACTGTGGAAGCCGCCCGCACCGAAACCAAAACCAGCGTCGATGAAACCACCAAATATCGCGCTGGCAAGGATGAACAGGTCGCCGGCCTCGAAAAAACCCTGGCCGACACCGTGGAAAAAGACCGCAAAGCCCTGGAAGATCTCAACACCCAGCTCACCACCCGCCAGCAGGACCTCGACAAGCTCAAGAAAGATCTGGAAAAGGCCTATTCGACCATGAGCCGTTTCAAGGTCGCCGGCACCGCCGAAACCGCCATCCGCCGCCCCGACGGCGCTGTCACCCAGATCGGCAACGGCAAGAGCGGCACCGTCTACGTCAACCGCGGCCTCGGCCAGCAGATCAGCCCCGGCATGACCTTCGAGGTCTACGACAAGAACGAAGGCATCCCCCGCCTCCAGACCAACAACGATGAATCGCTCCCGGCCGGCAAGGCCTCCATCGAAATCACCCGCGTCTCCCCCGGCAGCAGCGAAGCCCGCATCATCAAGCAGTCGGCCGGCTCACAGATCTTCGTCGGCGACCTGATCGCCAATCTGATCTATGACCCCAACGTCAAATTCCGCTTCAAAATCTTTGGCAGTTTCGACATCGACCAGAACAACGTCGCCACCCCCCAGGAAGCGGATGTGGTCAAGCGCCTCGTTGCCCAGTGGGGCGGCATCGTCACCGAAGACCTCAACATCGACACCGACTTCCTGGTGATGGGCAAGCAGCCCGTCGTCCCCAACATCCCCCCCGAGCAGCTCAAGGATGACCCCATCCGCGAGTTCGAGCAGAAGAAGGCCGAAGAAGCCGCCAGAGCCTACGAAGACGTCAAAAACAAGGCACTGGAGCTGCACATTCCTGTCCTCAATCAGAACCGCTTCCTCTACTTCATTGGCTTCTTCGATCAGGCCAAGAAGTAGTCCGCAGTACCACGGGCATCTTGCCCGTGCTCATACGGGCGGGACGCCCGTGTTACGTGCGCAAAAAAAGCGGTGATCAGTCAAACCGTAGTGGTGGTCTGAGCAATCACCGCTTGTGGAGGGCTCTTTGAATCTTCGAGGGGGAAATTCAACCGCGCCCATCCTTCGCATTCAAGCAAAATCCGTCCAATCTGTGTCTTTCGCTCGGCTCGCCCGCCGCCCCATGGCACCCTTATTGCAATCCATCCTCAGATAATGGCCACCCGCGGCCTTCCGCTTCGATTCAGCTTTCACGGAGGTATACCATGTTGAAAAAGACCCTTCCTGCCCTGTTGCTGGGCCTGACCCTCACCGCCGGCTGTGAAACGCTAGGCCTCGGCGGCGACAAGGACGACAGCAAGGACAAAACCACCACCCGCGATGACCGCATCAGCCATGATCGCGGCACAGCCCGCGACCACACCGGCTACGATATGAAATATCCGGCCGACTTCGACAACGGCGTCCCCAGCGGCGCACGTCTGGTCCGCGAATCCGATCGTCAGGACATCAGCTACAAGACCCCCCATGACGGCAAGCTCTACGTGTATGACGTCGACAGCCGCCGCGTTGTCTGGTCAGGCTTCATGCGCGATGGCGAGCGTTTCGCCCTCGATAACCGCAGCGGCCGGGCCACGATCGAAGGCCAGAGCGTTGTCAACCGCGATCTGAACCCCGATCACCGCTTCCGCCTCTACTTCGTCGAAGGCACCCGCGACAGCTTCAACTCCGACACCGATCGCTACAACGACACCAGTCGCGATCGCGACCGCTCTAACGACGACATCCGTTAACCCCCGTCGTCTTTGCCAACTTAATCCGGCACAGCCACCTCCCGTAGGTCCGGCTGTGCCGGACTTTCTTTTTCGCCCTTCAGTTGGCCCTCCAGCGACCTATCTCCACCTTTTCCACCATCCCACGGTGTTCAACCGGTGGATAAACTGCCCTTTGCACATCCTCAACATCCACTTCAAAAAAATTCTGCTACCGTAAGAAAAGTAACAGCCAAAACTTAGCCTTTCGATAGCCGGGCACATACAATAATTAGTGAAGTTCACCTTGACCTATACCAGATATAGGGGTAGAAGAGTGAAATCAAGTATTGTGGTCAGTCGTTAGCAATATGCTAATCTTATCCTAACAGTCGGCATCCGAATTGCGGCCGGCTGACGACTGAAATCGTGGCGCAGTGGTGGAACCGCTGGGCGTTGTTTTGCGGCCCCCAACTGGCCGTCGGGCGTGCTCCGGCACCCCATCCATGGACGAGGACTTTTTCACTGGACGTACCATGGCCATTCTCTGCGACACCCAAATCCGCGAACTGATCGGCATTGAGCCCTTCGAGGAAAACATCAAGCGGCCCGGCCGGGTCAGCTTTGGCGTCTCTTCCTACGGCTACGACATCCGCGTCGGATCGGTCTTCAAGATCTTCACCAACATCAACGCCTCGATCATCGACCCCAAGAATTTCTCCGAAGAATCCTTCGTCGCCATCGACACCCGCGAAACCGGCAAGGACCACGTCCTCATCCCCCCCAACAGCTTCGCCCTGTGCGAGACCATCGAATACATCGACATGCCCCGCGACTACCTGGCCATCTGCGTCGGCAAATCCACCTACGCCCGCTGCGGCATCATCGTCAACGTCACCCCCATCGAGCCCGAATGGCGCGGCAAAATCACCCTGGAAATCTCCAACACCACCCCCCTGCCGGCCAAGATCTACGCCAACGAAGGAATCGCCCAGCTCATTTTTCTCAAAGGTGAGCGGACTTGTTCCAAGAGCTATGCGGATAAGCGTGGGAAGTATCAGGACCAGAACGGGCTGACGTTACCCAAGGTTGATTGATTGGATGGACCTGTAGGGTGTGCTTTAGCACACCATCTTTGACGCAATGATCTCCAGAATTCCCAACCTCCGCCTCCCCCTGAGCCTGGTCCTGCTGATCAGCGCTGCCGGCTGCTCCTCAAACGGCGCCGCCGTTCCCAGGGATGCCCAACTCGTCGCCGAGCGCTCCGCCGCCCTCGGCTTCTCCGCCCCCGAGGCCGGAACCGTCTTCATCACCGACAAAAAATCCGGCAAGCTCGTCTACTCAACTCCCGTGCGCTATGCCGACAAGCTGATTTTCCTCCCCGAGAACAAACGCGTGCTCCTGAATGGGAACGTGGTCAAGGAAGATACCAGTTTTGATGCGAAGCAAATTCATCGTCTGTACTTTTTGAAAGGCTGATCCATCCGATTCATTCGCCTCCGCGGCCTCTTTTCGCCGCGTCGGGGAACTATCGCCTTGATTGATTTGAAAATGTAGGGTGGGCACTGCCCACCAAATTGAAATAAATGCCCAGGGACCGAGGAAGACCATGAAAATCACCCGTCGCTTCACCAAACCCGGCCAGGACGCCTTCAGCACAGTGCAATATGAACAGCGCACCAGCCGCATCACCAACCCTGACGGCTCGGTCGTCTTCGAGATGCACGATGCGGAAATCCCGCGCCAATGGTCCCAGCTCGCCACCGACATCATGGTGAGCAAATACTTCCGCAAGGCCGGCGTTCCCCAGACCGATGAGAAGGGCCAGCCCATCCGCGATGCCCAGGGCAACATCGTCACCGGCCCCGAGCGCTCCGCCCGGCAGGTCATCAATCGTCTCGCCGGCTGCTGGCGCTTCTGGGGCGAGAAGCACGGCTACTTCGACACGGCCGAGGATGGCCAGGCGTTCTATGACGAGATGGTCTACATGCTCCTGCACCAGATGTGCGCCCCCAACTCCCCCCAATGGTTCAACACCGGCCTGAATTTCGCCTACGGCATCACCGGCCCGGCCCAGGGCCACTTCTACAACGATCCACGCACCGGCGAGACGCTCCGTTCCAAAGATGCTTACACCCACAGCCAACCTCACGCCTGTTTCATCCAATCTGTGAGTGATGACCTCGTAAATCCCGGCGGTATCATGGACCTCTGGACCCGCGAAGCCCGGCTATTTAAGTATGGCTCCGGCACCGGCTCCAATTTCTCCAGGCTCCGCGGCGAAAACGAAAAACTCTCCGGCGGCGGCAAATCCTCCGGCCTCATGTCCTTCCTCAAAATCGGCGACCGCGCGGCCGGCGCTATCAAATCCGGCGGCACCACCCGCCGCGCGGCCAAAATGGTCTGCCTCGACCTCGATCACCCCGATGTCGAGCAGTTCATCAACTGGAAAGTCCGCGAAGAGCTGAAGGTCGCCTGCATGGCCGAGGGCATCAAGCATCTCCCCAAGGAGCACAAGGAACTCGCCAAGAAACTCGGCCTCAAGCTCGACTACGACTTCAACGGCGAGGCCTACTACACCGTCTCCGGCCAGAATTCCAACAACTCCGTCCGCATCCCCAATCGCTTCTTCAAGGCCGTCGAGGAAGATGGAACCTGGAACCTCACCCGTCGCACGGATGGGAAAATCTCCAAGACCATGAAGGCCCGCGAGCTGTGGGAGCAGATCTCCTTCGCCGCCTGGCGCTGTGCCGATCCCGGCGTGCAATACGACGACACCATTAACGAATGGCACACCTGCCCCCGCTCCGGCCCGATCCGCGCTTCCAATCCCTGCGTCACCGGCGACACCCGCATCCTCACCCCCGGCGGCATCTGGCGGCGCATCGACCAGATGATCCACCTGCCCACCCGCGTCGTCACCAATCTCCACGGCCAGGAAATCCACACCACCGAAGGCGCATTCCCCACCGGCATCCAGGAATGCTTCGAGCTCCGCACCTCCGGCGGCTATCGCGTTCAGCTCACCGCCAATCACAAAGTGTGGACAAAAAATCGCGGCTGGGTCGAGGCCCAGGATCTCAACACCCATGACGAAATCAAACTCCCCTCCAAACCCGCCTGTGTCCAGGAAATCGGCGAGCCCCAGGATGCCCGCTTCTTCCAACTTCTCGGCCTCTTCATCTCGGCCGCCAACGGCGACCCCTCCGCCCTCCACCTCGACGCCTGCCTCAAGCACCCCGAGCAGATCGACGACTTCGCAACCTACGTCCAGGAAACCTGGGGCCAGCAACCCACCTACGACGATGACTACGTCAACGAGCTGATGGTCAATGACGTCGACTCGGATGGCTCCACGCTCACCGTCCGCCTCACCAACCGCCGCCTCATCTCGCGCCTCAGCGCCTTCATCCGCACCGAAGGCTCGCGCCGCCGTCTGGCCGAAGAAGCCTTCACCTCCGGCCTCGCCGCCCAAAAACACCTGCTCCGCGGCCTCTTCACCGCCGACGCCCAAATCAAAAACAACACCCTCGAGCTCATCTCCGACAACCTCGGCCTCCTCGAAGATGTTCAGCTCCTCCTCCTCGGCTTCGGCATCCAATCCTCCCTCTCTCCCGCTATCAACTCTCAACTATCAACTATCAACTCCGACATTATTAATTTCGGAGGGCTGCCCGATCGACAGTCCGCGCCCCCGCGGCCTGGCAACGGGGTCACGCTGGGTGGAATCCCGGCTATTCGGGACGGAACCTGCGACTCCACGACCTCGCGCAACGCAGATTCGAGACGCCACGGCCTGCGTATCGATTCGGGCAGCCTCCGATCTTTTGCCAAATACATCGGCCTCATGCCCGGCCGAAAACTCGAGCATCTCGCCCAGGCCGTCACCTTCGCCATCGCCCGCTCCGAAGACGCCGGCAACTTCGACCACGTCTGCACCCTCTCGCCGCTGGGCCGCCGGCCCGTCTTCGACATGACCGAGCCCACGACCGAATCCTTCATCGCCGCCGGCATCACCGTCCACAATTGCTCCGAGTACATGTTCCTCGACGACACCGCCTGCAACCTCGCCAGCCTCAACGTCCTCACCTTCTTCGACCCCGAATCGCGCCGCTTCGACATCGAGGCCTACAAGCACGCCATCCGCCTCTGGACCATCGTCCTGGAAATCTCCGTCCTCATGGCCAGCTTCCCCAGCGAGGAAATCGCCACCCTGAGCTACAAATTCCGCACCCTCGGCCTCGGCTACGCCAACCTCGGCGCCATGCTCATGCAGGCCGGCATCCCCTACGACTCCGAAAAAGGCCGCGCCATCTGCGCCGCCCTCACCGCCATCCTCACCGGCGAAAGCTACGCCGCCTCCGCCGAAATGGCCAAAGAACTCGGCGCATTCCCCGGCTACGAAGAAAACCGCCAGGACATGCTCCGCGTCATCCGCAACCACCGCCGCGCCACTTCGTCCTCTTCTTTGGATGTTGAACGTTCAAAGTTGGACGTTGGACGTTCTCAGTCGGGTGAAATTCAACGTTCAACGTCCAACGCTCAACGTCCAACTTCCAACGCAGGATCCTACGAAGGCCTGGAAATCGCGCCAGTCCCCATCGACACCACCCAATTCTCCAACTCCGACCCCCTCCTCTCCTCCACCCTCCTCCACGCCGCCCAGGAATGCTGGGACCGCGCCCTCGCCCTCGGCGAGCGCCACGGCTATCGCAACGCCCAGTCCACCGTCATCGCCCCCACCGGCACCATCGGCCTGCTCATGGACTGCGACACCACCGGCGTCGAACCCGATTTCGCCCTCGTCAAATTCAAAAAACTCGCCGGCGGCGGCTACTTCAAAATCGCCAACCAATCCCTCGAGCCCGCCCTCCGCAACCTCGGCTACTCCAATTCCGAAATCCACGACATCCTCCGCTACGTCCTGGGCACTCTCTCCCTCGAAGAAGCCCCCCACGTCAACCGCGCCACCCTCAAGCGCGCCGGCTTCACCGAAGATGAGCTCCACAAGATCGAGGAGAGCCTCCCCGCCATGTTCGAGCTCTCCTTCGCCTTCAGCCCTTGGTCCATCGGCGCCCAAACCCTCGCCCGCCTCGGCATCGCCGAATCCGAATGGCAATCCCCCGGCTTCAACCTCCTCCACAAACTCGGCTTCTCACGCAAACAAATCGCCGAAGCCTCCGACGTCATCTGCGGCCGAGGCGCCATCGAAGGCGCGCCCCTCCTCAAGCCCGAGCACCTCCCCGTCTTCGACTGCGCCAACAAATGCGGCCGAATCGGCGTCCGCTACATCCCCGTCGAAGGCCACATCCGCATGATGGCCGCCGCCCAGCCCTTCATCTCCGGCGCAATCTCCAAAACCATCAACCTCCCCAACGAAGCCACCGTCGAAGACATCAAAAATTCCTACTTCCTCTCCTGGAAACTCGGCCTCAAAGCCAACGCCCTCTACCGCGACGGCTCCAAGCTCTCCCAGCCCCTCAACATCAAATCCGACCAAGATCTCGACGACAAAACCGACGCCGAAGATGAAGATGCCATAGCCGCCGCCCGTGAAGAAGTCGCCACCGAGGTGGCCCGCGCCGCCACCACCGTTTCCTCTTCCTCTCAAAGTGGCACGGGCGCCTCGCCCGTGGGCCCCATGCGCTCAGACAATATTTCTTCCGCCCCCATCCAACCCATCGAAAAAATCATCGAGCGCATCGTCGAGCGTCCCCTGCGCCGCCGCCTCCCCGACACCCGCAACGCCAAGACCCACAAATTCGACGTCCAGGGCCACGAAGGCTACATCACCGTCGGCCTCTACGACGATGGCTCCCCCGGCGAAGTCTTCATCACCATGGCCAAAGAAGGCTCCACCATCGGCGGCCTCATGGACACCATCGCCACCCTCGTCTCCGTCTCCCTCCAGTACGGCGTCCCCGTCGATTCCCTCGTCCGCAAATTCGAGCACGTCCGCTTCGAACCCAGCGGCATGACCCGCAACCCCGAAATCCCCATGGCCAAATCCCTCATCGACTACATCTTCCGTTGGCTCGCCATGGAATTCATCCCCGGCTACCGCGCTGCCAACGCCCCCAAGCGCTCGCAATCCCGTCCCCCCTCATCTTCTCCCGCCGCCCCGGTGGCTCCGGCGACGGCTCAACCTCCCTCGGCCTCTCCCGCTAACCCGGGAGATGGCCAGGGTGAGGCTACTCAGCACTCAGCACTCAGTACTCAGCACTCCGCCGATCCCATCCCCGACCTCCACACCTCCCGCAAAAACGGCAACGGCCACGGCCGCAATCCCTCCTCCCCCGAACCCGGCCTCGAAATCCAACCCAGGCTCGACCCCCAAAATCCCTCCGCCTCCCCGCGTCTCATCATCGCCGACCCCCTCAGCCAGCAAGGCGTCGAAATGCAGCAAGACGCCCCCGCCTGCGACGTCTGCGGCGCCATCACCGTCCGCTCCGGCACCTGCTACAAATGCCTCAACTGCGGCAACTCGATGGGGTGCAGTTAAGTGCTCCGACGCCCGACATGGATTTCAGCGCCCCTGAAAACGGACGTCAGCATGGCATCAATTCGCAAGATTTGCGACACGGTTCTGAGTGGCCGAGCCGATACCAACGTCCGATTTGCCGATCTGTGCAGGCTGCTGGAATATTTGGGATTCTTGCGCCGAATCAAAGGCGGGCATCATATTTACTGGCGTCAGGGCATTGAAGAAATCCTCAATCTTCAGGCCCTCAAAGGCGGCGGCGCAAAACCATATCAGGTCAAACAAGTGCGCCAGATCATGCTAAAATACCGATCGGAGATACCAGAGAGTTCGCAATGAAATACGAAGTCATCATCTATTGGAGTGCCGAAGACCAGGCCTTCATCGCCGAAGTTCCTGAACTTCCCGGATGCGCTGCCGACGGCCCCACTAAGGCAAAAGCCCTCGCCGCTGTCGATCGAGTCGCGCGCGAATGGGTCGAAACCGCCCGCTCAATGGGGCGTCCTATCCCCACTCCGCGCGGCCGCCTTATCTATGCCTAATGACCGCAGGGATGCGGTCCACTCATGAGCCTCAAAGACTACCGAACCTCGTTAATGCCCCACATCACCCGCATCGTGGCCGACGCCACCGCCGGCAACGCCCAGTCCTTGGGCGCTCCCGCTTCCCCTCCGCCCCCTCCCTCCCCCTTTCACACCCCCTCCCCCCGCCGCCGCTCCCTCTTCCTCACCCCCAGGCAC